>JBKQWF010000017.1:0-18648 GCA_052139695.1 Limisphaerales bacterium
TGACCGCGCTGCAAAACCTTCAGTATGAATTTTCGGCGGTGGACAGGCGGGACAACTTCCACCGCCGCCAGCCGCGCACTGGAATGAGTGACGTGCAAGCGCAACCGTTCGGCATCATCGGTGAAAATCTGACAGCGTTCGCGCCCGCGCGAGATGCTGACGTAAAATTGTTCCTGATGGACGGCGGGGAGGGAACGCGCTGACGCCACGACCAGCACTTCATCCACCGTCTTGCCCTGGGCGGCGTGCGACGTGACGGCGTAGCCGTGCGTGAAAGTGCGGTAATTTTCGGGAATCACCCGGCCATCGGCCAGCACAACAGAATCGCCTTGAACGGCTTTGACCTCGACCAACTCACCGTTGACGAATTTCTTTTGCCAATTTGATTGCAACAACAGCTTGTCACCAGCGGCCACTTTCAAATCCCGTTTCTCACCCACATCAAAGCAGGCAGACAAGGCGGCGCCCTGACCCAATTGGAAAAGCACTTCCGAACCATCGGGACATCGCAGCTTCAGAGAATTGTTTTCCACGGCGACCACCGCCACTGTTTCGTCTTTGTCAAAACCGTGTGCTGTCCGGTGAAACTGAATCGCCAGGCCGGGACGATATTGCCGCGCATCCCGCTTCTGCGCCTCCGTCCACGACAACGAATCAAAAACCTGGAATTCCTTTTCCTCGCCCGCCAACCGACCGGACGTTTTCAACGCGGCGCGGACTTTTTCCGTCACCGCTTCAATTTCATTCCATGTCGGCGCGACCAGCAACGCAGATCGATTTTGTGCCCATGCTTTTACATACGACTGGGCGGCTTCACTGTGCAATTTATCGCCTGAAAATTCGGCGACTGCTCCCATGCGTTCCAGTTGTGCGAACGCTTCCACCGTTCGCTTCTGCGCGGCCAGTTCAACGGCCCGGCGATATTCGACCTTGCGTTGCCGCCGGATGCGGGTCAGTTGTCCCGATTGTAAATCCGAGTGGTGCTCCAAAATCCGCAGTGCATCGCCACGCGCGACCGAAGCGTGTTGGCCGGTGTCGCCCGACAGCACAATGCGTGTTTCCCGCGCCAGGTCAAACAGCCGCTTCATGTCGTCCATCCCAACCGCCCCGGCTTCGTCCAGCACCACCAACTTACGCGCAGACAACGCCGGTTTCGTCAGCAGCAAACTTTGCAGCGTCATCGCCTCAAATCCTTCCTTGCGGAGAACGTCCGTTGCTGCGGCTGTCGGCGCGCAGAACAGCGGTTTAACGCGGGCTTCCTTGCAGGCGACGACCAGTTCGTGCAACGCGGTGGTTTTGCCGCTGCCCGCCAAACCGCGCAGTCCGGTGATCCGGTCACTGGTGCGCAGCACATGATAAATGGCTCGCTGTTGATCTTCGCCGAGCCAGTCGGCAGGCCGGTAGCCTGGATGCAACGGCGCGACCGCATCGCAGCCCGCGTTGACCGTCCGAATCAAGTCCAGTTCCGTTGCCAAAATCTGCCGCGTGGAAAATCCGCGTTCCGTTTTCACCAGGTCCGGCGAACGCTTCACCGCCGCTTTCAACGTCGCCAAATCTACTTCACCCGGCCGTTGCGACAGGACCACGTTCAACAGTTCATGCTCCGACACCACCGACTTGCGCTCGAACACATGGGCGACGGCATGATTCAGGGTTTGATTTTGTGGTTCAAAGACACGGACTGGCCGGACGGGTTGGACTGACGAGCAGAGATTTTGCAATGATTGTTGTTCCTCCGATGATAACTGCGCCAGTTGGCGCTCACGCACTTCCGCCGTCGAGATGCCTTTGACTTTTTCCGCCCGGCTCTGATGCACTGCATGGGAAATGGCGTTGTTGGAAAGTTTGCGCCCCAGCTTTTGTTCGAGTTCCATTACCACCGCGTCACGTTGTTGCGCGCGTTTGGAAAAGCGTTTCAACACCTCATCGCTTACGCCCTCAATTTGGAAGCCATGTTTGGCCGGTTTAATCCGGTAGCCGATTTGCTGCACCCGCTTCGCCAGTTCGTTCCGATAGACTGCCGTGCCGTAACGAATGGCGTCATACATGCCGCCCGCTTGCAGGGCTTTCCAGGACCGTTCGCTGTCATCAAACGTGGCGTTGAACACCGTGAAATGCGTGTGCAACTGCGGGTCCAGCGCGCGGCTGCTCGTATGCGTGAACGCGGCGGCGGCGAGATTGCCGGTCGTCCGATCCTTTTGGCCACCCTGTTTTCGCACCCGTGTTGCGGCGAAGGTTTCAAGTTCGCGGACCGCAATGCGCGTGGCATCCACATGCGCCGTCACCAGCCGTTCATCAGCCAGCGTCACCGCCAGGATCGACACCGATTTGGGCGCGGAACAGGTGAAATCATAAAACACCCGCCGCTGGCCCTCCTTCAGTTGCCGCTGCGTCAGCCGTTCTCCGGTTTCGGGATTTCGATTTTCGCACAGCGCATGAAATTGTTCGCGCGTGACTTCGCCGTTTAATCCCAAGCGTTCCGCTCCCGCGCCGATCCACTGGCCGGGACGGATTTCGCCCGCCGCGTAGTAATCATTCTGCGCGAGATGCTCGTCGAAGTAACTCTCGGCATCGCCCAGATTTTTATGCGCAACGGCAGTAAACATAAGGCGTTATTTTATCTGTTTTCAAATGGCTTTGTTCGTTTTTGAAACAATCGTAAATTTCTTTCATTCATTGTTTTGCCAATTTATCCGCAGGCGAACCGGCAAAGGCGTGCCAGGCACTCAATCTGTATTTCCGCCAATTCAATCATGCCGGGCAGTTTGCTTGAATCGTTTCCCGCGAAGATGTAACTGCTACACAAAATGCACTTGGCCGATGATTTTTTCATCTGGCAACCAGCATGACCGATAAAACGCCCTCCTTTACGCAATCATTAGACAAAATGAAATCTCACTTGCTCGCCTAGCAGCCTGTCGGACTTACGTTGTAAGTTGTTGATTTGCAATGCTGAGACAGTTTGGCGCTAAAAAATAAAGTTATTGATTACAAACGATTTATCAACTTATCAGTGGCCTAAGCCCGGCAAAATCCTAGAATCTGGCAGAAAAGCATTGATTTCGTGGGTGATTGCCACTTTTCACCCGGTAGAACCATGAAGATATTGCCACATTTCCCTCACCCCCATGATGCCGCCCGGCGCTTTGACTGGTCGGCTTTCCTGCGGGCACTCGGAAACCGGCCAGACAAAGCACCGCAACCGAGAACCTATTCGGTGGCGCACTCAACCGGCGTTTCTGAAACCACGCTCCACTGCGCCATCGTCCGTTCACTTCACTCCCGACCGGCTCCGTTCCGCTTCGATTTCAGAAACGCCCGCTCAGTGCGAGTGGCACCCAAGGAAGATGATGGTGGATCATCCCCCCTGCCCGGCAAGGGGAACGAACGGGGGAGTATCAATTGGCTAAACCCTGTCCTGGTGGTAACAGTTTTTTGAGGACTTGTCCTCGATTCGCCAGCGTCTTGCCATCATGCTGTCGGCAACTTGCGCTCGCCTTGGAAAACCATCCCTCAAGCTGCGCTTAGGGAATATGTCTGACAGAATTATTGGGGTTTGACCAGTCGGCTGCATGTGATTCAATGGCCGTATGTCGGTACGTATCAGCAAGAAACGGGATTACAGGCCCCATGCGGAGGCTCTACATGGAGCGAGGGTTTTGCTGAATATGTCGGCCAACCAGCCCAAGGGCTGCTATTATCTGTGGATGGGATCGCTTCTTCTCAGTGCATTCGCATTTGAAGGTTACTTGAATTTTCTTGGCAGGGTTCTATTTCCATCGTGGGAATCATTCGAGCGAACATTGTCGTGGCAGGGCAAAGTCAATTTGCTGGGGGACCGCGTCGGTTTTGTCGCCGATGAAGGATGCGAGCCGTTCCAAACTGTGAAGTTGCTCTTTAAGTTTCGAGATCGGATGGCTCACCCCAAACCGCAGGAATTAACCGAAGAATACGTGAAAAGCCCTGAGAATTTGACCACCCCGTTGGAAATGTACGAGCATATCAAATCGGACGAGGAAAAATTTTGTTCCGAGGCCAACGCGAAACTCTGTTCAGAGCGTGTCTATGACATGATGGAATCGCTGTATAAACATGCCAGGGAAAAATTTGAAGCAGAAAACCCACACCACAAGGATTCGTTTATCCTTTATTCCCCGTGGCTTCCCAGTGGTCAGTCAGGATCGTATTCTATGGGGTAGCCGGTTGGGATTGCCGGGCGAGGAAACCGATGTTTTCACCCGGCCAGACCGGCACCACGGGGCGGCGGGGGAGGGGAGATTCTCCATCCATCCTGTCACCGCGTTGAACATTTCGTCACACGGGATGCTGCGCCATTTCGGTTGCCAATTCGCTTGAGAATTTGTTAGCCTCCTGCTCCAAGATAAAGTCTCTTTTGACGGGCATCTTGTGCAGGATATTCAGCGCCTTGGTGTAGGCTGGCTTTAGCTTTTCGATGCGAGCCTCACCAATCAGTATCCAAAGGTGGAATTGGTCGGTGGAATCCTTGAGGTTGGTCGCTCGTCCCAGCCAACGGTTGGCCTTATCCAGGATGCTGTCAGCGTCCAGCAAGTCCATCGAGATAGGCTCATACAAATTCCAAGTTCCGTTCCGCCAGGCGTGCTGAAACTCGTAATCATAGTCCTTTCCGATGATGCGCTTGGATTGCATCCGCGACAAAACCTGCTTCGATTCGAGTTCTTTGCGAAAAACCTTCCACACGTCTTCATCCTGACGGCTCGGCAACTTTTCCCGTTGCTCATATTTTTCCACCAATCGGACATAAAGTTGGTCCAGAGTCGTGGCCGGGTCTTCGGTGATGCCCCCGTTTGGTTCTGACCATTGCAGCGCACTGTCGTCGCGCGGCAGGATGCCGTGCGCGATTTCCATTATGCTCTTGGGCTTTTCCGCCAGCGGCAATTCGCTGCTAAATTTTGCCGCATGTTCCTCGAACCGGGCCTGAATGTAACGCATGACCGAGCGCAAATGATCCCCGTTCACGTCGAGGAACATTTTGCTTAAGCGGCCATAGCGCGGATTGCAGATGGCGCTGATGTATTTGGCTTCCGGCGCGTACAGCGCCACGCCCATGTTCACGAACTCGCCAGTGGCGATGTCGTGAACGTATCGAAGAACGGTGTATGTAAATGTCGTTTTCATTGCAACAGGTGGTTAATTACCCCGAACAAAGCCGTGCGATTTTGCCGTGCTTTTCGCAGATAATCGGCAATTTCTTCGGCTGCTTTGCTGTTTGAACGCCATTCATTCGGCACGGCTTCAATATACTCAGCCAATCGGGCGTCCGTCAAAGCATCAAGTGCCCCGGTCAACCGGCTCCAATCGTGTTGGAGACCGGCCAACTGCTGGAAAAAGACGTGGTGGCGCAGAAATTCCGTGCCCTGACCAGTCCAGGGCGGCTGCCAGCCGAGGACACCCATCAAAAAGGAAAAGGCTTGTTCGTGGTCGCAGAGAAAAAGCTCGTCGTCGCTCCACAGGAGATTTGGGTTGTCCCGCCGCCGGTCTGGATTTTGGATTAAAACGTCAAACGCGAAAATCTCCGCTGCGAGCGGACGGAGCAGAACGGGAATCGGTTTGTCTTTGGGCCATGTGCCAACCCCTGTCGGCAGTTTCTGGCATCCGAAATTCAACCCGGCGCTTTTCTTGGCGATGGCAGCGAGTTCAGGCTTTCCTTCGCCGACCACAAAATTTGGCGCAACTTCGACGATGAACGGCTTTGGCACGGGCAAATCGAGGTCCTCAGCCAGCAGGGCCGCCATGAGTTCGCAAATCAACCCGGTTGCTTTGGTCTCCAGTGCGTCGCGCCATTTGATAACGGCCTCGTACGAGGTGCCGGCATCATCAATGCAAAGCATCAGGCATGGCTTGGTGCGCCCCGACGACATCGCGCGCAACATGGTCGCGGCCTGCACGCGGGGAATTTGTATGGCGCTCATGGGTTGACGTGATTCATTTTGTTGGGATCACATTGGCAATTGGTTTTGTCGGATATAGCCCCGAACCTCTGGGATTTACAAATCACCTCGCCGGTGAATGTCGGGGGAAGCAGACGTTTAAGGCGTTCGTGAACGTCTTCCGGGTGCGGATTTTCGATAACGTACCGGCGGCACTTGGTTGCAGCGGCGAACAGGGAGCGGAGCGCCTCGGCGTCGGGGGCGGGACAGGAATTGCCGATGATCTGGATTTCTTCGGCACGGTGCGCGGCATTGTGGGCGGCTTCCCATATTGCAGGGAGATACTCGCGAAACGCGAGCAGGTTTCCCGGGTATTGTTCCAAGTGTTGCTTCTCGTTGGGGAAAACGATAAGCGCGGGTTTCCCCTTGCCAGCATGAACGCCGTAACCGGGTTCGTTCGGGACAAAGAATTCCTGGTCCGTGATGGGTTGTGGATGGGCCGGGTCTGGGATGCCTTGGATTAGCTCCGGGCGACCGTATTCCTCAAACCCATACAGGTCAATTGACCCATGAAGTTTAAGAAAGCAGAACTTATCCGGCTCAATCTCGGCTTGGTGTGGCGTGACCGGACGCATGCCGGAATTGAGCGCAGCGGGGGAGTACAGGGCGACGGTGCCGTCAAAGTCGGAAAACCGCTGGCGAAATGCCAGTTCAAACAACCTGTCGTAGTTGAACGTCAGAACGCAGTAGGAGGAATCCTGGATAGCCTTGGTGTACCAGCGGCTGTTCGTCCCGAATACCCGATCCATCAACGACCGGTAGCCGGGTATACTTTTCTGTATCGCCACTCTTTCGAGTGAGAGGAAATAGGCGCTGACTGCAAGTTTGGCGTCCGTGACATTGTGGTTGCGCTCCTGCATGGTATCGCCTCCGGCCTTTCCATCGTGGAGCAGCTTAGCCAGCGTGTCCAGTGTTTCGACTGACTCGCCGTTTGTGCGTAGCTGATTGACCAGCGCAAGGGTCTTTTCGACCAGCGCGCGCAATCGTTTCGCATCGTCGTCCAAGCCCTCGCCAAAGTGCGCCAGTCCCTCGAACATCTTGGCGGCAATCGGGTAACCGCTGCCGACGGAGCACCCCGCGCCTAATATTATGAGGATTGGACGCGAGGTAGTGGTCATAGGCCTTACAATGTGTAGCCGTGCCCGCCGATTTCGCGCTCAATCGTTTGGATTTTTTCCGCGAGTGTTGAGGATTCCTCCCGGACGGGTTCCCATTCGAGTCCAGCTAGTGAAGCGTTCATGCAGCAGGTGGGGTGATGGGCATGCGCGGCGGGGAGGTCTTCCACATCAGTTCGATTTCCACGGGCGTGAGGCCGTAGGCTTGGTTGACGAGGTCGCTGAGGGCGCATTCCAGTTGATACATCTCGGCGGCTAGGGCGCGGGCTGGGACGATGGTGCTCGTGTATTCCTCCCGCAACCGTTTCTCGCTGGCAGCGTCGAGTGGCAACTTCCGGCCGCGCACCCGCTCCACTTCCGACACTAACGTGTCTGCATCAAGTTCGGATACGGCTTGGAGTCTATTGCTCGGTTTCTCGATGCCGAAGTCCGCTCGCAACCAGTCGAGCAACGTGCGCTGGGTTTGCTGTTGAAGAGTTGTCATATCAAGCAATCGTCGAACGCTTTCAGTCGCGACGGATCGCTGCGTGCTGGTTGGTGGTGGCACGGGAAGGGTTCGGACAAAATCTTTGATGAATCTCAAGGCTTCATCCTTGCCGTGAAGCGCCTTCCGCCATGCGAACCACCAAGTGATTGGGGCATTCGCCACGGCCAACACCCACAGGTCATCTGCGGGCAAGATATATGCCGTGTTGTTGCATACCATTCCCGTAGCGTCAAAGCACCATTCTGGACGCCAAGTAATTTCTGGGAACATTATTTTTTTCTTCCCAAAATCAGCCCAGTAAGAGCACGACCTGAGTTCCCACCAGAAGCGCCCCTGATCTTGGCGCTTGATGAGTGCATCCCGAACCTGCGAGAGATGTTTATGCAGCGCAGGGTACGTTTTTGAGAAAACCTGTTCGGCCCGACCATCAGACTCGGACCAAGGCCATTCGCGGTTCTCGCTCGACTCTAGGCAAATCAACCAAGTTCCGGCCCAGGCTGCGTTCCATCGCGAGAAGTCCTGGCCACGCAGATTCGGACGTATCAAGGTCGCACAGGATGGGTCTGCCGCTACTATTCTCTCCTTTGTTTTGGAATCGATTATGTATGCCTCGTTGAGCCCAGTCAGCACGCCTCTGAGTGGCTCACACTTGACGGCTTCGGGCAGTGCGATGCCAGCTTTGCACAGCTTGGCTAGCAAGCTATAGACTTCCTTTGATTCGAGTTGCCATCCGTCAGGCGAAAGTTGCGCCAAATCCATGTCCACGCCTTCACTTGCAATCTGCAAATTCAGGTCTTCAATACGGAGCTGCTCACGAGGAATGGTGCAGAGACGCGCGGTCTTCGGCTTCGGTGCATTCGCTACTGGTTTCTGGACCACGACGATTGACGGGAAGACATCGGCTTCTTCAAAAATCTGTTTAGCATGGCCGAAATCTACCACGGTGCGCACCCATGCCTTATCTTTGAAAAATCGCCGGAGCGGTTCACCATAGCCAGCCTTCATCCACTTGTTGGTCACAATGAACGAGAGCAGACCGCCTGGCCGCAACACCCGCATGCCTAATTCGTAGAAATAGACATAGAGATCCGCCATGCCGTGGAACGTCTCGTATTGAGCCTGCAACCACGGCTTGTGCGCGGCGAGCAGTTCCTGCCGCACATAGGGCGGATTCGCGAGCACGATGTCAAAACCATCGAGCGCCCGGCGTTCCTTGCCCGTAGTGGACGGTGTAAGCGGCAACGCCCCGTCCGCGTTAGCGTGCAATTGCTCGGCCCGGAAGAACACTTCGGCAAAATCGAGATGCCAGACGAAGGTGGGCTTGGCCGCATTATCGAAGAAGTCGCGAATGTCCGCCAGTGCCTGTTCGATGCCGGCCACGGAGATCCGTTTGGCCTTCTGCTGCTTCTCCACATCCCGGATGCGGGCGAGCACCTGGCCGATCTCGCGCTGGCCACGATCCAGTTCCGCCACTTTGCCGGAATTGGCTGGATCCGGGATGAGGCCGAGTTCGTTACGCGCGGCGGTGAGTTCGATTTGCGCGAGCTCAGCCGTGGCCTTATAGATGGCGAGGCGGAGGTGGCGTTTTTCAGCGGCGCGCTCGGCTGCATAAAATTCGCGCTTGGCTGCGGTCAGTTCATTAAGCGCCTGTTGTGCCTGCGAGCCGACGTGAATTTTGCCGAGTGGAATGGGTTCGCCATGAATCTTGTCCACGAGCGAGTCCGCACGGCGGATTTTAAAGTCGAGGTTAGGCAGAGGCTCAAGATCGGTCAGCGCCTTTCGGAAGGAACGCGTGTCGCAGTTGGCGGGATCGACCCCAAGGTTGTGATCCACCATGAGGCTGAGCCAGAGACGGAGCTTGCAGATTTCAATGGCGCGTTCCTGGAGGTCCACGCCATAGATGACGCGCTCAATGATACGCTTCTTGGTTTCGTAAAGCCAGGCGCGTTCGCCTTCCACTGGGTCCTGCCCTCGGGCGCGCGTTTCACAGAGACGCGCGAGATTGAGGAGTTCGCGGAGCAGGCCCATGGGAAACGCGCCAGAGCCAACGGCGGGATCGCAGGCCCGGAGCGTAGCCAGTCGGTCGAGCAGTACGGCAGCTTCCTCCGGCGTGAGGTGTTCATTGAGCGCCGCGCGCTCCTGCTCATCAATCCCTTCGCTTATGTCGATGGAAAGAAGTTTGGAGATGCGTTCGCGTGCATTCGCCTTGGTGGCGAAAGGCGGCTGATTTTCGAGCCAACCAGCCAACGCGGCGACACAAAGATATTGGACGATGGGCCGTGGGGTGTAATGACTGCCGGTGTCGTGCCGCAGCGATTTGCCGCCGGTCGTGCTCTGTTCAATTTGTAAAACCAGCGCCTCGAAGATTTTGCCCAGCATTTCAGGGTCAATGGCAACTTCCTGATTCGTGGGCGAGTCTTCGTGAATGGTGAAATTGTATCGCTCCAACAGATTCTCAAACACATATGCGAAGGTGTCGTTGGCAACCAGCAAGTCCGCGCGACGACGCGACGAATCCTCCGTGTTTTCATCCCCATATTCGTCATTAAACAAGCCACCATTAAGGAACGGAAGGTCGTGACCTGGGATGTCCGCCTGCTGCCCTTCAGTGCTGAGTTTGACGAACAGCGGACGAAGGAACTGCTGCATGAATGTGTCCCCCGGCTTACCCGCATGAGGCTCTTGAAAGTTGCGCAATAGATAATCGCGCTGACGGTTTAACCAACCTTTTCGCTGCACGAAGTAGAGGAACACAAGTCGGTCCAGAAGAGTCTGGGCCTCTCGCTCCACTTCGACTTCCGACCATTTCGGGTGGTGTTTATGGATGTCCTTGGAAACCCGGTCGAACGCGCGGCAGAAGTCAGCGAAGAATTCCTTGTTCAGTTTCTCGACGGAGAACGCCTCGATAACATCCTCCATCGTGGCGCTAAGTGCCTTTTCCGACAGGTGAAGGAAACGCTCGGCAGCGGTGCGGCAAGATTCATTCGGACCAAGAACGTAGGTGTAGCGCCGGGGCGCGGTTTCGCGGCCAACCAGATTCCCCTCCTCGTCGAACTCGGCCATGCGGGCAGCGAAGGTGAAGCGGAAATCGTCTTGCGGCGAAAGAAACACTGCCAGGACGCCGTGATACTCAGCCTGGTCAATGAATCGCGCTACGAGGTTGCGCAAGCCAACGCGGTTATGAAGCAGATCAATGCGTTCGCCTACCCTGACTTCCAAAACGGCAAGCTGCTTGCGGTCGCCAAGTCGGACGCGGGCGAGTTGGACGGCCTGCGGTGCATCGGGAACGGACACGGCCACAGTTTGCGGAGAAGCGAAGACATCCGTGCCGGGGAGAATTTCGTGCAAAACCTGGACCCAACCCTGCCGGTCGTATTCCTTCCGCAAAATGGTTTGGATTTCGTGCCGTGTCATGGGTTGTCGAAAGATTCCGAGAGAATAATGTCAGGCATCGTGTCGAGGGCATGGGGGGCGGAAGTGACGGGCTTGTCCTCGGACTGTTGCAAGGGATAGGTGTGGAGAATCTGCATGAGCTTGTCCGCCAGCGCGGCGGGCGTGAGCTTTACGGTTTTAGTGGAGCGTTGAAGCTGGTTGACTTGCCGCTGCAAATTCTGAAACCGGGCACGACGTATCGCGATTTTGGCAGCTTGAATCAACATGCGCTCCTCTTCGTTCACAAAGGGAAGGCTCACGAAACCGTCGAGATAGCGCAACGCTTTGAGTTCATTCGGGCCTTGCGTCGCATCCACTGTTTCGGCCTGCAATGCCTCTGCAACGACCGACTGCCTGAATTTTTCGAGCACGGCATTGATTTGCTCATGGTGTGCGGCATGAAGCGGGACGGTTTTCTCCTTCTGATCGGGGGCACGGAATTCATCGGCAGCTTCAAGTAAGGCAATTTCATCCATTGTACCGTCCGGATTGACACGATAAAAGGCATCACGGCGCTTGCTGCGAATGAACGCTACTGTGCCCCCGGCGCGCTTTGGATCGGCACGGCCAACGCGGGCGCGCAACGGCAGACCTTTGATGCGACGGAATTCTTCCGGGTTCTCCTTGCGGAATTGGCGGAGTTCCATCAGCAACGCGAGGCGTTCGTCCCGCTCGTCTTCTTCGGGCGACCGCTCGAACAGGCCGAAATTGTCCACTTCCTCGGTTTCCGAATAAATCTGGCTATCTTCGCCCAAGGCGGTGTGGAACGCCTGCAATTTCATTATGGCCTTCTTTTTCAACTCGATGTCGTCGTCCACCTTGGCCGTGGGATAAAAATTGTAGATATAAATTCTTGGGGCGGTGGTGCCGATGCGGTTCAAACGGCCAATGCGCTGCATGAGACGGGTGGAATTCCACGGCGTATCATAATTCACAACGACATTGGCCCGGTGCAGATTCACACCTTCAGCCAGGACTTCAGTGGAAATCAGCATGTCATAATCGTCAGCCCTCTCCAGTTCGGCGGGCAGGTTGGCATCGAAGTTCGCGCGCACAACCGGCATCCGCTCGGCGCGATTTTTTGAGCTAACGGTTAGGACCCGGTTGTATCCTGCCTTTGCCAGTTGACCCAAAAGATATGCGGTGGTTTCCTCCGACTCGGAGAACACGACGAGCTTGTGCTGGCGGTTGATCTTCGGATCGAACAGTTCATCTTTGAGATACCGTAGAAATTCGTCCAACTTGGGGTCTTCCGCGACCGCTTTCCATTCTCTATAAAGTTCATCAATCTTTTCCCCGTCCGCCTCTAAACCTGCAACAAAACCGTCCTCGAAATCAGATGGTGAACAAATCTCAATGGTCGGGTCGGTGGGTTGTCGCTCGGCAATCTTGGCAATCAATTCCTCTTCCCTGCCTTCAACGAGGAATTCGGTGACGTTCAGATTGGGCGCAATATATATAGTGCCGCGTGAGAACATGTCACGCATGACGTTTGTGGCATCGCGGAAACGGCGGAGCGATTCCTTGAACGCATGGAAGCTGCCGTCGAGTCGTTTAACGAGCAACGTGCGCATGATCGTCGCCAATTGGGCCGAGATGCGGTCAGCGTTCTGATATTTTCGTTTCTTTTCGGGCTTCAAAAACCCGATGGCACGAAAGCGATTGTAGGTGAGTTCGGCAGGCTCGCCCGGTTTATCAGGCGCGAGCACTTTGACCGTACGGTCATAAAGAGCCTCCAGTGCGGGCGGAAGCTCGTAAAGAATTTTGCGCGGCGGTTCAATCTTTGGAAAAACGACGCCTTGATGCTCCAAGTCCTTTTTGTAGTCGTCATGCTCCATCAGGTCATTGCGCGTGCGGCGCACCGTGACCTCGGAAATGATTTTGGTGCGGATTCGTTCGTAGATGGTTTTTACCCGCTGCCGGGCCTGTTCGGGATCAGGAAGCTTGTGCGCCTCCTGATATTCTTTTTGACAACGTGCGAAAAAATGTTGCAAGTTCGCGATGCTCAACGTGGAATCCTTCAAGTCTTGGAAAAGCGAAATCAGATTGCGGATGTCGTCAGGGCGATTATTCAACGGCGTGGCGCTGACTAGAATGACACGTTTGGCGGCACACGAGCCGTCCGGCAAAAGGTGCTTCGTTGGCGATTTGCAGATGCGTTGCAATTCGTCGAACGCCTCGCCGGTGTCGTTCCGAAATTTGTGCGCCTCGTCAACGATGACCAGGTCGTATTTGTCCGGTCGCTTGACCTTGTGCAGGCTGCCGTTGGTAATGATGTCGCAATTATCCAGCCGGAACTGCTCCTTCGCGGTTTCCCGCCAGCTATCCTCCACGGCGGGCGGCACTACAATGAGCGTGTGCGAACGATGCTCAGGGAAGCCGTTGTAGAAAAAGAACTTCTTGGCAATAAGCGTGGCGATCATCGTCTTTCCCAGGCCAACTACATCGGCCAGGAAGAATCCACCATGCTTTTCGAGCAGCCGGAAGCCACTGGTCACAGCGTCCACTTGGTAGCTGAGGCGTTTGTAACCGTCGGGCATGTCCGTGATGGCGTTCGGGTCGTATTCGATGCTTTGGCCGAAGTATTCCAGGATCAGCTTGTAGTAAAGTTCGTAGGGCGTGACCGCGGCCGCCAGATAGGTGCTGTCGCGGACCTCCTTGAGGAACTTAGGCAGGATTTCGACGGATTCCTCCCACAGGCGCGTAAACTCATCCGTGGCAAACTGCACGTCATCGAAATCATGCAGCAGGACATTGAATTCGTAATTACTGACCTGCTCGTCCACCCCGATGCCGGCAGCGGTCAGGTTGGAGGAACCAGTGATGACCGCGCCAGGCTTGTGCTCGTTGAAACCTTTCGTGCGGAAAATATAGAGCTTGGCGTGCAAACGCTTGGCAGGGTGAGCGCGCAATTCGATCTTTTTGGAAATCACGTCGTCAACGAACTGGAGGATGCCGGTTTCGATGTCGCGTTTGTATTCCGCGCCTTGAATGTCGTTACGCAGCCAGGTGCGGAATTCGTCGAGTGCCTTGGTCGGGTCGGCCAGAAACAGCAATCCGCGCCGGTGATAATCCGACATGATTGCGTCCACATTGATGCCGACCAAGATTCGGATGTGCGGGACCCTTTGGAGGTACGGCCGGAGCGCAAAATAGCCAGAGGAGCGCAAATAGCCAACGAGCGCGTCAAACCACTCGATGTCGGGATTGCTCTCGAAGACGCCCTGAAATTTCTTGAACAGCGTCTGTTCACTGTGGTTGGTGAAAAAGCGTGTGGACATGTCCGTTACTCCTCATGGGGGAGCCGCTTCGCTTGGCGGCCCGTTTGGCAGCCGCCGTCCTCCCTGATGCCAGAGGTGTTGGATAAACAAGGCATAATCTGCGGGGATGATTGGCGAAATACCTGGAATTTGCAGCAAAATTCCGGTGGGCCATCAACGGAGGGTGTCGCCTTCCACACCAGCGCAACTGTTGACGGTCACGGGTTTCCGGTGCATCCTCGCTCATAATGGCCAGCCAGAAGAATGTCGGGCATTTCCAACTGCTTTTAGGGCCTTATGCGCCGCCGAGGGTGCCGCGCAACGGGCGGCTTGTTTGCGAAATGCGGGGTCTTCTCAGAGTCGGCTCCTGGTCGGATGGACCCATCCCTTGGCCCCGACGCTATCAGACAGGTTCCATCATTCTCTTTGGGGACCTCGTCCGAGCAGTCGAAACCGAGTCGGTGGAAGCCGTTTCCCACCACTGGGGCGTTTGCCGCAACGTGGTTCAGAAGTGGCGGCAAGCACTCCATGTGCCTGAAGCGAACCCAGGTACCCAGCATCTGAGGCAGCGGATTAAGACTGCTTTGGACTCGCCAGGGCGCCGACGAGCGGTGGTTCGGGCGCAGAACCCCACGGCGATCCTCGGTAGCGCAAAATCGCTGCACGAGCGTTCGCACCCATTGGTGCGTCCGTCCACATCTCGCCTTGTGCGTGACCGGATGGCACGAACTGGCCGGCACATCAATCCCCACCTGCGGCTTTGGACGAGCAAGGAGGACGAACTCTTAGGCACCGCTGACGACGCGAAAATAGCCCGACAGATCAATCGAAGCCTGGCCGCCGTGCAGTCGCGGCGCAGCATCCTTGGCATTCCAGCTTGGAATTTCACCTACTCGCGGCCTTGGACAGCCAAGGAGGAGGCACTCCTTGGGGTTGTGGCCGACCGTGTGCTGGCTAAGAAGCTAAAGCGGACGTTCCTCGCGGTCCAGACCCGGCGGGAAATGAACCACCTACCCCCCATCGGCGCTAAAATGCGTCGATTTACACCGGAAGAGGACTCGCTTTTAAAATCAATGTCGAATCAACAGGCGGCCCGGAAGCTGGGCCGCGATAGCGAGATCGTCGCTGCCCGCCGCCGCCTTCTTGCTTTCAAATCGAAAAGGAAAAAGCCGAGTTTCCGGGGGTAACCTCGGCGTCAGCGTTTTCTATGACGGCCGAAGTTCTTCGATTTACACTTTGGCGAGCTAATGGTTAGCTTTGCCACCGATGACAGCCACCGCCACGAGCAAGCAACTCTCGCCGGCCTGGATTCTGTTCATCCTTACCGGTCTCAACCTATTCAATTACCTCGACCGCTTCGTGCTTTCGGCAGTGTTGACGCCCATGCAAAAAGATCTCGGCATCAACGATGACCAGGCCGGGCGGCTCGTCACGGCGTTCATGATCGGCTATTTCTTCACCTCACCAGTCTTCGGCTGGCTGGGCGACCGGTGCTCGCGCAAATGGCTCATCGCCGCCGGCATATTTGTGTGGAGCGCCGGCACGATCTTGACGGGATTTGCGGCGACGTTTGCGATGATGATTGCGTTTCGTATGCTGGTCGGCCTGGGGGAAGCGAGCTATGCGACTATCAGTCCGAGTTTGATTTCCGACAGTTACGCTCCCGCGAAACGGAACAATGCGCTGACAATTTTCTACGTCGCGATTCCCGTCGGCGCGGCGCTGGGCACGATCATTGGCGGATTCATCGCCGCGAAATGGGGGTGGCGACACGCGTTCGTCTGGGCAGGCGTGCCGGGATTATTCCTCGCGCTCGTGATGCTACCGTTTGCCGAACTCAAACGCGGCCAGGCCGAGGGCAAGACCGTCGAAGCGGCAAAAAGACCTTCCGTCCGCGACATCACGCATCTCTTTCGTATTCCGGAATATGTGCTCGTGGTGTCGGGCTACACGGCCTACACGTTCGCGCTGGGTGCGTTCGGGCTTTGGGGGCCGACATTCCTGCATCGCGCTCACGGCGTGGCCGTGGACAAGGCGGGGGAATTTTTCGGCGCGGTGCTCGTAGTTGCTGGGCTTGTCGGCACGATGATCGGCGGATTCGCGGCGACCGCGTGGCAGAAGCGAAATCGCGCCGGCTACGCGTGGACGCTGGGACTCTCGGTGCTGATCGCAGTGCCATTCGCGTTTGGCGCGTTCCTCGCCAGTTCTACGTTTTGGTCCATGGCCTTCCTGGCGGGTGCGATGTTTTTTCTTTTCCTGTCCACCGGACCGGTCAATACACTCATTTTGGAAACCGCGCCTGTGAACCTTCGCGCCAGCGCCATGGCCGTTTCCATTTTCACGATCCACCTCTTCGGCGACATGTGGTCGCCGGAGATCGTGGGCCGGCTCGCGGATTCATTTGGCGGAAATTTGCAGAAGGCCGTTTTGATTTTGCCCGTCGCGTTGATCGTCGCGAGCGCACTCTGGCTGGCGCTCGCGGTAAAAACGAAGCCTGGCACAGCCAACAATTCTACGCCCGCATGATCGAGACATTTATCTCGCATCAGAAATAATGGCGCAGGAAGGTGGCGCTGCGCAAATCCCGATGGCCGGGCAACCGGCGCAAACAAACCGCCAGTCAGCAGGGCCACCCGGCCCGGGCGACCACCATTGCGGTTGTCAACTCGTCGCCGGCGATTTGTGCCGATTTGCCTTGTGCGGGTCGGTTTATGGCGTACGTTGTGGCTGTTCACAGAGCTTAGTTTACCTGGCGTCCGACTGCCATTGGCATGAGCAGTCCCTCCCTTTTATTCCCTGCGCTTCAAAGCCGGAGCCTTAATGATGGCTCAAACTGAACAAAGAAGAGAAAGCACGAAATTAGGACTGCAAATCAAGGGCAAACCAATTCTCCCACTCCAAATGCTCAGCCCGACGGGAAACACAACAAAAACCATGACAACGCAAAAAGCGCCGGCCCTCAACTTGTGCCCGTTCGCTTTGAATTCACTCATCCCACCGCCAGCACCGTCTGTGTTGCGGGAACGTTCACCGGTCGCTGGTGGAAGGAAACAGCTTTGGTGCCCGGCACCTACGAATACTGTCTGGTGGTGGACGGGCAATGGATGCCCGACCCGCTGGCCAGAGAAACCGTGCCTAACCCGTTTGGCGGCAGAAACTCGGTTCTGAGGGTGGCCAGTTCGCCGGAAGCAGCCCATCTGGCCGACGCGGAAAACTTACCGTTGAAAAACGAAAACGCATAGAAACGACAGAAAAATATGACTGCAAACCCAGGCCGAGCCACGCCAGTTGCAACTGCCAGCGTTTCTTTGGGTAATCCCGCAAAGCTGCGAAAAGTAGCCCCTGCGCAGGCGATGATCGCAGCCCCCGTTGTTTTCCTTAGACTGATCGCGGACCGAACCAGCACCACCGTGGAATCGCTCCTGGAACTCTCCGTGCAAAGCCAGCCTTACGGTGGTTACTGCCATTGGGGATTGAACGAGTGAACGGGGCTAACAGCCCGTACCGGAAGCGCCGCTGCAAGGTTTATCCTCACAGTATGAAAAGTGAAAACTTCTCCCAAGAACAAGACCAAAGACCGGCTACTGCATCACGGCCAAATGAGGCGGCGGACTTAAGCAAAACGCAATTGATTTTGCACCATCAGCAGACGAAGCGGCCAGAAGGGCATACTTCAGCGGGTGCTCGCAAAGCCGATGCACGCGCTTCATCGAATTCAACAATGATGTCGCTCGGTGCGGTTCCACTCTTCTGATACAATGCCCGGCGCATTGACTGACCGGGTTGCCTGCGGGTACTCGGCAACCGGTCAGACAAATCGCCGCATCGCAACGGAACCTATACGGCAGCGCAGTCAACGTCCGTTTCCAAAATCCCGCGACTACACAGCTGTTCCGTCCGCTACGATTTCAGAAACGGACGCTCACTGCGCCCCTCATTATCCAATTTGATACGTTCAGCCGAACGCGATTTTGACGGCTTTCTGAACCTTGAAAGCCTTGATTTTTTCGAGACACCATCCCCTACCAAAATCGGTAGGGAAAAACGCAACCAGAAACCAGGCGACTAAAAGCGACAACGCATTTGTCACTTTTCGTCGCATCCACTCCTCACATTTCGTCGGCACTCGCCGCTTTTTCGTCACTTGAATTTGTCGCCATTCGTCGCCCTTTGCCGCTACACGCGGCGTGATTTCATCTCGCTTTAACTTTCACCTGCTCTCTTCCACCGTTTTTCATTATCGGGCTATTCTGTCCGGCGATGACTGAAACGGCACATCAAAAACGCGGCGGCAAACCGTTCCACAGCATTTTGGAACCGCACTACGACTTCATCCGCGAGCTGCGCCAACGGCGCAAGACGTGGCAGGAAATCGCCAACTTGCT
>JBKQWF010000018.1:0-13688 GCA_052139695.1 Limisphaerales bacterium
GGAGTTTAATGAATTCGGTCACTGTTTGGTGAGCCGATTCGTCGGACGACTTGGTGAGCTTTATCATACGCCCACAAGTCTTTACCAACAGTGGCCTCAATTGCTACTGCATCGTTACGGCTAAGAGTTCACTGTAAAGTCGCAATTTGGACCCGCATCCTCCTCCTGCTTTGTGGGTTTGGCCCTGGCCCACCTCATCAATTCGGCAATCTCTTCCCAATCCACCGCAGTGCGAATAACTTCAATCGGGAGCGGTTGGTTTGGCAGCATTATTGTCGGCTGATGAATTGTTTCAATTGCCGACAACTGTGATTTGCGTACACCAGCCAAAGCCCTAGCGTCCTCGTCCGACATGGGCGCTGTCGATAAAGGACCCATGAAAGGAGATTCCAATCGCCGCTCCCACCCTAGTTTGACAGGCAATAAATCTCGTTGTGCCACACCCAACCTATAATCACCGTGCGCTTGGGCAAGCGCCCAAGCGCATCCAACAAAAGTTAAGTGTTTTTGACGCGCTCCCCAGGTATTACCTTGATAATGTGATAGACCAAATCGCCGCTCCATTAATATCAACACACCGCGAGCCCGCAACGAGTAATGATGCACCAACTGCAGATCTAGCAAGCTGAGTTTTTGATGGCTCAAAACCAAGGAGTGGTGGCTGATGACTTGTTTTGTTGTCCCGTTGAAAGTGTCCAGGCCACCCCCCACAAAGTCGAGTACCTTAGTACTAGCAAGGGGCTCGCATGAGTCACCATTTGCTCGCCACACCCTTTTCAAACGCAGCCGCCCTAATTGCCTGCCATAGGCCGCGCTGACAAATGGGAGGACCGCTGCGGAACCTGATAACTTCTTGGCGAGTTCCCCGGCGCGCAAACTATTTGTGCCGGTTGTGTGGTGCTTCGGCACCGCGCCAGTGAACCATGGGAAAACTCGGGAATCAGCGGGTTCCACTTCGGCACACTCCGGCAGCGTAATCAGTGCCGGTATCTTTGCGGCGTGCAGACGAACCAGAATTGAAAAATCGACCAAATCCGATCCCTGGATCGCGACGAGGCGTTTGTCCATGTGGAAGGGATTCATCGAGTGAAGATCCGTAGCCATCTTCGTTATTTCCAGTGCGCATTGATTTCGCACTTCCTGAATTGAAGGGCTCTTCCAGGCCGCGAAATCAACCAGCCTCCACATTACCGGAAGAATGCGAATCAGACCAGCAACGAAGGCTACAATGATGACTTGTGCGGTAATTGGGCGTTCCCAGCCTGGCAAGGCCAGCGTCACGACACCCTCGGTTTTCTTTGCCCTTGAGCAAAGCAGAATAGGCTCAATGATAACAGCGGTGTCATTGTTCAAGTGACGCGATGCCACCAACAACTCGCGCTCGAGATTCCGGCACGGACATATACGGCGCCCTCCGACAGGCGCTTTTTCGTGGCTTTTCGGCCCATCATTCGTCGAACCAACAACGAATCGCGGTGGCGCTGCTGCGCGTGATCATTGGGCGAAAGGCCTCACCAAATGTTGGTGAGGCTTTAACGAAAATCGCGGGGCTGGAAATCGAAGATGACAAGGAATGGCTAGTGGCGGTTGCAGCCCTCACCAAGCAGAACCGCAGTTGGATCGCAGCGTTCTCTATTCGCCAGTGCCTCGACCACCTAAGAAACAACAACATCGACACCAATCGCAAACTACAGGAGTACTTGGGTCTGGCGAGCGCCCAGCCACGGTCAGTAGACCAGGAGGTTGCGTATATCGAAAAGCGCTACAACGCCACGGACACTAATTCTGAGCGCGAGGCGCTGGCGACTAAACTGGTCAAAGCCGTGCCGATGCTGAAAATGGCCTGTGATAGCGAAGGAGAGACAGCAAGACCGTCCGGCACAACGACCACCGAATCTCCCGAGCTAACGTGGGAAGTCTGGCTCGAAAAGGGCCGCGACTTTTTTAGCTCGGCTACGAAGGACCCATATCCCAGGTTGATTGAACTGGGGCAGCTCCGTATGTGCGCCGGGTTGGAAAATGTCGTGGGCTGCCTGGCCGACGAACTTTTATCTGCTCTCGCGGATCTGCCGCCAGAGGAGCAGTTGACGCAGGTGGAAGCGCTAAAACAGCGCCTGATGGTGATCCACCCACTGCCTAAAACGCCGTCCACCTCCAAAGCGCCGCGAAATAGCGAAATGATTTCGTTAACTCAACAATCGCCTGCCGAGACGCCAGCGCCGCCAGCCGCTCCGTTAGCTGGGGCACCGCCACTTCCGTCGTTCTCGACCGCTGAATCACCTGTGCCGATGAATTCACCGCCAGACAAGGTGTCCTCAACCAACAATGCCCAGGCCCGAAAATCAATCAAACGGACCCGACGCCCGGCGCCGCCTGCCGCGCTGGCACCTGACAATGTAACGCCCGCCGAACCGCAGTCGTCCGTGTCGGCGACAGGTGTTCAACAACCTGTCGCTCCGCGGCCATCTGGGGTGCTGGCAGCCATGCCTGCTGAAAAAATGCCTCCCGACGTTCCACCAACGACTCTCCCAACGCCAACCGTGGCGCCACCGTCGCCAGCCGACGTGCCGCCGCCGACTACGCTAACTGCCCGAGAACCAGCGCCGGTAGCGGTGCCCGTAGATGACTCGTCTGCGGAAACACCATCCGGGGCACTGACAGCATCGTCCGCCGGTGTACCGGTGCCGGCTCCACTAGCACAAGCGGGCGGGACCGACAAGGGATCAATAACCGGCTTAGGGCTTCCATATGCGATGTCAACGTTGATGACAGAGGCGAACAGCGCCACAACACCCAGTCAGTCGGCAGCCGAATCACCAGGTCAGGCGTCCCCATCCGGTGCGGGAACGCCGCCCAATCCGACTCCATCAGCAGAGGAGGCATCAGTCGCGCCACCAGGTCGGCCATCGGTGCCAGCCCCAACATCACCAGCACAGCCAACTGCACCGCCAGAACAACCGGCGCCACAGGTTGAGGTCGCTGTTCAGGCACCATCGCCACTTGCCGAACCGGGGGCAACCAACAAGGGAACAATAACCGGCCAGTCATCAGTTGAGGTTCCATCTGCGCTGCCCACTTTGACGGCAGACGCGCCACCAACCGGAAAGTGGCCATTGAAGTTCTCTCCAGCGGTTCCGCCGATCTTGTCGAGTCTCCCCAGTAAGCAGCAGAAAACGAAAGCAGCCACCAACTCCAAGGCGAAACAGGCGAAGTTCAGTTTCACGGGCTAACGCGAATAATAAAAACTAATAAGAGAAATCCCAACAAATTGATCTATCCATGAAAAAACAAACTCTTCAGTCAATTGTCCGAGCCTGCCTATCACTGATCCGGGTGGCTTTAGCGTATCCCGTAACTGGTAAATTAAACAAGTGCCCGAAATTATCGGCACCGCCGGCCACACCGTGGCCATCGAGGTGGCAAGTGCCAACCAAGCCGAAGCCGATACTCGCAGTGGCGCCAGCAACAAACGTCCCACTGTCTGGTCAACAGCGTTTCGAGCCAGTTGTGTCACTGGCCCCACTATCATTTACTCCGCTGCCCGCGCTGACCGTGGATCGTAAAACCACCGAGGCACCAGCGGCGCCAACGGCGGGAGCGGCGCCAGGACCAACATCGCCAGCATTGCCCGAGCCAACGGCCCCAGCACCGGCTGCCCGGCCACCAGTCCTTCCGCCAAACGCCGTTCCACGGCGATCAACGAAAGTGGTACGAGCCCAACAGCTTGATCTAAATTTGTGAGAATTTTAGTCGGGCACCGACTTCAATTAAGGAGCCAAACGATATGGTTAAATCAGGAAAAAAACCTTGGAATGCCGTCCTAACGAAATGGTTGCGAACCTCTCCGCAAAAGTTGTGGGATGCAATCTATTGCGTAACGGACTTTGACCAAAACGGCGTTTTGAAACCCTGCCACATGTGGTTAATAGCCGAGGTGAATTCAATCCTATCAGATTGCCGCGAAAAAGCCCCATGGCTCCGTTGCCATGTCACCGACATCGTCGAAAAACAGGTCAAAAATCTGCTTGTGGATTCTGTCCCCGATGATGTCTTTGGGCGCAAGCCCGGAATGCACTCCAAGTATTGGGACATTGCGGAACAGAAGGCAACCGTCGCCATGGCCGCGCAAATGGGAACACCCGTTAAAACGACCACGCAGCCGCGCGAACACCAAGCGTTACCCTGGACTGCTCGCAACTATGATCGCAATTTTTATTTCAACCGATTACTCGCCCCCGCGCTAAAGGACACGCTGCTGCTGAACCCGCTCTACAGATGGCATCCCCCGGAAACGTCCTTTCTGCGAGATGGAAACACTTTTTGGGCCCTCGGCGTCGTTTGCTGGGAAGCGGCGATGCGCTCTAGCATGCGCGCGTCCGGCTTTGGTTTAAGCGGGGGAATAGGAGAATTCTGGTCGGAACTAGACTGGCATAAACGTGATCAAGATTCATTTGTCGCCACAATCCCAGTTTGGCGGTGGCAGCTCCTTCGGGAAGCCTATCTTGTTTCGTTTATCTGGGGCCTGACCCAGCTTCTTTTTTCCGATTGGACGCCGTTCGATCATAATTGCCGTCGGTATTTGGGCAAAGCCATGTCCTCAATCTCGGCGACGTACGGGTGGGCGTGGGGATTGCGGAAAGATCTCAGATGGAATGGTTGTTCTGTAATTACGGGCACAGATAAAATGGCAATTGAAGCGAAGGCCAAGGAAATAATTGGCCGGGCAGTTTCATCAGAAACCGCATTTCACCACTATGATCGCGACTGGTGCCGTTGCCCAGAACGCCTGCGTTATGGTCACAAAACGTTCACGGTAGATCCTGCACAAAGTGGGCAGATATGGGGAGCAGCAGCACCATTTACTTTGATCGACAGGCCAGGGTGCTTCCGGTTGGACCGCAACGGAAGTTGGACGGCTGATGCTGCCGTGAAGTTTGACCCGTTCGCCGAATTCCACGGCAACCAGCACTTGCTTGGATTGGAAACGCCAGAAGAGATTTCCGCACATCATCTCCTCCAAAACTTGTTTTTGGCATCTCATAGCCGGTACGCAAGCCTGCAAATGGGATGCTCGTTCAAAAAGCTCGTCGAGCAGGGTGATCTGCCTGATTCCTTGGTGCAAATCTTCGCCCAATTCGGATTGCTGACAACGAGTGATTGGTTGGCAACCCCTAGTTTGGCGCTGCTGTTCGACGGCGCGCATCTTGGACCTTCGGCGAGAAATCTCCTTGTCCGCCGCCCGCTCGGTTTGGTTGATTTCACGAAGTGGTCAGCGTTGCGCCCGCAGGACATCCACGAGCTTTGGACAAATGTGGACCAGGCGCCGCTCTCGTATCCGCTGGTGCCCCCAGACCCATCGCCGAACCGGGATTGTATGTGGGCAATCAAATGGGTTGAGCGGACGTTGCGCGCTTCCGCACACGGGTTATGTCCATTTTCGCTGCTACCGATTAACCAGAATCCCTATCCAATGCTGGCCAAGCACGAAGCCGACGCGTTTTTGGCTTGGCGTAAAAGGATTTGGAGTCCGATTTTCGGCCCTAAGCTGCCCACAAAGTGGCGGCCGCTAACGGATGGAGAGTGGCGCGATGGAACTAATGGGATCCTGAGCGCCCACTTGGAATCTCTGTATCTCACGTGGATATGGGCCTGGGTGTGACCTTGGTGGTTCACTACCCGAGCCGCAACGAACATGGTTTTAATCTTAACCTTCGATACCAACGAAGTAATCCAACCTCCTAAAACAATATGAAAATACCTATGCCAAAAAGTATACATAAAGACATCGTGATTACGGGAATTGCGCAAGTCGCGGTCGAAGAACTGCTGGCAGCGCAATTGGGACTAAGGAACTTCGACCAAATTAAGGCCAATATTAAAGGCTCTGTGTATTGGGAGGAGTTTGCGGCGCTTTCCAAAGTTGGGGAGGTTCCAGAGGATTGGTTGAGGGGCGCGGTGGGTCGCACGATCCTCGGTTGGGCGCGCAGCCACTGGAACGAGTGAACACGGCCATTCCGAGCCAGTCGCCGAGGCAACGTTACTGCGGACGCGACGGGTCGGATCGGAATATTTCCACGGATCTGCCCGAGTTGCTCCGTGATGCGGCCGACCCGGGCTGACAAGCCCAACGGCTACCTTCTCGCCTCATACGGCATCGCCACCGCCCCCGAGCCAAACTCCAGCCGGCTCACGAGCATCAAGTCGATACGCTTCGATAGCCCCGCGAACAGCGTCGGACCGTGGCCCGCTAGCCTGGGGTGCACCACGAACTCGAACTCATCGATCAATCCCAGCTCCGCCAATGCGAGAGGGAGCTTTACGCCTCCCACGAGCAGTCCCTTAGCCGACTCCTGCTTGAGATCCTGAACGGCTGTCCCTAGATCCCCGCGCACTAGCTCCGCGTTCCAATCGACCCGATCCAGGGTGCTCGATTCCACGTACTTCTTTGCCGCGTCGATCGTTCGGGCGAAGGGTTCCATCCAATCAGGCCTCGCTCCTGTCCGCACCGGTGGCCAAAAAGCTGCCTCATCATTTCGTAAGTAACCCGGCCAAAGAGGAGGGCATCCGCCCGGTCGAGGTTCTCGATCGCGTGTCGGTGCAACTCTTCGTCCGGGGGTATGGCACGATGATCGCAATACCCGTCCAAGGTGACGTTGATGGAATACCGAAGAGGTCGCATTACGGAAGATTACCGCCAATGGGGCAGACCAGCAAGGTTAGCTCGCGCAGGACCAACGATAACCACGTCGCGGTGCTTCTCGATGGATCTGACAACCCAAAGCCGAGCTCTGCTCCGGCTACCAAACTCCGGCCTAGCCTCAACAGCATTTCTTGATGCTGATATGATTTGAGACCCAATACCATGAAGTACTGGCAAGATGGATGCCCCGCATCTATCTTCATCGAAATCTGGGAATGGCCGGTACAAATACCTTGTTTTTTGGGGAACAAGTGGTATGGAAGTTTGTTACCCAGCTAACGACCACAGGATGCGTGATCAGACCAAGTAGCGTCATCTTTTATGTATCACAGCGCAAGTCGTTTTGCCTGGTACTTGCGCAGCCGGTAATTGGTTGCGCCAACACTGGACCGGATTTTCCGGAGGAGTCCGTGGGCTGTGTCACTCGGTTTGCCGGTCGTTGGCGAGGATATGGTTGAACGCACCGTTCGAGCGAGCATGCTGGGTGAAGGCTTTGGGCCGCGATTACCGCGACGCGCCGTTGAAGACTATCCTGGCACGGCCCAAGGTAGCCGGTCGAAATCGAGAAAGGGCCCCCGGGAACCAGCGTCTGAGGCGCATTATGTCAAGCTCCCGGGCTGGGCTTCAAAGGCCTCTTCCAGGCCGTAGGAGTCGAGTCCATGAAATTGAAAAAGTTGGGCGCCGATTATACCGCATAGAAAAAGAGGCCGGACTCCTTGCGGAATCCAGCCTCTTGATAGGCCTTAACGGCATCACTGCCATTTCGGTTTCTATCGTTGCCCGAACTTGCGTCCGGGCGTTAGTAATGTCATCGGCTGTTGTCCAAAAAACTTTAATGTAAGATCTGTCCGTCCTCAAGGCAGAGCACTGCGGCGAGAAAAGCAGCAGAAACGAAGCGCGTAACAGGGAAAACTCCACCCACACGAGTATCGCACCAAACCCTATTCCAAGTCAAGTTGCTACTGGACCAGGACCAAGTAAGCTACTTAGGGCCGATGCCACCAAAGACGCCAGCAAGAAAAGCATGGAAAACCATTCGTCGCCGCTTAGTGTTGCGCTGGCACGGCTAACCACGGATGCTGATAGGCCGCAAAAAAGATTGAATCAGGTTGAAGCGGTGGCGTCTATCTCTATACGGAAGCGCGGCACCCGGGGCGGTGCCGCAATGATAGAAACAATAATGCACGTGAGACGGGGGCTTTTGTGGGCCATGGGCTATACAAATGCCACAGTCGCTCGGCGATGAGGGCCGGAGTAATCATTACTCCGGCCTTCGCTCTTTTAGAGTTTGTTGCGAATGGGGCGAATAAAGGATAAAGACAACCAGAGAAACCGGCAAAAAGGCAATCCGGATGAGACTGGACAACAAAACCGCTGTGGGCGACGATCGTTGGGCTGATCGCCACTTTTTTGTTCGTGTCAGGGGTTATTTGATTCCATTGATAAAATCACTATCACTGGATGGTTCCCCAATGCCGTCCGCCTGTGATCGGCCAATAGCGGTATTCAAACTTGCCCTTGAGGCTGGTGACGGCGATAGGTCCGAAATACCGGCTGTCGCGCGAGTCGTTACGATTGTCTCCCATGACGAAGCAATCATATTTGGGAACGGTGATGGGACCAAAATCGGCGGCTGGCTTTTCCTGGGAGATGAAAATGCGATATTTGGCGCCGTTGTTGTTTTCAAAGAAAACTTCGCCAGTGGACGTTGTTTTACCGGAGCTGATGGTGGCCGGCCCGATGGCCTCGCGGGGAAGCTCCACGCCATTGACATACAAATTACCCGATTTAACTTCCACCGTGTCGCCGGCAAGGGCGACGACGCGTTTGGTATAGAAGATACGGCGATCATCTGGATCGACAAACAGGACAAAGTCCCCCCGTTGTGGGTCAGCGGTTTGATAGGCGTTTTTGACGGCGATTAACCGGTCTTTGGGGAGAATGGTTGGATACATGGCCGCCGAGGGGATGATGAAAGCCTGGATCAGTTGCTCGCGAACGTGGAGCGCATAAGCCAGACAGCCGCCGGTGCCCATGAGGAAGAGCAACCCATAGACATGCCAGCGGTTGTAATCCTTCAGTTCGTAATCCGGTTTGCAACGCAAGGCGAGCCGACGGGAATCAACCGCGGCAGCCAGCCAAATGACGACCGAGAACAGTCCAGCCAGGCAGCCTAAAGTCCAAGAATAGGCCAATGGAAACGCGAGAAACAACAATCCCACCACAAGGAATGCTCCGCAGAGAAACATCCAGACCAGTCCGCACGCCAGCGCGCCTGTATAAACCTGGCCGAGGCCGGGCATGATCAATGAAAGAATGGCAGCGGTCCAGGGTGACCGCCGGTATTGAACGGTTGGAAAGGCCTTTATCATATAAAACTCATGAGTTCAAGGATTCAAGACGATGGAAAACAGAAGCCAAAAACGACCCAGCCCGATACTGGCGGCAGCGGCGAGCAGCGCAAACTGAACTGGACGGGGGAGAAGTTCAATAAACCCGAACCAATTCTGCGCGACTTCTTGCCGCTGCTCGGTTTGCCGGTAGATCCGGCGCATGACATCTGCGGAAAAATCCGCCGAAACATCCGTAGGACGCGGCTGCTCTTTCCAGACGCGATACTTTTCCTCATTATTCATGACTTGCCTCCTTCTATGTCTTTCATGGCGGCGTGAAGCCGTAACCGTGCCCGATTGATTCTCGATTTGACCGTGCCGAGACGGGTGCCTTCGATACGGGCGATTTCTTCGTAAGGCATTTGTTCAAATTCAGCGAGGATGAAGGCGCGCTGCAACTTTCCGGGCAAGGCTTTGAGTGTTTGATCCATTCGAGCAAACAATTCCTTGTCCGAAAACTCGTCGGACGGATCTCAGGAATCGAGAACTTCCGGCAAATGCTCGACCGGTATCGGAGTTTTTTTCTTCAAGGCGTTGATGCTCCTATTGCGTGCGATGGTAAACAACCACGTGGAAAACCGGCTGCGCGCCGGATCGAACGTGGACAATTTCTGAAAGGCCGCGACAAAAACGTCCTGACCGATTTCTTCACAGCGGTGGCTGTCCCATATAAGTCGTCGTATCATGCTGAGAACGGGTCCGTGATACCGCTCCACGAGGATTCGGAAGGAATCCACGTCTCCATTCAGGACGTGTTTAACAATGTCAGAATCTTCCGGCATTCGGGATGCGATATACGCTCACCATTTCTATGAGGGTTATACAAGCAGCGAATGAAAAGGTTCCGTTCATCGTGCATTTCTCGCCGTTCTGGAGCGGGTGGGAAGGTGAGCTTTCCCAGTTCATGCGCGCGGAGACAGTGGCCTTCGTGCTGGCCAAGTCGGATTGGAAGTCCATGTCGCCCCCGAAGCTCTGGTTATCGACGCACGGCATGGAGGACTGACCGTGACCGCCTGCGATTTTATGGACGCCGGCAAAGCGCAAATAATCATCGAATCGGAAGTCGATGCCGCCCTAATTTACGGCGACCGGCTGCGCGGCCATGAACGTATCGTCAACCACGCTGCTGCTCGCGCCCAAATCGCGCTGAATGTCGTCACCCAGGGTTGGAATGAGGACAAGGGCCCAGAGCGTCTATTGCGGGCTGCTCGATGCGTGCGAATAATTTGAAATGTTTTTCTACCAGATGTCTCTATGTCAGCCCGGTAGTTGGTGCAGGTTGCTGATCGAAGTTCCAGATCAGAGCCGTCCTTGAACGCGGTAACAGCCATGCCCCATTTAAACTGCGGAAAGGACCGTTTTACGAGGGTGCGCCGGGCCCGGCGGAGTTTGTAGTTTTCATTTGACGGTGATGGGGAGGTTTTCGCTGTGGCTGTTGAATTCAGGGGCGTACATGCATTGGATTTCCGCAACGCCGGTCTGGTATTCGCCGCGAAGCTGGACGCGGCTGGAATACTCGAACACATAGACGCCTTTGGGGAGGTAATCCACAAAGAAATGGCTCGCCGTGTCACGCGTGCTTTCGTAATAGGCCAGCCCGTCCTGGTATTTGTAACGCGAGAGTACGTTCACTGGTTCCGTGCCGCTGCCGCGCTGGTCTTTCAGATGGACATATTCCATGTCGCGGTCCGCGCGCAACTCCAGGCGAACGACCAATTCGTCGCCGACCGCTAGCGCGCCTTTGACCGGCTGCAACACTTGGCCGTGCGCCGTGCTGATTTTGGTGAACAGGGTCTTCTTCAAACGCAACGGCGTGCCTTCGTAAGGCGTGACTTTACTCATGTCTTCCAGGTATTGCCAATGCACGCTGCCCCACGCCACGCCCGGATCGGTCTTCTTCACCGTGATTTCACCCAGCTTGGGTTTGATGTCCGTTGGCGCAAAACGAACTTCGTAAAATCCGGTGCCCGGCTCCACCTTGGAGGCCGCGGATGACTTTGCTTTTAGGGTGACATCCGTTCCTCCCAAGGTCACGTCCACCAGCGCGGTGCTGGAAAGCAAATCCGTGCCGCGTAACAGCAGGGCATAGACCGCGTCCGCGGTGGCCTTGGTGGTTTTCCAATCTTGCGTTTGCTTTTGCTTGAGCAGCCAGACGCGGGCGTCCTCGACCGCCGGCTGATCGTTCATCACCTCGTCAAAGGCCTCGATCATCAGCGCCTGCGTTTCAATGGGCGCGCGATACCACCACCAGCTCAATTCGGTGTCGCGCCAGAACAGGCCCATCTCTTCGTTGCTGACGCTGCGCTCCTTGAGCGAGCGCATGATGGCCTGCGCCGCCGCCAGGTTGTCCGCCCCGCCCCAGCGCTTGAGCGCGATGGCCATTTGCCCTTGCGACTGGCGGCAGTTGGTTTGCAGCCAGAATTTGCACGACTGTTTCCGGAAAAATTCAACTGCCGTCTGGTGCGGCGGAGCGATGGGCGTGTCGCTCAGGAAAAAGCTCCGGCCATAGAGATACAGCGCGTCCGTCGCGCTCGGCACATAATCCTCGGGCCTCCCCCAGTTTTTTTGGATGTCCTGGCAATGTTCGTCCATCCATTGATCCAGGCGTTGCAACGCGCGTTGCGCTGCCGCCACCGGGACCTCCGCGCCCAGATGCCGCAACCGGCCAAAACCGGTGACGATGTAAAGAGTGATGTAATCGTTGCCCGGCCCGCCGGGGAACCACGGCCAGCGGCCGTCCTCCAATTGCATCTCGGTCAACTTGCGCAGGGTCGCGTCCGTCTCGTAATTGAGTCGGTTGTCATCGAACAAAATCCCGACATTGCGCCGCGCCTGGCTTTCGTTTTGCGCCTGCCGGAACCACGGCGTCTCTTCCAGGCTGACCGATTTGAGGTCCTGATTTTTCTCCAAAGGCGAGTCGAGTGCGGGGGTGTTTTTCCACTGGTCGAACACGGCGCGGATTTTTGGATCATGATTGGCGATGTGCCGCGCCAGCGCGTTGGCGTAGAGGCGGTTAAAGGTCTGCTCGCTGCATTCGTAAGGGTATTCCATCAGGTAGGGCAGCGCCAGCACGGCGTACCACGCGGGGTTGGACACCATCTGCACCGTCAGGCTCTGGCTCCGGAGCGTCTTGGATTTGCCGGAGTCGGCGAGTTTCTGGAACTCGAATTTCTTCGTCGCCGGCCCGCGGATTGAAAGCGGCAAGGACTCCGTGACCAGAATGCGGCGCGACAAAACAGGCAGCCCGCCTTCCTCGCCGTCGGAAAATTCAGACGTTGCGGCCACCGCTTTGTAGCTCAGGAACGGCGCTCCGTCTGGCACCGTGATGCGCCACGCAAAGCCGCGCGATTCCTTCGGCGGAAGGTCGAAGGTCTGTTCGGGTTTGGCGTTATGGAGAAGTGCGTCAAGGGGTTGGCCGCCGCCAATTTCGCCAAACGTGAGACGCACACGGCCAGTTTGCCTTTTGTCGCTCTGGTTCGACACTTTCACGGTGAATTCCACCGTATCGCCCTCGCGCAGGAAACGCGGCGGATTCGGCTGCACCATGATGTCCTTGGCGGTGACGGCGTGGCCTTCGAGGAGACCGGCGCGCAGTTTCTGATCATCCGCGAAGGCGAGGAAATGCCATTTCGTCAGCGCCTCCGGCATTGTGAAAGTTATGCGCACGACGCCGTTGGAATCGGACATCAGCTGCGGGTAAAAGAACGCGGTCTCGTTCAGGTTTTGCCGCGCGCTGACTTTGCCCAAATCGACGGGCCGCGGAGGTGCAGGCCGCCCGGCTTCGCCACCCACGCCTCCCGCGCCGCCTATGCTCCCCTCAACGCCGGCAGTGGTCATGTCATAGACGCCATCCTTCTTGTAGTCAGCGGGGACCCCTGCCAATGGTGCTGGCGCTGACGGTGCTGGAAACCCTCCCATCGGCACGTTGGCCGTCATCGCATCTATGACACCTCCAGGCATTCTGGAAGCGTACCTCCCAAAAAACCTGTTTCCCCATAAATTTTGCGTCAGGTCAAAAGGAAAATGCCGGTAAGAAATCTCCACGTTTTCCCGTCTGTAATTCCACACACCAAAAGCCCGATTGAACTGGCTGGCATAATTTAAAAACTGCGCTTGCGCGGTCGAATTGTCTTCGTAAAAAACCCAAAACCCATGCGGCCAATTGTGCGGCGCGAAGGCGTCAAGCGATTCGTCATAGAGCGTCGCCACGGTCTCCGCCACGGATTTCTCCGCGCCCGGCCCGGTGATGACCGTCGTCCAGGTTTCCTTCTGTCCCGGCTGCAACTTCGAGGTGAAATGTTCCCACGTCAGCGCCAGTTCCTTGTTTTTCCACGGCACGGAGATTTTGCGCGACTCCAGATAGGCGCGGTTTTCGCGCACCTGCGTGACGTGCAGCGTGAAGCCGCCGCGCAACGCTTCTGTCACGGCGAGTTTGATTGGCTGCTGCGTGCGGCCCGGCTCCGTCCAAAAGCGCTGGATGATCTTATTGCGCTGCTCAATCTCGACAAACGCGCGGCCTTCCTCGTAACCCGTGCCCCACAGCGCCATGAACTCATCGCCCGGCTGCGCCTCCCAGCTTGGCGCGGCCAGCAAAT
>JBKQWF010000019.1:0-119178 GCA_052139695.1 Limisphaerales bacterium
ATTCCTTATGCCATCAGACCTTGCGAGTCCATAAAATCGCTACGTTCAACCGCCGTATGCGGAAAACCGCACGTACGGTGGTGTGGGAGGGGTGGCGGGCGCAATCCCGTCACCTCGACCCGATCCTGAATGGTTAGTAGTTAGAAAGCCCAATGAAAGCGGCCGCCGATCACGGAGACCGGGCCGCGGGCGCGGTTGTAGGCGGGATCAATAATAAATTGATAGTCTGCCGAGACGTGGATGGATTTCCAGACAGCAAAGCTGTAGTAGCTTTCAAAGGCTTTTTCTAATCCGTAATTGAGGGCACCGTCGCCGGCCAGAATGCCCTCGCCGCCGTCTTCAAAGAACTCTTGATGCACCTTTGAGAGAGCGCTGATGACGCAGGCTACGCCGTAGGTATCTTCAGGGCGTCGCCAAAGGTCTCCGTTCAGGCTCAGGCCCGCCGAGGCGCCCCGGTCCACGTCGGCATAGGCCCAGGCTTGGTTCTGGCCGTCGCTCCAGCCCAGGCGCATGAAGAAGCCGGTGTCTTTCATGATCTCCTGTTCGAGGTTAAGGCAGACGCCGTATTTGTAACGATAAGCTTGCGACGAGTCGATGTCCGCGGGCCGGATCGAACTGTCAATCGCATCCTGATAGCTTCCCATGTGGGCGCGATTGACGTAGGTCAAAAGGCGGACGGCGCCCGGATGCCGGTTGAGGGTCAAGCGGCGCTCCAATTCGACGACCATGCCCCAGGCCCGCAAATAAGCGGGGTCCTCCGCCAAGCCGTTGGACTCGCGCGGCACCTGGAAAAAACCGTAGCGCAAAACCCAGGGCGGTTGATACCACTCGAAGGCCAGCCCGCTGATAAATCCCAGACTGTTGGCGGGATAATCCCAGGCTTCGTTGCCGACGAGGGCCCAATCTAAAAACTGCGTGGTCGGATCTCCGGCGTAAGCATTATTGTCAAATATATCAAGAACGCTCATTTCGCCCAATGTTATTACCAGGCGGGATTCGTCCTGTTTGCCGGGCAAATGGAGCGGGTCGTCGGGGACCTCCTGGGCCGCTCCGCCCAGGCCGATGGTTTGGCGGATAAACGCGCGGGCGAAAGTGGCGTCGGCGAGCCGGGCGCCGACCTTATAGGCCATGGCGCTGGGAAAAGCCTCGATTCCCAAGGTGTGATTAAAGCCGAACCCTTGCCAGGCCAGTCCGTCCACATGCAGTTCGGCCCCGTGCCATAAACGCAGCCCGGCAAAGACATCGAAATCAACGGTTTCAGAGGAAGCGGGATGGTTGTCGAGGCTGTTTGGCCCCGAGTATTGCGCGGAAAAACCGGGGTGCCACTGCACCACTTCTGTATTGGCAACATGCCAATTCCACCAGGGCGGCGCAGACTGGACGTTCGTGAGCGAAGCTGCGTCCTGAGCTGCCGCCATTCCGAACACGGCAACGGCAGCAACGACAAGAACTGACTTAACTTGATGAATCCGGAACAGTCCATGTTTCTTGGGGAGCGCGGGCGTCCCGCCCGCTGTTTTCGGCCTCTGGCCGAAAACTTTGCTGGCATGGTGTTGCAACGAAACCTTTACACAATCCTCTTTCCATGAACCGTCCACCGAAAAAAGAACCTCCTCTCCCCAACCCTCTCCTCCACAAGTGTGTGGAGGAGAGGGAGATGGAACAATGCACAATGGTTTCATGGGTTCAATGCGCGGATCGTTTCGGGGAAATCTCTCGCCGCTTTGAGGGGAGAGGGCAGGGGAGGGGTTCTTTGCAAAGCCATTTCTGTGACAGCACGCTAGTGGGAAGCCAGTCGGCGGGACGCCGACTGGAGCGACCGGGACGGTCGCGCTCCCCGCCGTTATTTGAGTCTCTGTGGCCGAGTTTGTTGAGATTCATGGCACCGGCGCGAAGTGTTTAGGGTATCCATTGCCTAAAAGACAGCCAATTTATAGGACGAATCCGTTACTGAACGGAGATCTTCAGGAGTTCGTCGGATGTTTCCGCGCTGGGATGATTTTCGGCGCGAGCGCCTGTCACCGTTGTGGGGTCGATGGCGGCGGCTTTGTTGTCTCCCAAGCTGGAGCGAATATAGGTCAAGACCGCCGCAATTTGCTCGTCATTGTAATTGTCGCGCCAAGGGGGCATGGTGAGATTCCATTCCTGGCCTTTGACAGTCACCGGGCCGGTCAGGCCATTTAAAGCGATGCGCACGATGCGATCGCCGTGCGGCGCCAATACCCATTCAGAGCCGACCAGCGGCGGCGCTTTGCCTTCTTGCCCCATGCCGTTGATTTGGTGGCACAGCTCGCAAGTCTTGTGGTAAATGTCCCGCCCCATGGCCCGTTTTCTGGCCTCAGGGTCTTGGGGATTGGCAGCCGCGACCTGCTCAAAGGATTCGTAAGGCGTATAAACCTCCGCGCTAAAGCCCCCCGCATGGTCGCTCAGATAAAGCTGGCTCCAGTAAAACAAGAGCGCGAAAAGAATGATGAGCCACATCGGAATCGAGGAATGGCCCACCGACGGCTTGGCCTCGTCCTCTTGCGCGATTGGTTTTGGATCGTCAGCCATCATTTGGCGGGAACGTTGGTCCGAAGCAGCGCGGCGGCGTTGGTCGGGCGGGCTGGCGGTGGTGGCGCTTCAAAAAGGTATCCTTCCTGGCGAAGGCCCATCAGATAAGCTGCCAGAGCCAGCGCCTGCGGCCGCGGAATGATTTCATAACCGGCGGGTGGAGCAATCTGTTCGGGCAAAACGAGGGCATCACGCGACGGGAAAGACTGAATTTTCCGCTTTTCAAACAAGTAACGGTAAGGCGGCATGACGGAGCCACGGATGATGGAATTCGGGTCGTAGAGCCGCAGCAAAATGCCGTTGAGGTCGGAGCGTCGGCCGTAATTGGCTAAATCCGGCCCAATGCGGACCGTCCCGAGCATGACGGGCCGTTCGTAAAGATAATCTTCAGCCAGGCTGCGGCGCGCGCCCCAGCCGCGACGAGTGTCCGAGCCGAGTTCCAGGGGACGGACCATTTGTGTGTGGCAGGCGGCGCAGCCGTTGGCGCGATAGACTTCTTCACCCTGGTGGGCGTCGCCGGGTTCCGCCAGCGGATAGGCTTGGGGGGAGGCGTCACCCACGACCACGGTATTGGTTTGGGCCAGATGCCCGATTTGCAATTCCGGCCCCATGACAAAGCTGAGCCAGGAAACGGCCATGGTGGCGAACAATCCGAGGAAGAGCAACGGGCCGCTATTCATGAGTCCCTCCTTTGGCACGGGAATGAAGACGTTGCCCAGCACTGGCGGCAGACCTGTGCCATGAGGCGGGCAAAATTAACGCCGAAAAGAACCGTGCCCACCGCCAGGAGCAAATCACCCAGGGTGCTCACGCGGAGGGGGAGCATGGTGCCTCGCATTACTTCCGGGAAGGTGTGCTGGGCGTCCGCCAGGAGGATTCCCTGGCCAACGCCGCAAACCAGGAGTGAAACATAAACAATCAGGACTCCGAATACAGTCAAGTATAAATGGGCCTTGAGCAGGCGCGGACACCAGGCGCTTTCGTCCAAATTAACCAGACGCGGAATGATGTAATAGGCGGCCCCAAAAAAGCTGAAGGCGAAAAAGCCGTAATGGAACAAATACTTTTGCGCGACTCCAAACCAAGTCAGGCCAGTGATGGCGCTGACGTGCGGCAGCACCCCGACAATTTGCTGCGCGCCGGCAATAAACCAGAAAGTCAGGCCGATGTAGAAGAAACGCACCGCCGGAACGGTGTCGAGCCGGTTGATGTCCAGGCGGACTGTCTGATAAAAATTGGCGGCGACCGAGAGCAGAGGAATCGCGGTGAAAACCGTCCCGATCACGCCGAGGCTGATGATCCAGGAGGGCAGGGGAGCGCCGTCCGGAATCCCGCCCCAACTGCCAAAGAGCGCCAAAGTCCAAAACGCCATGACCGCAAGCTGATAACTGTACAAGGGCCGTCCGAGGAGTTTGGGAACCAGATAAAAGGCCGGGGCCAGTCCGGCAAAACCCAGGAAGACATTGCTAAAGTTATGCGCATACCACCAGGCGATCAGGGCTTGCAGGGTGCCGCGAACCGGCCATTGCAGCAGCAGGAGCGCCGCCGTCGAAAAAATCCATGGAAACCAGAAGATGGATCCGAGAACAAACCACTGGGAGGGATAAAGCGGCCCCTCCTGGCGCTGATGAAATGTCAGGAGGCCGCACAAACCACTCATAAGATAACCTGCCGCCAGGAGCGGGATGCAATAGGCCGGCATCTCGAACGTTTCGTAACCGGTGCTGTCACCGCAAAAGATCGCCACAACCCCAATAGTCACTGTGAGGTTCCAAATGAAGGTGCCCAAAAAAACGAGGGCCGGGCCTGCCAGGCTGGCGCGGCCCAACTGACACAGCAGCCACAGCCCGACGCCCAGCGCGGCGGGCAGGCCAAAGCCGTAGAGCAAGGAAGCGTTTTGCGCGGCATGAAGCCGCCCGAAGGTCCAGCAAGGTTCGCTCGCGAGAAAGCCCGGCGCGTGAAACTTGAGCGAGGCGAGAAATCCCAAAAAAGTGGCGACAATCAACCAGCAGATCGCGCTGAAAAAAAGGTAGAGAAAGGGGGCCGGACATATTTTCCCGCTCAGCGCCGGCGATGACCGCGGGGGCTGGACCTGGACTGCGGGCGCTGGGGCAGGAGTCGCGCTCATGGGCGGGGCCACCTATTCGTATTCATTCTTCTTTTCCGGCGGCTTGGGTGCCGGGGCAAATTCCTTGGCCGCGCGAGCCATGAGGTTGGAGCGTCCGGCCGCCGGGTCTTGCCATTCATCCAAAATCAATTCCTTGGCGCGTTCGATGGGAACGCGCACGAAACCCCTGGCCTGGTCCTGCCAATCATATTTTTCCAGGAGAGGCGCGTTGGCGGTTTTGAAATCAGCCAGGATTTGCAGGCGCTCCGCGGAGCGGCTGGCCGTCAGGGAGGGCGTTTTGGCGTAGGAGCGCATCAGCCACACCAGCAGGGCCATGACGGCAAAGGTCCCCAGAAAGCCAAGGACGTAAGCGCCGCAGGAAGATTTTTGGCAGCAGGAATCTGAGTTCATTTGGCCTCGTGGGGTGCAACGGAGATGTCGCTGGCCGGCGGGACATAAACGTCCAGCGCTTCAGCCATGCGCGGATCTTTGAGAGGATAGACCCGGTAACGGCACAATGAGCCGATGTAAACTTTCATCAGGATGCCGACGAAGAGCAGCACGCAGCCCAAGTCCGAAAGCAAGCCGGGATTCAGGATGGTATGGGGATGCACCGCCGGCGTGATTTGGAACTCCAAATCCACAAAGTGCATCAGCCAGGCCCACGCCGCCAACGGCAGCATCGTGACCAATTTCAGTTTGAAATCAATCCGCAGCAACATGACAAACGGGATGAAGAAGTGGCCGAAGATAATAATGTATTTGCCGACGGCATCCCAGGTCCCTTGTTCGCGCAGAAGGTACCAGAAGGTCTCCTCCGGCATGTTGGCATTCCAGATGATGAAGTATTGCGAGAAGTTGACGTAGGCCCAGAAAACGGTGAAGGCCAGGAAGAGAGAACCAATCATGTAAAAGGTTTTCTCTTTGACCAGGTTGCGCAGGGCGCTGGTCTTTTGCAGGATGAGCGTAATCACATAGACGGTGGGAAGGGTCACCCAGACGGAGGAGGCAAAATAAGTGACGCCATACATGGTGGAATACCATTCGTCCATCAGCCCTTTCATCCACATGATGGCAGCCAGGGTGAGGGTCACCGCGAAGAGCACAACGCCCGAGGCGGCGTAGAAGCGCATGCGGCGGGTGCATTCCACGGAACCCGTTTCGTCCTGGAGCAACGACCAGTAGCGGAGACGGTTGGAATAGAGCCACCAAATGCCGAACATAATCGCCGCCACCGCGTAATACCCTCCCGAGGTAAAGAGCGGATATTTGGAAGCCAGGGCGCGATCGGGGTGAACTTCGCGCATCCACGGATAGATGGTCTTGGCGAGGAAGGCGATGGGCAAAAATAGAATGATCATGGGCGGCCCGAGGAGGCAGGCCAGGTGTTCGCAAAGGCGGCGGGTCGGCACCGACCAACTGGCGTCAAATAAATGATGCACGATGACCAAGAACAATCCGCCCAGGCAGAGGCTGAGGCAAAACATGAAGCCCAGCAACCAGGAGAAGCCTAATTGCTTCAAGCCCAGCCCGCTGGTCGCGACGCCAAGGATGACGCCAATGGCGCCGGCCACGATCATGATCAACGGCACATTCCGATACTTTGACAAATCCAGTCCGGGCACGGCTGCGGAATGAGGGTTCATAACTATTTCGTAAAGGGTGTGCGGTCCGGCGCGGGCACGTCTTGAGACGTCGCCAATTGGCTGCGCTGGAGGGCGCGCACATAGGCAATAATGGCCCAGCGGTCCTCGACCGGGACGTTCGGACCGTAGGCCCCCATTAAATTCTTGCCGTGGGTGATGGTGTTGAAAATCTCGCCGTCGGTCATGTCGATAAGGAGCTTATCATGGAAATTGGCCATGGCGACCAAGCCGTATTTGCTCACGATGCCTTTGCCGTCACCGGCCGGACCGTGGCAAGGCAGGCAATTGATCTGGTAGCGTTGCTGCCCGCGGTCGAGCAACTGGCGCGTAATCGGGAGGGGATTGACCGGCACCCAGTTCGTCGTTCCGGTGATCTTTCCGGTGTTAATGGGCGCGTCTTCGTAAGCATAGGCGGGTTTGCCGTTAACGGTCAGGACGTGGCCGTTAAGCTGGTAAGGCCCGCTGTGAGCCACCGTTCCCACCGGGACCAGGCGCGAGGACCATTGGTCAGGGAAAAAGTCGCTGGGAGTTTGGGGGCGCACTTTGTTCTGGCGCACCATGTCGGGAAACAGCTCGATGGGCGGGCGGCGCGAGATGCTGCCGCGGAAGCCGCAAATGCCCACCAGAGCAATGCCACTGATAACAAAAATGAGGAGAAAGTAGCGCATTATTCCTCTACCAATTCGATGTGCCGGCTGCCCAGCGATTCGAGCAAACGGCGAGTCTCGGCCTCGGAGTATTTGGGGTCGCTGGTTTCGATCACGACAAAAAAGCGGTCGTGCGTGGCGAGGGCGAAGCGGCGGTTTTTGAGCAAAGGATGGTGCAGCCGCGGCAGCCGGTTGAGGAAAAGCATGCCCAGCAACGCCCCGAAGGATCCAAACAGAATGGTCAGCTCGTAAGAGGGCGGAAAGGCGGCAAACGGGCTGAACATCGGCTTGCCGCCAATGACGATGGGATAATTCAGGGCATTCATGTACCAGATCATCAACATGCCGGTGGTGTAACCGGTGCATCCGCCAATGAAGGAAAACCATCCGACCTTCGAGTTTTTGATACCCATGGCCTGGTCCATGCCGTGAATGGGGAACGGCGAAAACACGTCCCAAAAATGAAAGCCCGTTTCGTGGACTTTTTCCGCCGCGTGCAGGACGGCGGCGGGGGTTTCAAATTCCGCCATGATGGCGTAAGCGGCTGGCATCAGTGTTTCCCTCCTGTTTTAGCGCCGCCCAGCGGATGATGCGGGTCGGCTTGAGGTGTCACTCCCTTGACTTCCGCGATGGCAATCAACGGGATGTAGCGCAGGAACAAAAGGAAGAAGGTAAAGAAGAGGCCAAATGTACCCAGATACTGGAGAATATCCACCCACGTTGGACCGTAATAGCCCCAGTTGGACGGGATAAACTCGCGGTGCAGCGAAGTAATGACGATGACAAACCGCTCAAACCACATGCCCACGTTGACCAGGATGGAGAGCACAAAGACGGTCAGCATGCTGGTGCGGATTTTCTTGAACCAGAAGAACTGCGGCACCACCACGTTGCAAATCACCATCGTCCAGAAACCCCACCAATAGGGAGCCGGCGGAACGTGGAACAACGGACCAAGGATGAAGGGGTCGGCGGCGCGGTTTCGCAGAAAGAGAAATCTTTCGTAAGGGTTGCCGCTGTACCAGGCAATGAAGAATTCCATGCCGTAGGCGTAACCGACAATCGACCCGGTGGCCAACGTCACTTTGCACATCAACTCCACGTGGCGAACGGTAATGATGTCCTCCAATTTGAGCATGCGCCGCAAGGGCACCAGCAGGGTGAGCACCATGCCGAAGCCGGAATAAACCGCCCCCGCGACGAAGTAGGGAGGAAAGATGGTCGTGTGCCAGCCGGGCAACTGCGAGACGGAGAAGTCCAGCGACACGATGGAATGGACGGAGAGCACCAGGGGCGTGGAGAGACCGGCCAGAATGAGATACGCCTTTTCGTAATTGCTCCAATGGCGGTTGGAACCGGTCCAGCCAAGGGAGAAGAGACCGTAGCCAAATTTGCGAATTTTCGTTTTGGCCCGGTCGCGCATCACCGCCAGGTCCGGAATCAGGCCCATGTACCAAAAGAGCACCGAGACGGTGAAGTAAGTCGAAACGGCAAAGACGTCCCACATCAACGGCGAGCGGAATTGCGGCCAAATGCTGTTGGAGTTGGGAATGGGAAAGAGCCACCAGCCGAACCAAATGCGCCCGATATGAATAAGCGGGAAGATACCGGCGCACATCACGGCAAAAATGGTCATGGCTTCGGCCGCACGGTTAATGGACGTGCGCCAGCGCTGGCGGAGCAGAAACAAAATGGCGGAAATGAGCGTTCCGGCGTGGCCGATGCCGATCCACCAGACGAAATTGATAATCGCCCAGCCCCACATCACCGGATGTTCCAACCCCCAGACCCCGACGCCGGTGGACATGAGGTAGAGGATCATGGTAAAGCAGACCGTCATCATGGTCACGCTGATGGCGAAGCAGATTTTCCACCAGCCGGGAGTCTCGCCTTCGATGACGCCCGCGATCCGATCCGAAAGCCAGCCCGGGCCGCGCTGCTGGCTGACCAGGGGCACGCGCTCCAGCTCCACCGGAGGCGCTTGGACCGTGATGCGCGCTTGTGGATCAAAAACCTGACCAGCCATTAGAGCGCTCCTTTCTCGGAAGACTCCGGTTCTTCAGGAGGTGAAAATGGACCCTTGTTGAACTCCTCGATCGTGTAAGGCATCGGATGTTCTTTGTAGTCCGGCATGAGAGGGTTGGGATTGCGGACGCGGGCCAGGTAGGTCAGCCGGGGCTTCGTCAAGAGGAAATCCAACACCTTGTAGGTGCGTTCCTGCGCCTTGGCTTTGCTGACGCTGCTTTCGGTATCGGAAGTGTCGCCAAAGACAATCGCTTCCGCCGGGCAAGCCTGCTGGCAAGCGGTCTTTGGCACCGTGTGCTCCTTTTCCGTGAGACGGATATGGCCGCTGTCGCGCGCCTTGACCTTGGCGGCAATCTTGGCTTGCTCGATGCGCTGGAGGCAGAAGCTGCATTTCTCCATGACGCCGCGCATGCGCACGGAGACGTCTGGATTCTTGACCAGCTTTGCCAACTGCCATTGGTCTTCCGGCAAATTGCCTTTGTCCGGGTTTTTGAGCCAGCGGAGCAATTCCCATTCGCCGTCCGTTTCCATGAGCAGCGGAGTCTGGTAAAGATGATTGAGCGGACGGCGGTTGTAATCGAAAAAGTTGAAGCGCCGGACCTTGTAAGGGCAGTTGTTGGAACAATAACGGGTGCCAACGCACCGGTTATAGGTCATGACGTTCAAACCTTCATCATCGTGCGACGTGGCGTTGACCGGGCAGACATTTTCGCACGGGGCTGATTCGCAATGCTGGCAAAGCATTGGCTGGGCGACCGCCTGCGGGTCTTCCTCCGGGCCGGCGTAATAGCGGTCAATGCGAATCCAGTGCATTTCCCGGCTCTTGCCGACCATTTCCTTGCCCACGATGGGAATATTATTTTCGCTTTGACAGGCTACCATGCAGGCCGAACAGCCGACGCACCGGTTCAGATCGATCGACATGCCCCATTGGTGCAGGCCGTGGGCCTTGCTGCTGTCGAATGGATTTGGGTAAAGAGGCCCCACAACCGATGGTTCCTCCAACTTCATCTTCTGCGCGAAATCCGGATGCTTTCGATACTGCTCCAGGCTGGCTTCGCGAATGACGGGCCGCCCTTCCATGCTCCAGTGGCTTTGGGTGCAGGCCAGCTCATACTTGGTTTCACCCGTGTCGCGCAGCGAAGCCCCGGAGGCATAATAGAGATCGGCGCTGGTGCGCAATTTGCCGGCGTTGAAACCGGTGCCGCGCCCGACTCTGCCGGTTTTTTCGCGCCCGTAACCGAGGGCCAGGCCAATCGTGTCGTCGGCCATGCCTGGCTGGATCCAGACGGGGCCCGTGACGGTGCGATTATTGAGCGTCATCTCAACCATGCACTCGAAGAACTTTTGGTTTTGCCCGTTGCGGGTTTTGTAAGCGACGTTCAAACGCGCGGCTGTGGCGGGGCTGAGCAAAACCGCGTTGTCCCAGGTCAGTTTTGTGATCGGGTCGGGCAACTCCTGCAGCCAGCCGTTATTGTTATAGCGGCCGTCATCCACTTTGGCGTCCCGATAAAAAACCACCTCCAGGCCGTTGCCAGCGGAAGCCGGTTTTAATTGGGCCAGCGCCTCGGCCAGGCTGTTGGGCTGATGTTCGACGGTGGCGGCGGGAATGGCGCTGCCGGCCAAATACCCGTCGTGGAGATATTTCCTCCAATTGTTTTCCCCGTCGCCGCCGAGCGGGCGGAAGGTTTCCCGAGCAATTTCGTAAGCCCCATTGGGAGTCAAGCCGCCAATCAAAGCAAGGACTTCAAGTTCGGTGATTCCGCCAAAAATCGGATCGATCAATGGCTGAACCGGCACGAGCGTGCCATTGACGGTGCGGGCGTCGCCCCACGATTCCAGAAAATGCGCCATCGGCAGGTCCCATTGCGTTTCGGGATGCGAAGCGGAATTCCAGGACGTTTCATCCTCGTAATAACCCAGGCGGACAACCGTTTTGGCCTTGGCCTGGGCGCGCGGCCAATCCAGATCAGCCGGGGCGTTATATGCGGGATTGCCGCCCAGGATAACCAGCGTTTGAACCTGGCCGCCATTGAGCGCGGAGACCAAATCGGCCAGGGTGCCTTCGCTGGGAGCGGGCGCGCGCTGAAATTCAACAGTATGATTGACCGCGCCGAGGGCCTCGTTGATCGCGATGACCAAACGATGCGCCGCCAGCGGCAAACGGTAACCGCCCATGACCAGGCTTTTGCCGGGATGAGCCTTCAGGTCCCGCGCGCAGGGAACGATCCAACTGTCATGCGCCTGGGCCGGAGCGCCCAATTCGCCCAAGGCTGAAGCAGCGCTCGAAGACGGAAGGATATTCTGAGCGAGGCGGGCGAGGACTGGGACGATTTGACTCGGCGGCACGCGCAAACGATGGTCGGCGTTCAAACCCGTCAAGGTGAATAAGCTCTCAACCACGTAAAGCCGGCTCATCTCGCTGTCCTTGGCGCTTAACGCCCGGCCCGCGGCGAAACGGCGGATGTTTTCGCAGGCATTTTCCTCGCTGCCGATGAAATCGCAATCGAGCGAAAGAATGACCTGCGCTTGATCGAGTTTATAAATCGGCTCAACGGCCTGATGATAGGACAGCGAAGCGGCTTGGCGGCCCAAGTCGAGATCGATTGGCTCGTAAATTACCCAGCGGGCCTTGGGAAATTTTCGGGCAACGGCTTCTTGCAGGCGGGCGCTCGACGGGGAGCCGCATTGTTCGAGCAAAAACGCCAGCCCGCTGCCATCGCCGAGAGACTTGCTGAGCGCGGTTAAAGAGTCCAGGGCTTCCTGCTTGCTGGAGGCGGCGCCATTGCGGGCAAAGCGCATGGCGCGATCCGGGTCGTAAAGAGAAAGGACCGAGGCTTGGGCCATGGGATCGGTGCCGCCATTGCCGCCGGGGAGGTCCGGGTTGCCTTCGATTTTGGTGGGCCGCCCTTCATTGGATTTGACAATCAAAGGGAGAGCGCCGCGCCGGGAAGGCATGGCGGTGGCAAAATACTGCGGGACGCCGTGCAGATAATTCTCCGGCATCTTGGCAAAGGGATAAATATTCTCGACAGGCCGCCGGCAGCCTGTCGCGCCCAGCCCCGCCAGCAAAAAGGAGGCGGACATGATTTTGACAAAGTTGCGCCGGGAAACCGGATCGGTCCATTCACTGGCCCCGGCGGGAAACTCGCGCTCGACCCATTGGCGGAATTCCGCCGTCTCGGCCAGTTGGTCCAGGCTGCGCCAGTACTTGGGGCCAATCGGCGGCTCGGAGCATGGAGGCGGAATTGTTTTCATCGATGGCAGGTCGAACACGTTTGCAAGGACTGCACGTTCCAGTCATGAACAAATTGTTTGCCCATGGCCAATTGCTGGTCGGCATCCGCTGCCTTCCAATTCAAGTCGGTGATTTTATCAAGCGGCCGGAGGCGCGCGGCGGGGTTGCGGTGGCAGTCCAGGCAGTACGACATGCTCAACGGTTTGGCATGATAGACCTCGTCCATCTCGTTAATCTTTCCATGACATTCCACGCAACTGACGCCGCGGTTGACGTGGACGGAGTGGTTGAAATAGACGTAGTCGGGCATCTTGTGGATTTGCACCCACGGTATGGGGCGGCCGGTGGCGGCGCTGTCTCGCACCACCGCCAGGCGGGGATCATCCTTCAGCACCTGCGCGTGGCAATTCATGCAGGTGGAGGTCGCCGGAACATTGGAATACCACGATTTCTCCACGCCATTATGGCAGTAGCGGCAATCGAGGCCGAGTTGTGTCACATGGACACTGTGGGGAAAGGCCACCGGCTGGATCGGCTCATAGCCGACCCGGGTGTATTTGGGCGTGAAATAATAGGTGACTGCCCCGGTGACAGCGGTTCCCGCCAGGAGCGCGCAAATAATAATGTTGCGCGGCAACCGGTTGGTCCACTTTGGAAAAATATCCGACATCTCAGCCTGTTTTTGTGCTACTAAACCGCTCTGACAAATTAAAACGCCGCGATTGTTCTGATCTCAGCGGCCTTCGTCAACCCTTTTTTCCGCCTCAAGACCCAGCCCGAACCGACGAACAAATCATGAGGCCTTACCGCGACCGTTGTTCTTTAAAGCGTTCTGGCGTAGCTGGCAAGCGAGTTTGTGAAATTTTTCACGAATTGGGAAATGCTAATCTTTCGCATTAGCGAAACCTCAAATCGCAAAACGCGGCAAAGAAACACAACCTAAGCGGAATTCGCGCCCTGCGCGAGGGCGAAAAGCAGCACTGGGATTAGGAATGCACTGCCAACACGCCTGCGAACAGGAGGACAACCCGCTTGGCTCATTCAGCCTCGATTTCGGCGAGCGTTTCGAGAAACTCTGTCGGGGTCATGGCCGGGACTGGTGAACCAGTAAAATCCGGCACGTTGCGGGTAACGAGGTATGCACTGCCGGTTGCTTCCGCGACGCTGGCGACGACCGCGTCTTCAAAATCTTTCAGTTGGAACTGGCGGGCGCGCTGGAAATTCGTCTTGTCAGAAGAATGAATGATGAAGTCGGCCAGCAATCCGTCAATCGTTTGGTTTGAGAGCTGGGCGCTTGACCATTTTTCCAGGATGTAATGCAGCGTGGTGATAGCGTGCCCCGGCAATACCGCCTCATATTCGCCCGCTCTGGCACGGTGCAGGACCTCTTCCGAAGCGTGGTAATGAGGCAAACGATTTTGAGCAACATCCAAAAGTACGTTCAAATCCACCGTGATCTTCATCGGTGTTTGTCAACTAGGTGCTTTCGGTAATCCTCGCGGGCATCTACATCCGCCGGGACCGCGCCGGAGAACTTGACGTTTTCGGGATGCGGGGAACGCCTTGCTGTGCTTTGCAGCCGCCGGGCGTAGCGGGTGAAAATCTCCGCCACACTGGTCGCGTGTTCTTTGGCGTAGGTTTCGAGGAATTCAGCCTCTTCCCTCGGCATTTGAACTGTCATTTCCGTCGCGTTCATGGCTGTACTATGCCTTTCTTCGAGGGAAAGTCAAAGTGGAACACATCGAGATAATCGGTTAATGGACACGGCGAGGGAGTTGTCGCGAGTTCTATGGCCTGATCCTTCCTCATGATAATTCCGCAAGTCGGCACGTGCTTGGGGGAAACCCCCTAAGAAAGTCAAATATATTCAAGATAGCGAAAATTGGGAAAATGCCGCCCACCGAAATAAACGCCTTTCGTGGAGCGACAATAACCAGGCAGACCGCAAATGCCATGAACGCGAGCAGATGCGCGCCGAGGAAAAGGCGAGGCAAGAACGTAACACGAGGAACGCAGACGCGTCGAAGGAAGAACGCCGCCGCCTCGCCGCCTCGAAAATAGCTGAACCTGTCACCATTACAAATGACCACCGTGAAAAATGAACAATTTGATCCAAACCACGATCAGGGCCTTCGAGTTGCGACGTGCGGCGATCGCCGGAGACGTGGCCAAATCAAGACATTGCAGGAAGCAGGCGCACAAGTGGACGCACTCCAAAATGCTCTTTTGCGGTTGGCCGTGCGGCATCGACCGGCGTCCGCTGCCAGGAGGTCGGTCACGGCAGCAATAGGACGCGATAGAAACGCTGCTGCCCGGCGGCGGTGTCGGATGCCGACAGGCTCGGGCCCGTGGCGGTGAGGCCGGGGCCGAGGTTGGCCCAGTTGGGATTATCCACGCTGGCCGTGTATTGCACCTGGTAGGCTTGGCCGAGTTGGGTGCTCCAGGAGAAGGAGAATTGTCCGCCCGGTGTGGAGGACATGGCGGTGATCCGCGGCGGCGTTTGCAAATTGGCAATCGCAATATTTGACACCGTAATATCGTCCAGTCCGAAAGCCCCCAATTCATTTTGCGCGTCAAATAGCAGAACGCTGTTGGTGGACCCGGCGACAACCATAAATTGCAAGTTGGTCCAGCCCAGCGCGGCCATGTTCTCCTGGTTGAAGATGTCGCTGCCGTTCCAGGAGATCTGGAAAGCGCTGGGGATGGCGCCATCAGGGTTGGAGAGCCAGGCGGACAGCATGTAGGCTTGGCCGGGCGTAGTGGGCAAAGTCTGCGACAATTCCCCTCCCAGCAGCGCGGGCGGACCCAGCGCCGCGCCATAGCGGCCGGAATGAACGTATTGTGGATAGGCTGTGACGAAGTTTTCTGTCGAATCTCCGGAAAGCGTCCAGTCGGTGAAATCTCCGGTTTCGAAGCCGCCGTTTTGCACGAGATTGCCTGCTCCCGCCACTGGCGAATAGACATTGATGACAACGGACGTGCTGAAAGCCGCGCCGTAAGGGTTGGTGATGGTCACTGAATACGTCCCCGCATTCGAAGCCGCGATCGCCGCGAAAGTCAGGAGAGCGTTGGTTGAGCCGGAAAAATTGCCGCCGTCCGTCAGCGCCAGACCGTTTCGTTGCCATTGGTAGCTCAATGGCGGCGTGCCGGCGGCCGCGACCGACAGCGAAGTCAGCGTTCCCGCCGGCACAACCTGGCCGGCCGGCTGGTTGATGATTTGCGGCGGATTCCGCGGCGGAACAATGACCATGTTGTCCATCACGAATTGGTAGCCGGGAGAATCCCCATAGGCCAGGTGCGGAGTCCCGTGGCCGGTAATGAAATTCACCTCCGTAACTCCAAGGCAATTGAAGTTTATGAGCATGGGTTGCGTCGCGCTGAGGATGTACGTCGTGTCGTCGGCCAGGGTGTTGCCGGCGTAGGCCGTGACTTCCACCTCCAGGTTGTCATTCCAGGCGGCGGTGAGATAGGCGCTCAACAAGCTGAAAGGCTGGTCCGAGAGAAGGCTGGCATTGAAACCATCAACGTTAAAGGCAACAATTGGCGGCGAAATGACGCCCGCGCTATAACCGCTCGGCTGGCCGAAATGGACGCCGTCCAATCCGGCGAAATTGTACCACGTCAGGCCATGATAGCCGTCTGCGATGAGCGCTCCGGCTTCCGTGTCGGGCAGGTCGTCGAAGGTAATAAGGTCGGCGTTGGGGGCGAGAAGCGTTAGGGGAGCATCGGAACTGGCGGCGGTTCCGAAAGAATTGCTCACGACAACCGAGTACAAGCCGGCGTTGTTGGGGGAGATGTTTTTAATTGTCAGGATGCTGGAAGTCGCGCCGTCGATCGGGCCTCCATTGGAGAGGTTGGTTCCGTTGATACTCCATTGATAACTCAAGGGCGCGCTGCCTGAAACTTGCACGTTGAAGGTGGCCACCCCTCCTGAGGGCAGCGCCTGGCCGGCCGGCTGGGTTGTGATTTGCGGCGCGCCCGCGGAAGGGTTGATGACAATGTTGTCCATGACAAATTCGGTGGCGAACGATTGGGAGAATGGCAAGTAGGGCGTTCCGCCCGAGGGAATGAAGAGCACTTCGTTGACTTGCTGATAATTAAAACTGACCAAAGTGGGATTGGTCGCGGACAGCGTGCAGGTGGCGTCATAAACAGCCGCGCCATTCTGATAGCCGACGGCTTCGATTTCCAAACCCTCATTCCATGCCGCCGTCAGCCATGCGCTGTAGAGATTAAAGGTTCCGCCGAGGATCGCTCCAGGAAAGCCGCTGCCGTTGAAGACGACGTTATCTGGAGTAACAACCCCCTCATCATAGCCGCCGGGCAAGGAGAAATCGACCCCGTCAAGCGCGTAGAGGTTGCTCCAGGTCAACCCCTGGTAACCGCTCGGAATATCCGCCCCGGCCGTGCTGTTGGTGAGTTCATCGAAAGTAATGAGGATGGCGCCCGCGGGCATCACCGTGAGCGGGACCACGGCGCTGGTAATGCTCCCAAAGGAATTGGTCACGACGACGGCGTAGTTTCCAGCCTCGATCGGCGACACACCTGTGAACGTGAGGTTGGATGTGCTGGAACCGCTGATGCTTGTGCCGTCCGTCAGGTTAGCCCCGTCGAATTGCCAATGATAAGAGAGCGGTGCGCTCCCCGCGGCCATCACGTTAAAGGCCGCCGGAGCCCCCGGCGCAACGGTTTGGAGCGCCGGTTGGACGGTGAGGACGGGGGTGCCGTTCACCGTGATATTGCTGACGCTGACGTCGTCCAAGCCCAAATAGCTGTTGGCATCTTCGTATTCGATTTGCAGAACCGCATTGGAGGATGGGGCGGTGACAACGAAATTAAGATTCTCCCAATTCTGGTCCGGCAGATCAGCCTGGCTAAAAAGAGCGGCGCCGTTCCACTTGATCAGAAAGTAATTGGGCAAAGCTCCAGCGGAGTTTGCCAGCCAGAGCGAGAGAAGGTAAGCATCTCCCGCGACGGTGGACAAGGTCTGCGAGAGGGTGCCGCCATAGCCGAAACGATTGCTATTGGCCCCAAGTTGCGCGCCGTAATTGCCGTTATGCGCGAAGGCTGGTCCGGCGGCGACATACGCTCCTGAAGTGTTGCCCGCCAGGGTCCAGTTGGTGAAATTCCCCGTTTCAAAGCCGCCATTCAGCACCAGATTGGTGGCGCCGGGAACGCTGGCGCAAACCGCGACCAACGCGGACGCGCTGGCAGCGGACCCGAAAGCATTGTTGACAACAACGGAATAGTTGCCCGATTGGGCCGCGGTCACATTGCTCACGGTTAGGGAGGCGGTGGCCGAGCCGCTGATGCCGCCTCCATCGCTGAGAGCAGCACGATTGTGCAGCCAGCGGTAGGCGAGGGGACCGCTGCCCGAGGCTTGGACTGCCAGGTTGACTGTTTGGCCCGTTGGCATCGTTTGACTGGCTGGTTGCGCGACGATCGACGGGGCAAAATCCACCGGCTCCAGCGTAATGTCGTCCAGCCCCAGATAGCTGGGGGCGTCGAGGAATTCAAATTGCAGAACGGTGGCGGCGGAAGTGGACTGGACAACATATTGCAGGTGGGTCCAGCCAAGTTGGCCGAGGTTGGATTGATCATAGAGGACGTTGCCGTTCCAAGACACCAGGAACTCGTTTGGCGTGAATCCGTCGGGGCTGTCCAGCCAAAAAGAGAGCAGATAGGAGCTTCCGGGCAGGGTGGGCAAGTTCTGCGAAAGAGAACCGCCCGGCGGGCTGCCGGGACCGAGTTGAGCGCCGTACTTTCCCGAATGGGCGTAAGCAGGGTTGGTGCTGACAAAGACGCCGTTGGTGCTGCCGGAGAGGACCCACCCGGTGAAGTCGCCGGTTTCGAATCCGCCATTCCGCACCACACTGGCCGTTCCGCTGACGACAGAATAAACGGTAAGCGAAGCCCCTGAACTGACGGCTTCGCCTGCTGGATTAGTGACGGCAACCGTATAGACTCCTTCGTCCGCAACCGAGACGCCGGCCAGGCTCAACGTCGCGGTGGCAGAACCGGAAACAGTGCCGGCATCGTTCAACGGTTGCCCATTCTTTTGCCATTGGTAACTGAGTGGCTGGCCGCCGGAAACTGTGACGGAAAATGACGCAGTTGAACCCGAAGCCGCCACCTGGTTAGGCGGTTGGGAGATAATTTGCGGCGGGGAAACGGTTAGCAGAAACGCGACGTTGTCCATGGCAAACTCCGCATTGGTGCCACTGTAGCCGGGGTGGACAGTTCCGCCGGAGGAGGCGAAGACAACCGTGTTCACGGCGGCGTAGTTGAACTGGATCAGGGTCGGTTCGGTGGCGGATAAAGCGTAAGTGTTGTCATAGAGCGCTACGTTGCCGGCATAACCCGTTACCTCCACCTCTAAGCCGTCCCGCCAGACCGATGTGAGATAGGCGGAAACGAGATCAAACGGCTCGGCGTTGGTGATCCCGGCGGCGTTGCCGCTGTCATTGTAAACCACATTGCCCGGAGAAATGACCGCGGCATTATAACCGCTTGGTCCGGGATAATTCTTTCCATCCAGTTCGTCGAAGTTCTCCCATCCTAAATTCGCGTAGCTATTGGACACGGCCAATCCCGTCGTTGTCTCTGGCAGATCGTCAAACGTCACCAAATTGAAAAGCTGGCCCGGCGGCGGCCATGACAGCACGGCGGCAGCGCTGCTAACGGAACCGTAGGCGTTGCTCACGATGACCGTATAGGCGCCCGCGTTCGCTGAAGCGGCGGCGGCAATGGTCAAGGTGGGGGTGGCGGACCCGCTGACGCCCGCGGTATCAGCCAGATTTTGCCCCTGGAATTGCCACTGATAAGCGGGCGGCGGCGTGGCCATTGCCGCGACAGTAAATCTGACACTGGTGCCGGGACCGGCCAATTGGCTGGCTGGCTGGCTGGTAATGATCGGCGGAGCGGCTGCAATGACGGCATTGGTCATCGACACGTCGTCCAATCCGAAGAAACCGCCAATGTGTGGGAAGGAGTAGCCGAATTGCAGAATATCGTTGCTGCCGGCGGCGGAGACGAAGAGTTGGACATTAGTCCAGATTGAAGAATCAAAATTGCTTTGGACAAGAACCGGCTTGCCGTTCCAATCGACCAAAAACTGATTTGGAATTTGGCCGGTGGGATTCTCCAGCGAGAAAGACACCAGGTAGGAAGCGCCGGGCGTCGTGGGCAATGTTTGCGAAAGGTAGCCAAATTCATTTTCTCCGGCCCCCACCGACGCGCCGTAGCTCCCTGAATGAATCCAGGGAGCATAGGACGCGACGTTATCCGAAGTGACGACACCGGAAAGAGACCAATTGGTGAAGGTGCCCGTTTCAAACCCGCCGTTTTGCACGATATTCGTGGCGTCGGTTTGGCTGGCATAGACAACGAGGTTTGCCCCGGAGCTGACGGCCGATCCGAAGGCGTTGCTGACGACCACAGAATAGATTCCCGCGTTTGTCACGGCCGCGCCGGCCAGGGTCAACGTCGCGGTGGCAGACCCGAAAAGATTCCCGCCGTCCAACAGCGGAGTCCCATTGCTCCGCCATTGGTAAAAGAGAGGCGCGGCGCCAGTGGCGGCGACGCTAAAGCTCGCGCCGGCTCCGAGCTGGACGTTCTGGCCGGTCGGCGGCGCGATGATCCGCGGCGCGGAGGGTATGACCAATGTTAGGTTATCCATCGCGAATTGCTCTGTGGAATACAGGATATAGTTCAGGTGCGAGGTGCCGCCCGAGGTGGCGAAATTGACTTGGGTTACTCCCGTGTAATTGAAATCGATCAAAGTCGGCTGGGTGGCGCTCAGAGTGTAAGTGTTATCATAGACCTTTTGCGATCCGTTGTATCCCACGACTTCCAGTTGCTGATTGTCATTCCACACCGCGGTGACGCAGGCGCTCAACATCGTGAACGGGATGGCGCTGGAAATGCTGGCGGTTTTACCGGTCGCATTCACGGCCACATTGCTGGGCGAGACTGCGGCCGGAGCGTAACCGCTGGGTTGCGAATAATTGAGGCCATCCAATTCAAGAAAGTTGCTCCAGACGAGCCCTCCGTAACCAACGGGCACCGGCAGAGGTGATTCCGTTTCGGGCAAATCATCGAAGGTAATGACGTCGAGGACTTGCGTCCGCGGCAGCACGGTCAGCGTGGCGCTTGGACTGGCGCTTGTTCCGAAGGAATTGCCCACCAGCACGGAGTACGTTCCGGCGCCGGCTGCCGCGAGATTGCTGAGTGTTAAGGTGGCAGTCGCCGCGCCGGCGATTTCCGGACCGTTGTTGAGGTTGGCGCCGTTCCGCTGCCATTGGTAACTCAACGGCCCCGGGCCGGCGGCGGTGACGGCAAATGTCGCGGTGCCGCCGTTGTTGGCTGTCTGATTGACGGGCGCGGTGAGGAGGACCGGCGGGCTGGCGGCAATCACAATGTTGCTGACACTAACATCGTCCAAACCCAGGTCGCCCGATTCGTCCGCGAAACCAAGTTGCAGAAGAGCGGTCTCGCTCTCGGACGAGACCGCGAATTGCAAACTGGTCCAACTGCCGGCGCTCAAGTTTGTGGCATCGAAGAGCGTCTGCCCATTCCACAGCACCTCGAATTGATCCGGAGTCGCGCCGTCCGGGCTGTGCAGCCACAAGGATATTAAGTACGAATTGCCCGGGGTGGTCGGAATACTCTGATAAAGGAAACCGAGACTGCCGCTGTGATTGCCGAGAGACGCGCCATAGACTCCCGAGTGGACATAGGGCGCATTCGTGCTGACAGAGCTGAAGTAGTAATAACCGGCCTGCTTCCAACTAGAAAAACTGCCGGTTTCAAAATCGCCGTTTTGCACGAGATTAGTGTCGCCGGCCGCCAACGTATAGGTCCGCAGAGGCGCTCCAGCGCTGAGCACCGCCGCCGCTGAATTGGATACCGTTACGGAGTAAACGGCGGCATCAGCGGCGCTGACCGAGGCCATAGTCAAAGTGGCGGTCGCCGTACCCGAAATGTTTCCGCCGTCACTCAGGTTGGTTCCATTCTTTTGCCATTGATAAAACAGAGGGTTCCCTTGCGCCGCGACGGTGAAGACGCCGGCAGCGCCCGCCTGGGCGGTTTGACTTTGAGGTTGCCGCGTGATCAGGGGTGGCTCTGACGGCAAAATCCGCAGGGTGAATTGCCGGCTTTGTCCGACGTGGTCATTCCGGTTAGTCAACCAAACCGTCGAAGTGTAAGTCCCGACCGCCAGATTGTTGGCCGCGGCGTTCAAGTTGACGGTCACCGTCTGGGACGGACCTTGCGAAAATAATGTTCCGCTGGAGGCTGAAGCGTTCAGCCAGGGAGCCGAAGTGGACAGAGTCCAATTTACCGCGATGTCGCCGGCATTGGTCAGCGTCAATGACTGTGTCTCCGGAAGGAATGGTCCTCCGGGCACCCCCTGTATGACAAGGGGAGCGTGCGGGCTGATTAGAAGCGGGTCCGGCGGCGCCACCAGGGCGGCAATCGTATTGCTTCCGGCGGGGGTTCCCCAGCCAGTGCAGAGATCGTACCCCGGCACGGCGTAAAAGGCGGTAGGGCTGGCAGGGTTGGTATTGTTGCCAGTCGTAATGTCGTGAAAGGTCAAACCATACTGGCTGCTGCCTCCCAAAGCGTAAATTGCCGGATTGAGAAAACCGACGGGCGTCCGGTTGTTGGCGGCTTGTTGCTCATTCACCAGCGCCGCCAATCCAGCCCATAAAGGCGTGGCGCAACTGGTGCCGCCCACAAACCAGGATTGTCCCCCGGCAATCGCCAGCACGTTGTCGGCGGTCAGTGCCACGTCAGGAATATTGCGCATGGCCGGCGACCCTTGGTTCTTGGAGAAATCCACGTTTTGTTGCCAACTGGGAATCGGATAAACGGTGCTGATGCCGCCGCCGCCGGCGGAGAGACCAATGCCGGTGGTGTACCAGTTCCACACCGTTTCCGACACCCAGGGGCCGTTGGGTCCAGCCGTCGTCAAGGTCGTTCCACCCACAATGGTCAGGTTGGGATTATCCACCGGAGGAGGAATGGGGCCGACGAAAGCTCCAGAATCTCCAGCCGCTTCAAACATCGATTGGCCCTGGGCGGCAAACTGCTGAAAAATCTGCTCCGCCGTTTCATCCATCGGTTCCCATGACCATGAGGAGCTGAGTTGATGGGCGAGATCATCTGTCGCCATCCGGTTCAGGATATCGTCGCCTATTTCTCCTTCATAAACGAGGATGTTGGACAATCCCGGCGCGATCGCCGCCGCCATTTCAATGTCGAGCGATGCTTCGAGCCGGCCTTCCGCGCTTTGGGGCACGCCGCTGAAAGTGTCCAGCAAAATGTTGGAAAGAGTGATGCCCGGAAGGCCGGCATCGGACTCGTATTGCAAGATGTCGGTTGGACTATAGCCGTCAAATTCCAGCAAAGCGACGGATTGGTTGGAGCCGGTGAGTGTGACCCCGGGAAGGTAGGCGGCGCGAAAATCACTTCCCATATAAAGCCCGCCGGAACCGGAACCGGAGTGGGGCCGGTTCGTGGGGGCCTGGTTGAGCGGCAGGTAGTGAAGATTGGGGTGCGGCAAACTGTAGTTGTCCAAACCCTGGATGCCGAGCATCCGCACCTTCGCATCCACCGATGGGTCTCGATCCGGCGCATAAAAAGTGCGCGCTTCCGACGGATGTTGATAGCGTCGCAGGTGGACATGGAACGCGCTTTCAATGGCTGAAGGACTGGCTTGAACTTCCAGCAAAGTACGGTTGGGGTGGGTGGCGCGAACCGTCAAGCCATGCGCTTGGGCAAAGTCGATCAGCGTTTGATAATCCTGCTCGCTGGGACCGAAGCGCCGCGCGAAATCCGCCGGCTTGAGGTATTGGTGGAAGTGGGGGCTGGCTGGATCATAGAGCTGGGCGAGGAGGTTTGTCAGCGCGGGTCTGTTGCGCAGCGGGAGGCTTAAGGTGAGGTTAAGATTGCTCGCCCCCTTCAAGGGCCCGACCGGTTTCAGCCCCGCGGCCACTGTGGCGGCCTTGTTGTGAAATGCCTGGCCCGCGATGGCTTTTTCCGGGTTCAGCAGGCAGACGAAGAGGACCGACACGATCACCCGAAAAAGGCAGGCAGGCGATAAGGTCATGTCTTTTCTTTCCGGGCCTTAAGATCGGCTTTGGTGGCAGCCTGCAATTCATCCAATTGTGATTTCAGATCTTCTTTTTCGGCGCGGGACATCCGATCAATGAAAAGAATGCCATGGAGGTGATCGGCTTCATGTTGGATGGCGCGCGCGAGCAACCCTCCGCAACGGAACTTAATTTCCTGGCCCGCTTCGTTCAGGGCCCTGACTTCCGCCGCGCCGGGCCGTTTGATCTCCCCGTAGATTTCAGGAAAACTGAGGCAACCTTCCGGACCGGCCGCGGGCTCGCCCATCGGCTCAACTTCGGGGTTGATCAGAACCAGGGGCATCAAGGCTGCCACATCGGTCTCTTTGCCGTCGATCTCCAGGGTGGAAGGGCGATCGGTTGCGCCGCGCACGTCCAAGACTGTCAACTGCATGGCTCGCCCAACTTGCTGCGCGGCGAGGCCAATGCCTTTGTTGGCGTACATCGTCTCAAACATGTCTTTGATAAGCTGTTGGATTTCCGGGGTGATTGTTGCGAGACGGGCCCCTTTTTGCCGCAGGACGGGATGGCCGTATTTAACGACTTCGAGGATCATGGAAGGAGGCGGAGCGATCAAGCGGACGGGGCTTTCTTGACAGATTCCCGCATCAGGGCGGCGGTTTGCGGAATGGAAGGGCTTTGCCCGGTTCGCACATAGTAACCGCTGGTCGCCACCCCTGTCATCAGGCTCATTGGATTGTCCAAACCCAGGAGCCGGCCCAGGCAAAAACCGGAATTGAAATGGTCTCCGGCGCCGGTGGTGATGAGCGGTTTGGGCGTAAAGAAACCCTCCACGACATCCACTTTGCCGCGGGTCACGGCCAGCGCGTAGCTTACCGGATGCACCACAAGAGTGCCGACTTTAAGGTGGGCGGCGATTTCCTGGCTGAACCCGGCCAAATCATCCGGAGTGCTGGCCTTAGGCTTGAGCCCGAAGACCTGGCCGATTTCATCCGCTTCCTTCTCGTTGAGTCCGAGAATGACGTTGAAATACTTTTCAAATTGCCCGATGAAATCAAGGGCGTGCAAAATGTCTTCGCGCGTCCGTTTTTCCGGATCAGCCAGGTCGAAAAAGATGGTGCGGCGGGAGGATTTCATGGACGGGCAAATCTCCTTCAAAATGGCTTCCCACACCTGGCTCATATAAGGCAACATCGTCCAATTCACAAATCCAACAAGGTCGGACGCGCCGAATTTGGCGGCAAAGCGGTCCCGCCCGAAGCGGGTTTGGATGTTTTCCCAGTTGATGTCCTTGAGCGAAGAATGTTTGCCAATCATGACTTTTCCGTCCTCAAACTCCAGGGCGTCCGTGGTGCCGGGGTTGGCGATGCTGTGGACCTCCGCGCGCCGGGCAAAGTCGTCGAAAACTGAATTGATGTTTGGATAACCCAGATTGCCGAGGTAGGTCACTTTCAAGCCGAAGCTGGCGAGGGCGTTGGCCATGATGGGCCCGTTGCCGCCCAGTTTCGTCACTTGATTGACCAACTCCAGATTCGTGCTTTTCCCGGCGGCGGCGGCGAACCGTTCGGCCAATCTGGCGATGGTCGGCAGGCGTTGAAAAACCTCGGCGCTTTCCCGCTTGTCCACGACGTGCAGGATTTCATCAATGAAGCCATCCAATCCGACAAACGCGGTCATGCTCGCGGCGGCGGCGGATTTGGTCAATAATATTTGTGCGCATTGAAGGCGCAGTTCGTTAAGTTGCATATTTTTTGAGTTCGGAATCGGAGATCAATCAAGCTCTATCCCTGCCACCTTGAGAATTCGTTCCAGGTCATCGTCGCTGAAGAATTTGATCTCAACGGCGCCCCGGCCGGCGTGGTAACGCAATGACACCTTCGTCCCGAAGCGTTCCTGAATTTTACTCTGAATGGAGGCAAGATGGGCATCCTGGGTGAGGGGGTGGGGCCGCGTGGCGCTGCCGTTCGCGCGCGCCGGTTGATTTTGCAGAAAACCGACCAATTCCTCAGTTTTGCGGACATTGAGCGAATTCTTCAAGATTTTCTCCGCCGCCAGTTTTTGGTCCTCGGGAGCGGTGAGGCCCAAAATAACCTTGGCGTGGCCGACAGACAGCCGGTTGTCGCGCACCAGGGTTTGCACTTCGGGAGGAAGTTTCAAAAGGCGCAGGGCATTGGCGACCACGGCGCGGCTCTTGCCGACCTTGATGGCGGCCTGATCTTGCGTCAATTGGAACTGGCTGACCAGTTGGGCATAACCCTGGGCCTCTTCGATGGCATTGAGATTCTCGCGTTGCAGGTTCTCGATCAGGGCCAATTCCAAAACGGCGCGATCATCCGCCTCGCGCACCAGGACAGGCACGTCCGTCAATCCGAGCATTTGCGCGGCGCGCCAGCGGCGCTCCCCGGCGATCAACTCAAAACCCTCACCCACTTGGCGGACGATAAGGGGTTGGACAATGCCTTGTTCCTTGATTGAATCGGCCAGTTCCCGGAGAGATTCGGCGGAAAAGTTTTTGCGAGGCTGCAGAGGGCAGGGACGCAGTTTGGCGACGGGCACACGCTGGACGTGCTGGCGCGGTTCGCCATCGGTGGACGCTGCGGCTTCAAACTCCTTGTTGGCGACCCTTGGTGTTTTGTCCACCCCGGTGAACAAAGCACCCAGCCCGCGCCCTAAAACTGGTTTAGCCATGCCTGAGAAATTATAGGGAAAGAAGGCAGCGGAAAAGATAAAAGTGAGTTGCCAAGAAATATTGCGCCTGCGGCGGTTTCCCGTTAGACTCCCCAAAGCAGTGCGAGAAAGCTGCCCCGGTTGGGCGCGGCGAAGACCAATTTAAATATATGTCACAACATCGAAGTCTGCGTGCGGCCAGCACCTCCGGGGCCAAGCGCAATGTCCTGAAACGGTTTGAACGCGTTGAGATTTTGAAAAAGCGCGGACAATGGAAACCTGGCGACCGTGTCACCGGCCTGCGCAAAACCAAGGGAGAGCCCTGATTGAACGGTGGTCCGGTTGCAAAAGTTCCTTGCGGAAGCCGGTGTCGCTTCGCGGCGTGCCGGCGAGCAATACATTGTTGCCGGGCGCGTTACGATTAACGGCCAGATTGCTTCCCAACTGGGCGTAAAGGTCGATCCCGCGCATGACCAAGTGGCGGTGGACGGGCGGGTGGTCAAGGCGCGGCGCAAACTTTACATCGCCTTGCACAAACCGCGAGGCTTCGTTTGCACCCGCGGCGCGGAAGTCCGGGACAAAATCGGCGACCTGCTGCCTCAGGAATGGCGAGAGTTGTTCTCGGTCGGACGGCTGGACTGCCAAAGTGAAGGGCTGATTTTTATGACGAACGACGGCGATTTTTGCTTGAAAATGACCCACCCTCGCTATGGAATTTCCCGGATCTATGTCGCGGCCGTGGATGGCCGGGTGACAACAGACATGTTGAAGAGATTTACCGCGGGAATTGTCAGCGGCGGTCAGACCGTCCGGGCCCGGCGCGCGAAGTTGATTTCTGCTAATAATTCATCCAGCAACGTCGAGTTGGAATTGGCCGAAGGCAAGAACCGCGAGGTGCGGCGCCTCTTTGAAACGCAGGGCTTGACCGTACGGCGCTTGCAACGGGTCCAGATTGGGCCTATCAAGCTAGGGGAACTGGCTCCGGGCCGCTGGCGGACGTTGACACAACCCGAGATTAAATCTCTACTTGGCTCTTTATGAAACAAAAGGTTTTGCTTTTTCCTGCATATCTTCTCCTCACGGTCGCAACCGCGCTGGCCCAGAATCCTCCTTCTCCTCCCGCGCAAGCCGACACGACTCCCGTGGCTCCCGCCGCCGCTGCGCCCGCCGTTCCTCCCGCGCCGACTGTGGCTCCGGCTGCTCCAGCGCCGGCAACAACCCCGCCGGCCCCTGAACACAAGCCAAAGGCCGTTGTCCGAAAGGCCGTGGTCAAGAAAAGAGTGCCGCTGGATCCCCCGGCCTCCGCCGTCGTGAAGAGCGACGCGGTCAACGTGCGGACCCAGCCCGGTTTTGGCGGCGAAGTGCTCGGGCATTTGAAAAAGGGCGAAACAGTTGTGGTGCAAGCTGAGATCACTTTGGTGCATGCGCCCAAAGGTGAACCCGCTGGCTGGTCAGAAATCGCCTTGCCTGCGGATCTGCCGGTATGGGTGGACGGCCGCTTCATTGATTCCGAGTCCCATACGGTCAAGGCCCGCAGGATCAACTTGCGGGGCGGCCCGGGCGAGAATTTCGCCATCGTCGGGCGTTTGAACAAAGGCGCGACGGTCACGGAAATCCGCAAACGTAACGATTGGATGGCCATCCAGGCCCCCTCGAATGCCTATGCCTATGTCGCAGCGGGATTCCTTGAGATTCAAACGGTTTCCGCTCCGCCGCCGCAGCCGGTCGTGAACGTTCCGCCAGTGTCTGCTCCCGCGCCAGTCGCAAGTACGCCGGCCCCGATCGTTCCTCCGCCAACTACCAGCGAGCCGGCTCCAGTCGCTCCGCCGCCCACCACAAGTGAGCCTGCTTCCGCCGCGCCGCCACCGGCGCCGATGCCAGCTCCGTCGCCAGCCTCGCAAGGCGATGTGGATAAGGAACTGGCTGCGTTGCGCCAGGCGGAAGCCACCGAAATACCCGCTGACGCGCCGCCACGAATCATTACGCGGGAGGGCTATGTGCATAGAGTCTATAACGTGCAAGCGCCATCGGAATATGAATTGCACGACATTCGGACGGACACTTTGATTGAGTTCCTGCAAGCGCCACCGGCCTCCGATGTCAAACTTCGGACGTTCGTTGGCACAAGGGTTTCAGTCACGGGCCCGGAATTCGTTGACCATCGCTGGCCTCGGGTGCCCATCTTGCAAGCGCAGAGCATCAATTTGATTCCTTGATGCTTGCTTCCAACCTTATTGATGGGCGCGCCATCGCCGAAGAAGTTCATCAGGACACTCTCCGGCGTGTGGCAAACCTCAAGGCGCATGGCATTCAACCGTGCTTGATCTTTATCCGCGTTGGCGAAGACCCGGCTTCCCGCGACTATGTTGGGATGAAGGAAAAGACCAGCGCACGGCTTGGGATCGCTACGCAAACGCACGTTCTGCCGGAGACGACCCGCGAGGAGGAGCTTCTGAAACTCATTGCCCAGCTCAATGGCGGTGCCTCAGTTCATGCGATTCTCGTGCAAGCGCCTCTGCCTAAACATATTTCCGAAGCTCACGTTTATGGCGCCGTCTCTCCGGCAAAGGATGTGGACGGCTTTCACCCGGTCAACGTTGGCAAGCTGATGCTGGGCGATCCCACCGGATTCCGCCCCTGCACGCCCGCTGGGATCCATGAATTGCTGATCCGCTCCGGCGTGGCCATTGCGGGTGCTGAAGTTGTTATTCTGGGCCGGGGAAACATCGTGGGCAAGCCCATGGCGGCGCTTTTGCTGCAAAAGGCCAAAAATGCGGGCGCCACCGTGACCATCTGCCATTCTCAAACTCGCGATGTTGCGGCGCACTGCCGCCGGGCGGACATTCTGATCGCCGCGCTCGGCTCCGCGCAGTTTGTCAAAGCTGGAATGGTTAAGCCCGGGGCGGTGGTGGTCGATGTTGGAGTGAATCGCATTCCTGATGCGACGGCAAAACGCGGCCTGCGCGTCGTCGGTGATGTTGATTTTGCCGGCGTCCAGCCCGTTGCGGGCAAAATCACGCCCAATCCTGGCGGCGTTGGGCCGATGACCATTGCCTTGCTTTTTCAAAACACTGTCCGCGCCGCGGAATGCGCCGCGGGTCTGAGCCCTTCCCCTCAAGCTAATTGACCCTTCCTTTAAAATGAATCCATCCAGAATTTTACCCGACCTGCAATGCTCGCTGGTGTGCGAAGAGGTCCGCCAGGAAATGAACGGCAATTTCCTCCTCATCGGCGTTTTCAATTCTTTGCGCGTGCCGCAACTGCCCATCGCGCTGAACCTTTGTGTCTTTAACCGCTGGACGGCCGGTTTCGGACAGTTCATCGAAACCGTGCGACTGCTGGCGCCCGATCAAACCACGGTGCTGCGCAAAGCGGAAATCACCTTCGCGTTACAAGATGTGACGCATAACCGCACGACTGTCGGCTTTTGGGGCCAAGTCAAATTCGAGGCTGCGGGGGCCTATAGTGTGGAGGTCTTGGTCGATGACGTCATGAAGATTCGCTTTCCGCTTTTGGTCAGCGCGGTGCCAGTCGAGCCGCCTGCGGAAGGCGGTCCGAAAAAGGGACAATGAGCCCTCCAGCCGACGGTTCGGCCGTGCCGGCCGCAGGCTGGCAACCGTTGACGTTTGGGGGGGTGGCAGTTTTTGCCGGGGTGCGCTTGGGCCGTCTGCTGGTGGTGGAACTCCTGGTCGCGGCAATCCTGAGCGCCTCGGCGGTTTGGTTCATGCATCGCAGCTATTCCCCGGTCATTCTCCAGGCGATTGACAAAATGCCGGAAACAGCCCGAATTGTCCGGGGCCAGTTGCAAGGCGTGCCGAGCGCTTTGATTTCCGAGTCCAAATTCCTGGCTATCGCGGTAACGCCTGACGCAGACCATGAGATTGGACAGGGTGCGGACCTGCAAATTCAGCTTCGTCGAACCGATTTTTGCGCCAATTCAGTCTTTCGGTCAGATTGGGGACTGGAATTCGATTATGGATCGGGAACATCACTGGACTTGGGTCGCAGCCAACTGGAACCCTGGTGGGGGGCGTGGCAGCCGGTGGTCTGGACCGCCTTCGGTGTGGCGCTGGTTCCAGTGCTTCTGCTGATTTGGGCGCTGGTGGGGGTGGTTTATATGGTTCCGGCATTCGTGATCGCCTGGTTTACGGACCGAAACCTCTCGTGGATGGGGGCGTGGCAGCTTTCTTCAGCCGCGCTCATGCCGGGAACACTCCTCCTGGCGGCCGCAATCTTTTCCTACGGCTGGCGGGCCGTCGACCTCCTGGGGTTTGCTTTTTTCTACCTCGCGCATCTGATCTTGGGATGGGTTTATCTCGCGGGCAGCGTTCGCGCCACTCCGCGGCTTTCAGTGGAGACGGCCAAGCGGAACCCCTTTTCCACGTGAGACTTGCAGATTGAGCCGTCCGCGAGTAGGAACTGTTGCAATTCTGCGCATGGCATGGCCTTTGCTGAATTGAGAATTGCGAAATTGAGCGGCGGGATCGACACAGCAGAAAAAGGCCTTTATGTCATATCATCACAACGAACCTGGCGCACCACTTGACGGATCCTTTACGCGCGCAGCCGTTGAGTTTTCAAATAAAAACGCCAGCCTGGAGTCGGCGACTGCCGATTTGGGATTAACCGGCGCCAATTTGCACGATCGGACAAATAGAAAAAGCAATCGACGCGGAGCGCCGAAGACTTCAAACGGCATGGTGAAATTGCGCGCGGAGAACAAAGCCTTGCGCAGGCAGGTCTTAAGCCTGCAAATCCAGTCGGACATACTGAGGGTCACCCTGGGGATGCTCTCGACCACGGTTGGAACGTACGACTAATCCATTTCTTATTATTACTTGGTCACCAGACCCACAGGCTGGGCGGCTTTGCTGAGGCGTTTCTTGATTGCCTCCTGCCGCTCCGGCGCCAGCAATTTCGCGCCCGACCGCTCCGTTACATAGAAGGTGTCGATGGCGGCGCCCTTTTCCGTGAGAATCTTCGCGAGCAGGAGGTTGATGTTCAAGTCGGCCAGGACTCTCGAAATGTCGTACAACAAGCCAACTCGATCCTCCGCCTGCAAATCGATGATCGTGCGAGTGTCGGAAGTGATATTGTCCAATTGGACGACGGCGGGGATGTGCTCTCCTCCGACAGATTGAAAAACTGCGGACGCGGGCTTGGTCTTGGCAATCAGCGCGGGCAAATCCACCGGCGTGCCGATTAACACCTTCTGCACGAGGCTCTCGAATTTGTCCCGTTCATCCCGGTTGGCCAACAATCCTGACCGGGCGTCGGTCACGCAAAACGTGTCCAGAATGACGCCGTCGGACCGGGTCAAAATCTCCGCGCTCAGAATATTCAAGCCGGAGGCGGTAAGGCAGCCGGTGAAGTTGCTGAAGAGGCGGTCGCGGTCCCACGTGCAAACCGTCACGGAAGTGTAACCGCGGTCCGGCAGGTTCTGCCAGGTGATGATGGGGGTGAGGGCATTGACCTCGTTGTCGGCCAATTGCAAGCGGATGAAGCGATGGACTTGGGTGACGTCGCGGAGGATTTCCTTGGCATCGTTCACTTGACAATAGCGGGGGGGGACGGCGTTGAAGTGACCCTGGATTTCGTCCGGATCAAACGTGCGCGGGGCCATGCGCATCACTTCTTCCAGGAGCAACTCGCGCTGGCGGGCTTCGGCCACCTGGAATTCCTCGGTCCCGGTCAAAACACGGCGGGTCTGGCGGTACAGTTGCCAAAGGACGGCGTCTTTGAAGGCGTTCCACAGTTGGTCGCTCGTGCCCATGGAGTCGGCAAAGGTATGGAGAGTGAGCAGGACCAGGTTCTGCACGGATTGGATTTGCCGGGCAAAGGCGCGGATGACGGTGGGATCGTCCAAGTCGCGGCGTTGCGAGATTTGCGCCATCGCCAGGTGATTTTCAATGATGTGGCGCAAGGCATGGGTTTTGGCTCCGTCCAGGCCGAGGCGGCGCGAGACGCTCAGGGCGACCGACCCGCCGATATGCTCGTGGTTGCCGGAGCGAAAGGCCTTGCCGCAGTCGTGCAGAAGGAGGGCCAGATAGAGTATGGAAACATTTTCCACCTCCTTGGCAATTTCCGCGTAGGCAGCGAATGGAGGGCTCTTGGCGTTCCAGATGGCGTCGAGCTTCTCAATGCAAACGAGGGTATGTTCGTCCGCCGTGTATTGGTGGAAAAACTCGTGCTGCACCAGGCAAGTCAGCCGGCCAAATTCCGGCAGGAACTTCCCCAATAAGCCGATCTCGTGCATGGAGCGCAAGACCGGCGCCACATTGCCCCGCTGGCCAAGAATTTCGAGAAAGGTGGCCCGAACGTGCTCGTCACTGAGAAAGGACTTGTCCACCAGGGAAAGATTGTTGCGGATGAGCTGTGCCATGGTGGGGTGCAATTTCGCGTTCCGCTGTTGGGCGTGCAAGAATACCCGCATCAATCGTCGTGGGCTATCGCGAAAAATACTCGTGGAAGCCGGTCGAACTTCATTTTCCACGATCTTCAATCCGTCCACCACCGGCTCCTGGTCCCGGCGGGAAGAGCGTTTGAAAATGCGCCGGGCAAACGAGAAAAGCCCCGGCGTGGGTGGAAGAAGGGCCAGGCGGCGTTCCACCGCGCGCGTGATAAAGTCGATGTTCCGGGTATGCTGGTAAAAGTCGCCCATGAAAGCTTCCACGCGGCGTCCGGCTGAGCGATCGGCGTAGCCGAGGTTGAGGGCGACCGGCGGTTGCAAACTGCGGCCCAACGCGTCGGTGGCGCGGTTGATGTAATAGTGCAGTTCATTGCGGACACGCAGCAGAAAGCCGTAGGCGGCATCCAGTTGTTTGCGTTCGCTGGCGCTGATCATTTCCTGTTGTTCCAGTTCCGCCAGGGTGCGGGTGCGGTACTTGAAATAGGACATCCAGAGCAGGTTCTGGTAATCGCGCAGCCCGCCGCAGCCATTCTTAATGTTGGGCTCCTGCATGCAGGCGGAATTGCCGTATTTGCCGCGGCGGGACGCCTGGTCCTCCAGGCGCGCGGCCATATATTCGTTTTCGTAGCCGATGACGCATTTGGCCAGGACCGTGCGGGTGAAGCGGTCAAACAGGGTCTGATCCCCCATGATGCAGCGCGCCTCAATGAGCGAGGTTTTGGACTGCATGTCTTTATTGGCCACCCGCACACAATCGTCAATCGAGCGGACGGAATGGCCCACGCTTAAGCGCAAGTCCCACAACGTGTAAAGCAAACCTTCCACCAGTTGGCCCAGCTCCGGGCGCGCCTTGCCGTCCACCACCATGTCGCTTTCATGCAGAAACATGATGTCAATGTCGCTGTGGGGATTGAGTTCCGCTCTCCCATAGCCCCCGAGGGCGACCAGGGCAAAAACCGGCGGGGATGCTTTGGAGGCGACCGCGGAGGCATTCCGCACGTCCTTCAAGAGATAGCGCAGGAGCAAGTCGATAATGGAAGCGCGCGCCCGGCAAATCTCGCGACCTTCCCCACCGGCGCGGTGGAGGATTTTCAGGCGGTGAGTTTCCACCTTCAGGAAGGTTTTATAGCGGGCCACTTCCAGGCGGGTTTTGGTCCCGGACGGCAGGGCCAGCCGTTTGGCGGCATTGGCTTCAATTTTCTCGAGCAAGGTCGGCATCGAACTGACAGGTTAGGCACGGCAGCGGCAAAGTTCAAACCTTCCCAGCCAATGGGGAGCAATATTTGCTTCTCGCCGGGGTGGGCATCGGGATGAACAAGGAAGGTGGTGGGCACAAGGCCGGATAAAATGATGGATGTCAAACGCCCGCTACGCCTTTTGGAGCCGATCACGCACGACGATCAGCCGCTGGGGGCCGAGAAGCTCAAAGTGGACTCTGACCGGGCGCTGGCTGTGGCATTGAAGGAGCCGCTGCTGACGAAACTGGACCTCAAAGCGACGCAGTTTTGGCTCGAACACACCGATCTTGGCCCGGCCTGGAAAATACGTTTTTGGGCGGCCAAACTAAGCAAGCCTGAGCATATGGTTGACATTTGCGATGTGGTCGTTTCCACGGAGAGCGGCCAGGTGGTCAAAGACGCGCTTCATCCGAACAGCGTCGATTAACGGATTTCCGCTCTTCACATTCCATTGCCGTGAAGCCTTCCCTGTCACGGCAGGAGTCAATGTGCAGGCTGCTTTGTGCCTAAACGTGTCCAGAGCCAGCACAGAAGGAACAGAAAACCAGGAGCGGCCATCGCCACGAAAGCAGGGCCTCGCGGGAAACTTGACGACGTCAGACGATCGGCCAGATAAAAGGCGGCGAGACTCGCAACGGTGACGGCCCCGCCCAAACCCTCCCACCGCCAGGCCAGTGCCATTCCCAGACATACTCCGATGGGGAAGAATAGAAATAAGACCAGCTCGCGCGCCGTAAACCGCGACAGGTTCAATCCTTCTCCAACGGCGAAGCAGAGAACGACCCCTGCCACGACAATGCTCAATACTCTTGCCGACCATCGCAGAACGCAAAGCGAAAGTAATTGCCATGTCGTTGGGTGATTGAGTTCTTCATTCATGACCGGAGGGTAACCCCGTTGTTGGCCGGGGTGTTAATTGAAAAAACATCTGAACCTATTGATAAAAACGATGACGAGAAGCCTGGAGGACGCCGGCGGACCGCTAATCACAAAACGGAAAAGCGGCTGAACTGTTGCCAGTGCAGCCGCTTGGGTGGGTGGGGGGCCTTCAAACCTCGTCTGTCAGTGTAATTGTATCAAAGGATCGTTGTTCCATTCTTTGGCCTTTTTGCGCTCCGCCTCAACCGTGCCTGTGAAACGTTCTGGCAACTGCCCAGCCCTAAACGCCGCGGTCCGCATCCCCATTCTGGAGCGATAAGTCGCGGACGTGCCTCTTCGAATTCTCCAAATCTCGTCCAAGAGCAGGTTGGGCAACTCCCAATTCATCAGGGAGCACGGACAAGCTCTGTGCCGCCATCCGGTCCGGGGCGCGGGGCTATATTTTTTTTGCGCTCGCAGCAGATAGCGTCTCCCTGTCATGTAAGATATCCCAAAGTTCGCAAAGTCCTTTCGCGTCGCCCAATCGCGGCCCTTCAGGAAGTCAACAAACTCCTGGTATTGGTTTTCGTAAACGGACAATTTTGGTTTTCCGAGTTTCGCCCTTTTTTGGCGGACAAATTCGCGGGTGCATCCAATTCTTTCACTCAGCCGAATATTTGGTTGACTCCAATCTAAGGATTTCCAGTCAATGTTAAATTTTGTCACTTTGGGCTTATTGAGCAGGGGGCGATACTTGCTCACAGCCTCAGGGGAAACGCCCTTTTCTCGCGCCAGGGCACTGTCGGTTGCGAATTCGATGCTCATGACACGGCGATAAAGGCGTGTTTCATCTTCGTGCGCATAAATACCATCCCACTGTTAAGCTTTGATTTGAAAAGCGCGGGAGAATTGTTAAGGAAGTGTTAATTCTGCTCATTTGCCGCTTCTCCAGGCCTTGTTTAGGCTGTTGCCAGCGTCTTCCGGTTTGAAGGCATGGCGCAGGGCCCACTCGCCTTTGCGAAAGAATTCCTGAAACAAATCTGATTTGGGCGAGTTATCAAGGAAAGGTGTAGATGAAAGGACACCGCTGTGGAGCGGCCCATGAATGCGAGCATATTGAATTATCCAGGTTTCCAAGATTTGCCAAAAGGCGTTAAGCAAATGCTTGTGGTGACCGAGGCGCACTTTTTCGATGAAATCGCGTCTCATCATCAGGAGCAAGAGGAGATGCCTCAAGAAATGAGAATCCGCCAAGGCTCAAGGGTGTTTTCGAGGAGACGATTGATCATAGATCAATGCGGGCCGTTGCGCTGGAGGCATTTAAACCGAGTCCTTCAAGGCAACCTTCGCTGAGAACCGATAGCGGTCGGGGGCGGGGCCTTGGTTGGAAGGTTCAGGCGGGAATTGCCTCATGAGCCCGCATGAGGCAATATACGAACGGTTGGTTTGTCGAAAATGATGGTTGGTCTGTTGATCGGTTGTCTATGAATATCCTTAATGTTCTGTACTTCGCGTTCCTCGCGGTGAGTGCCACCGCGGCGGACAATCCCTACAACGAGGCGGCCGATGCCAGGCTTGAAATTGACCAGGCGTTGGCGCAGTCCGCCGCGACCATGACCCCAATCATCCTTGTCTTTGGCGCCAACTGGTGCGGAGACTGCAAAATGTTGGACTCCGCCATGAAGAACGGGGCCAGCGCCTCGCTCCTGTCGCGGGATTTCAAGATTGTCAAAGTGAATGTCGGGCATTTTGACAAGAACCTGGATCTCGCCAAGTCCTATGGGGTGCCTTTGTCGAAGGGTATCCCTGCCGTCGTCATCATTTCCGCCAAGAAGGAGGTGTTGTATGTCACACGGGAAGGAGAGCTTGCCAACGCCCGGCAAATGGGGGACAACGGGATCTACGAGTTCTTCAAGCGCGCGACGGCATCGACGAAGGCAATCAAGTGAGGGCATCTATTCTTTTGCTCATCGGGAAGCGGTCATAGGCGTGAAAGCCGAAGCTTTTATATAAAGCCTGCGCTTCCACATTGTCTCGTTCGACCAAAAGCTCCAACGCCCGCAGGCCCAAGCCCCGGCAAAAATCTTCGACATGCCTGAGAGCCTTCCGGCCATAACCTTTCCTCCGATGTCGCGCCTCGAGGTAAAGATCGGTAATGATGCCAATGCGACCGCCCAACTCCAGGTCCGCGCCGAAAGTCAAAATTACGTATCCGATGGATTGACGCTCCCGCATTATCAACCAGGCGCGCCCCAATGACGGGTCGTTAAGGAAAGCGGCCAATCCAGAGCGAATCTCCGCTTCGACAAACGGAATCTGATCGGACGCATAATATTGGCGGATTAAATCCGTCAACCTGTTCCCGTCCCGGTCCGTGGCCAGTTTGAACACAATTTCGTCACCTGCTGTCATGGTCGTAAAATTACCCTCGATGCCGACATAACGTTCGTCAAGTGAAATGGAGAATCATCCCACGGGCAATCGCGCTTCACTGCGGCTGGTGGCATCGGCAATAATCCGCGTCATGGCCGCAAAAACCGCATTGCCCTGGCGCCTGTCTTCGCTCAATATCTGGGGATGCTGGCCCGCGCTTTGGCCGCTGACTTGTCCGCCGTGGACCCTCCATTGAGGGGACGATGGGGGACGTCAATGGCATTGAAGCCCTCCTGTCGAGGTGGAAGTTAATTCCGGGTGGGGCGAAGCGAAAAGACTCGGAAAATAACGGAGAAAATATATGAGCGAACAAATCGATCAAATCGATCAATTTACCCGGCACGCGGTTAAGGAGGTCTTTCAGAGCATGGTGTCCATGGAGGTCAGCGCCGAACCTCCAAGCCCGCTCACAGCGGACCCGGAGGGGGAAATTATGGGGTCGGTCGGCTTCATCGGCGAAGCCACCGGAGTCATTTACGTCCGTGCCCGGATAACCTTTGCCCGGACGATTACCAGTCGTATTCTGGGGATCTCGGAGTCGGAGGTGGGCTCTGGAGAGATGTTGACCGACGCAATCGGAGAATTGAGCAACATGGTGGTGGGCTACGTTAAATCGCGGCTGTGCGACGGCGGCTTTTCTTGTGTTCTCACGATCCCCTCGGTGGTTCGGGGGCATGAGTTGAAGGTGCAGGTTCCCTCACAAGTCACAAGAAGAACAATCGGATTTCACCACGGCAAGAACCATTTGTTAGCGGAACTGCTGTTAAAGGACCCCACAGCGAAATGAGATGAAACAATTATTGATCCTCTGGACGGCAGGGTGGTTTCTCTTTCCAATGGCAGACCATGGCGCGGAGACGGCGCAAGCACGGCTCTTCTGTCTCTCGCTCCAATTCTCGGAAGGCGTCGCGCCGTCAGGAGGGAATGTGAAGTTGAGCAGCATTTCGGGGGCGGACAACGGGGAGTTGATGCCATATTCGGGCACGACATGGGCCAGCGACCTGGCACTGAAGTGGCAGGGCATGTCGGATAGCGGGGCGATTTCAGATGGCAATGGGATTTATGTGGAGCTGCTGCCGTTCGTGGACGCCGATAACGACGGCTACAACGATTTCTTTGAGGTTGCGCAAGCGGTGGGGCAAGTCAGCACATCCGGGAACTATTGGACGAGTTCTTACTTTTACGGCAGAGTCACCGCGACCTGGAGCCGGGAGGCTGGCTCGCAAGTTGGCACGTGCATCCTCACCTTGAACGATGCCACGTTTGGGGGCTTGGGCAACTTCACGTGTCCTTTCGAGCTGCTCGAATACACCGGCCCATTGACCTATACGCCCGGCTCCAATACGGTCGAGGCGAACCTCAGCCTCACGCAAACCGGCGATGTGTCGAACACACTGCAGGGACCAATTGACTTCGATAAATCCTCCACCGACCGATTTGACACACTGACCAATGAGCCTGGCATCTGGACCAACGCCCTGCCGCAGCCGCTCTCGTTTGACGCGGAAGTATTTACACGCAGCGCTCCGGACTGGCCAACCAATTACGGCGGCTACATCTACTTTGACAACGGCGATCCCAGCACGCCCCAGCCCGCTTACCAATTGTGGGTGCTCTCCATCGACGACCCCAACGACAGCAACGGCAACGGCATCCCGGATTTCAGCGATGATCCGGCCAGTGTGCTGCCGCCGCCGCGCGCGCCGTCGCTCGCGCTTGCGCTCGGCCCCACCAACCTGCTGCTGACGATCAGCGGAGACGTTAACCACACCCATCAAATCCAGGAAACCGGCAGTTTGGCGCCGGCTAACTGGCAGACGGCGCTTTCCTTCCTGCTGACCAATGATCCGCAGGTAGTTTCCCTGGCGTTGCCAACCGGAACCTCGAATTTCTGGCGCGTGGTGGCGCGGTGATTTACCCTCAGGCGCCGCGGATCAATTACAACTAGAGCGGCAGGGTGCTCCACTCCACTTTCAAGGTGCTGCTTTTGCCAGCGGGCAAGGTATGGCGGTTGTCCGCCACGTTGCCGGATTCGACGCAGATCATCTGGTGAAATTCCTCCCCGCCAAAATCGGGCATTTCCTCCGCCTTTTCCGCCCACGGATTCCACAGCACGGTGGACTGAGAGCCGGATTTTTCAATGCGGATGCGCCGGCCCAGTTTGGAATCGTGGATTTCGATCGGCCCGCAGGAATCCAGATAAGTGCGGTCCGTTTCCCGCGATATTTTGAGGTGTTCGTCGCGTTCGGTCTTGCGGATGAAACTCTCCGTTTTATCCAGGTAATCGGACCCCTTTAAGCCGGTGATGGACACGGCCCCGATATCGCCGACGTGGAAATAAGTGTGCAAACAATCCTCGAATCTGAGGTCCTGGCTGTCAGAAAGGTTGGTGACTGCCAATTGGGCGACGAGTGTTTTGCCCACCGTCACCCAGTAATCCACGGAGAACTTCCCAAAGAGCGCCGCGGCGGGCAATTCAGGCAAAACGAAACGCACCGTGACTTCACCCGCTGAGGTTTGGGCCACCTCGCGCAATTCCCAGGTCTCAACGCGGGCAAAGCCGTGCGCGCTCTGCCCTTCACGTGAACCGAACCAGGGAAAAATGATGGGGATGCCGCCGCGGATGGGGACTCCTTCGGTAAAACGGCTTAACTGGCTCAGGAACAGGAGGGGCGGTTCGTCTTTCTTTTGAAAACGCGTGATGTGCGCTCCATGCAGATAGATTTCCGCGCTGCTCCAGGCAGTATTGATTTCCAGCCGGGGCAATTCGCCATTGCCTTCTGAGAACAAGACACGGCCGGGGATTTCGAGGGATTTTTGCCACTGCGTCGTTGCCATAATGTTTCAGTTGGCGCGAGTATAGCGTAGGGCGAAAAAAGTTAAAACCTAAGAAATGCTTTTTCTTTTAGCTGCCGAATCATAGGCGATAAGTTTGCTGACCTACGAAAATGGCGAACCTGGCCAGAGGAAGGACCCGTCGGCGGGACGCCAACGGGAGCGGTCGAGACGACCGCGCTCTCCCGAAAAGTCGCGATTGGGGTTCACCCTTCCGACAGGGCGCTCAACAGGGCCTGAAGCTCCGCCTCAGCCTGGGAGGGGTCGGAAAGTGTTTGCGCGATTTCCTCACGCAGAAGTTCGCGGTAACGCCGGCGCAAGCGATGCACCGCCACCCGCACGGCGCCTTCGGACATTTCCAGCGCGGCGGCGGCCTGGGCGTAGGGAATGTCGCTTTTGCCCAGCATCAAAAACGGCTTCAACTTTTCATAGAGCCTGGATTTGCCCTCCGCGCCGTTTTCGTCACGCAGGCGGATAATGACCCGTTCGAGCACGGTCAGGGCCCAGGCGCGGTCATAGAGTTTGTCGGGGCTCAGATGGTCGGCGGGAATAAATTGATAACGGAGGTCCGCATCCTGCCAATCAAGCGAAAGCGTGGGTGCTCCGCCGCCACGCTTCTGGCGGTTGGCGCGGTCCCATTCATTGGCCAGGAACCGTTTCAACGCCACCAGGAGGAAGGCGCGGAATTTGCCTTTGTCGCTGCTGAGGCCTTCCAGGTAGTTCTTCTCCAGCAAACGGGCGAAAAATCCTTGCGTGAGGTCTTCGGCATCCTCGCGGGAATGACCGTGCCGGCGAACATAGGCATAAAGCGGATACCAATAGGTGCGGCACAATTCTTCCAGGGCAACGGCGGCTTGCGGGCCGCCGCGATGCCCGGCCGCCAGCACAACCGTCCAGCGGGTGGTGGCAAAAACTTCGCCGGCCGCGCTGGAGCCTGGGGTTGGATGGTCTTGAGTCAAACGGACTAGTGAGCCAGTTCGGTTAGAGTCTGATCGCGCAGGTTCCCATCGCTAATATCCTTCGCGATATCGATCGCCTGCATTCTCAGCCCGTGTTTGGCGAGCTGGAGAGCGCTTTCGCGGGCCGCCTGGTTGCGTTGGTTAAAGTCGCGCATTTGGCGAAGAGCATTGTTGACAAGTTCGATGTCGCCGGTCTTCGCCGCATCGACCGCCACCGCGCCCAAGGCGCTGTCTCTCGCCTCGCCGTTGCCGATCGCGGCAGCCGCAGCCAGGCGGCCGGCCAGTGTCTGGCGGGCTGCCTCTAACTCTTGATTGGAAAGATTGGTCGCTCCCGCGCTTTCCGTCTCTGTGCCGCCAAGGCTGGCCGTTCCGCTGCCGCCGCCAAAGGCCTGGTTGGAAATCTCCTCATTTTCCAAAGGATTTCCCTGCTCTGCCCGGGCGTGGGACAGATGAATCATCCGCCACGGATTCTGGTATCGATGCCTCTGAAGCGCGAATAGAACTGCCAACGCCGCAACCGTCAGGATCAAAACGGCCAGTCCGGGGTTGGGCGCGAACGGTTTTCCACCGACTCCTCCCGCGACAGGCGGCGGCGGTGGTGGCGAGCCTGGCATACGCACCGTGCCGGTAGGGCCGATGCCAGGCGAGGCTGGCGCGGGACTTGTCGCTCGCACGCCGCCAAAAATGTCTTCATAGGCATACGTGGCCGCGATCAGCGCGATGGGCGCGGTGAGAAACAGCCCAATGACCAGGCAAAGGCCGCCGACCACGTAGAGCAACAGGGCGAGCAGGAAGAACCCAAAGAATTTCCACCAATGCCGCGTGATGACCTTCCGGCTCAACTCCATCGCCGGCCAGAAGTCCAACCCTTTATCAATGACCAGCGGCAAGGTGAACCACCAGGCCACAATCAGATAGATGCCAGGCAAAATGAAGCAGAAAAATCCAAGAGCGGTCAGCACCCATGTGACGAAGCCGGCTAAAAACAGATGGAGAAACCGATTATTAAAACCGGAGAAGGTGGTTTCAATATTGACAGGTTCCCCGCGAATTTTTTTCAGGTAATAAAGCGATAATCCACCCAGAAGCGGACCATAGACGAGCATGCCCAAGACCGAGGTGCCAAGCGAGAATTCGCTGTTCGAGAAGCTATGGCTGGCAAACGCGCCGCCTGCCGACCCGGCAAACGCCAGGAGCGCCAGGACCAGCGCGGTCGCGCCAACCAAGGGCCAAAAATCTCCGCGGATCAGCGCCCAGGCGCGGCGCAGGCAACTGCGGATGTTCAACGCATAATCACGCGCCAAAATATCCTGGGCCATCCCATCCGGATTGGGCGGCGGAGGCGGCGCGGTGCTGGCAATGATGTCCACCGCGGTCTTGACCTGGCTGGCCTGCTGGTAACGGCGTTGCGGGTCCTTTTCCAGAGCATGGAGCACCACTTCGTCCAGGCGTACATCGACCTCGACTTTGCGGGAGGAAGGCGGCGCAAACTTGCCCAAGGGCAATTCGCCCGTCAGCATCTCATAGAACACCACGCCCAACGAGAAAATGTCCGCGCGATGATCGACCGCGGCTGGCCTCTCCACCTGTTCCGGCGCCATGTAATGGGGCGTGCCGATGGCGCCCTGAGTTTCGGTGATGGCAACCGCGCCAGGGGCGCCCATGATTTTGGCGATGCCAAAATCGGCGATTTTCACCCTCCCTTTTTTGTCCACCAGAATATTCTCCGGTTTAATATCGCGATGGACGATCCCTTCGTCATGGGCGAATTGCAGGGCCTCGCAGATTTGCGGAACAATCTGCAAAGCCTCGCGCGGCGAAAGCTGGCCGGCTCGTTCCAATTCGCGGAGGTTCAGGCCATCCACGAATTCCATGATAAAGTAGGGCTGTCCATTGACCTGGCCGAATTCATGCACGGCCACGATGTTGGGATGAGTCAATTTAGCCAGGGCGCGCGCTTCGCGATTGAACCGCTCAATAAAGCCGGGACCGGTGGCGGTCTCCGGCGGCAGGATCTTCAGCGCCACAAGACGATCCAAGGCCGGCTGGCGCGCCTTATAGACCACGCCCATGCCGCCCTTGCCGAGCAGGGCGAGGATTTCCAGTTGCGGAAACAGGCGGGCGACTTCTTCGAGGCTCGGCGGCTGGAACAGCGGGGGTTCCGGTTCGACGCCAGTATCCGCTGTCGCCCCCTGTTTCAGCAGGCAGGAGGGGCAAAGACCGGCCAACACCCCGGATGGCAGCGGCGCTCCGCATTGCGGGCATTTCGATTCCATACTTTGGTTCGGTTGAGCTTCACTCATACTCTCCTCCTAAGCAAATTCCAAAGAATGTTACAGAGAAACGAGAGAGACCAGCCCATCACCGATGGTTCATAAAATCCATGACGGAGGGGCGCCGGTGCTCCGACGCGCAAATTGTGGGCATAGCAGCAGCTCCGCCCCGGCAACGGCCAGCAACGCAAAGGTTCATGGAACAGCTTTGCGATCCTCATGTCTGTCATCCCCCGCGCCAACGTGCAACCTTCAGAGGTTGGTGCCGAGGGGATTGGGAGGATTGAAATCGACGCCGTTGGAGGGCAATAGCCTTTCGACAGAAGGAACCGCGTTGGTAGTGCGCGGACCGGGTGCCGCCGAGGTCTTGGCATGGGACTGGACCGCTGGCGCGGCATTGGTCAATTCCAGCGGGTCCGGCACCCCCTCTTCCGTGTCGGGGCTTTGCTGGAGCCTTTGCTGAAATCGTTCCCAGTAAATGCCCAAAACCAAACCCGCCACGAGCACCGCGGCCGCGGCGGCGTAGGAAAGCCGCGGTCGAAGGACCACCGCGCGCCAAGCCTTGTCGGCCCGAGCGTCGGAGATTTCCTCAGGTGTGGCGCCGGAGGCGCCCGCTTCCGGCCAGTCCCATTTGGCTGAACATTTTGGGCAGGTGACATGGACAGTGCCGCCGGTGGCAGTGATGCGGAATTTCTGTCCGCATCGTGCGCACTGCATCATAAGCGTCGCAGAAGTCATCCAACGACCGCATTAAAGAGCGATTTCGCCGAGGAAAGTCAAGCCGCGGTTGCATCCGGTGCATCCGGGATGCGATTTGGGCGAAAGGGTCAAAATGTAAGCAGACAGCATCTTGGCGAAGAAAAAGATAACTGCCTTGAACTCGTCGGGAAAACTTACATGGCGAATGGATCACTTTCGATGCGTTCGGTGCGTCATCCGGATGCTGGGCAAATTGGTTGTCCTTCACGCCGAAGCTGGTGCCGCTGGCTTGGATGACCGGGTCCCACAGCACAACCGGAACTCCGGCATGGTGGAGAATCCATCCCACCGGTGGTGCCCGGTAAGAATAAACTGTCACGGCGGCAGTTTGAAATACCGTCGAAGTAGCGTCGGGAGCGTTGCCCGCGAAGAAAACACCGCTCAGGTTGCTGCACCGATTGAAGGCATAAGTCCCGATGCTGGTGACGCTCTCGGGAATAGTGACATTGGTCAAGCTGGTGCAGTTCTCAAAGCCATCGGATGGAATGTTGGTGACACTGCTGGGAATGGTGACACTGGTCAGGTTGGTACAATTCTCGAAACCACCTTGACCGATGCTGCGGACGCCTTTGGGGATCGTCATGCTGGTGGTGACGGCCAACCCGCTGATCTTGGTTGGAATGGTCAATGGGCCAACCGGTCCACCAGGCACGGATCAGCCGGTGACGGTAAGGCTCACACCGTCACTGTTTGTCGTGTATTTGAATTGGGCTTGCATCGAAGTCGGTATCTGCAAGAGCAGCAAGCCCACCAGAAACGTTGCGGGGAATAATTTTCCCGAAATTGAGTGGGATAGTGTGAATACCGGCTTCACGCTCGCGAAATTAGAATGAAAAGAGAAGGGCTTCAATGGGCGTTTGGATGCACAGTTACATTTGGTCCAGCGTCGCCGTCGTAGCCAGCCTGCGCACCGTATCCGTCTTTTTGGCGCGGCGCGCATGCCACCGTGCAAAGCGGCTTCAAGGATTCCATGGACTCAAAAACTCCCAGAAAGACGCAATGGCGAGCACGGGGACGACCAGCACGTAGATTCGGAGCACGTCCAGGACGGCCTCCTGCGGAAAGGTCCGCAGCCACTTGCGCCCCTGGTAAAACGGCCTGGGCCGGAACATGGACATGCCCAGGTTGACGCCTGCTCCTGCCGCCAGCGAGTAACCGGTCAGTTGCAGGATTAAGGTCAGGAAGTAGTACGCCGCCGCGAGCGGCCTGCGCAAACGACTGGTGCCGTCGTGCTCGACCGAAACGATGCCTCCCACCCAGCCACGATAGGCGACCATGGGATAGATAAACACCACGCCCATGCCCAAGACGCTGTCCACCGCCGCCCCACGCAGATTCCCGCTCCAGTCCAGAAGCGCGGCGCGCACCGGCTGTCCTCGGTTGTTGGCCATTGCCGACACGTCGTTGGTTTGCGCGATGCCGACGATCCGATTTCGATGCGCAAGCGCAAGGACGTTGCCGGTGTGGGCCAACATCAGCCCGATGGCTACCGAGATAACGTAGGCCAGCGCCACGGACAGGATAGCTGCCCGCGCCCTGGTCACCGCCAGGAAGATTGTCGAAGCTGATTTTTTCATCCCGCCATTGTTTACGACGATGCTATAGTCGGGTCACAGGCAGCGCCAAGCGCCAATACATATTTCGCAAGCGGGCTGATGCGGGCAAGAGTCTCAGGACGCATGCGGGCAGGAAGGTTGATCCCGGACTGGGCTTCACGCCGAATGTAGGCTCCCTGGATTGAGCGACGAGGCATATCGGTGGAATTCGCCGCGTGTCCGTGCCAGACCGATCCATTGTAAACCACCACAGCACCAGCAGGGCCACACGCCTGGACTTGACCATCGTAGTGCGCCGTAGGGTCGCTCATGAGATCGCCTGGAGCGGTGGACCACTTGTGCGAGCCTGGGACGAACCGAGTGGCCCCGTTGTCAGATCGAAAATCATCCAGCATGAAGATAAAACCAACCATCGTCCACCCAGCCGCGTCGCGCTTGAAGTCCACATGGAGAGCTTGCGCCTGGGTACGGGGCCGCAGAGTCCTCGCGAGCATGTTGCTGAGCTTGAATGGCTGGCCGATGATGCGAAAACACGCCTCCAGGACGGGTTGGTATATGTAAAGCCCATCGAATTCAGGGCTGCGATTTACGAAGTCGTGGACGCGGGTTGTTGAGCTACCATGCCCCACATCATCAGAATCCGCCGACTCGACGGAGGCATCGTAAGCCTTAGCCAGTTGCGCCAAGCCTTCAAGGGGAACCGGGCCAGAAATGACGACGAAGCCTACATCGTGCAGTTCTTGGGCAGCACTCGCTGATAGCTCACGGCCCGAGCCAATTACGTTGAACAAGTCATCCATATTTGTGTGGGTTTCTGACCAACGAGGCACATCGCTGGCGACGGGAAAGGGATGCCTGGAGTGAAAACGGGGATGGCATCCCTCCATCCAGTATATTGCCGTTAGGCACTTCGTGCTGCATGATTTAAGAGGTTTCTGTCAAAAACCCGCTTCAGGCGGCCTCGCACCCAACGCAGGTGCAATATCGGATACACATTTCCAACGACCTGAACGATTGTAAACCAGAATACGACGCTCCACCAGTTCTGGACGCACGCATAAACCATGGAAGGGATAAGCAATACTGCCGCCCAAAAATGGGCTGCCTCCGCGCCCTCGATCTGAGTTTGTACCTTCGCAGGATCGCCGGGGTAGCGCTTCAAATATACCAGCGGCTGCAAAATGCGCAGCGGAGTCCGTCGAAGAATCTCGCCAAAGACTGGAACCCCCAATTTCCGATAAAGCCCGCCCCGGACTTCCCATACCCGAACTTCGCGCAGCCAGCTTGGCACTCTTAAAGTAAACAGGGGACGGGCAAAGGCAACCAATCCCAAAAAGCAAAACATCACCAGCAAAGCAAACCAGGGGGAGGCCAGGCCGACCACACGTCGAGCGATGTTGAGAGAGACGCCGAATGCAGCAGCGACGCCCAGCAGGATCATTATGTCACGCATTCGTTTCATTTGGACTAGCGCCAAAATGCTTAAAGATATATTAAAACCAATCCGAATATTGGCCCGCCCACCGGTGACCACGCCGCAGCAAAATCTGGATTGGCGTAGAACTCAAGGAATCCGCACCCGGCGGGCCTTGCAAAATCATTGAATTCCTCATGGGCGAGTTGACGAAGCTTCTTGTCGTCATGGTGAATCGCCCGACCACGCGGGATCAAACTTAATTTGGCGCGTCTACTATCTACAACACCTGGCACCGCACAGCCGCAGCTAAAGCGGGGGTTGAAGGCGTCTCAGGAGGATGTCCCCTGTCCTCCAGGGCGCGCCGCCGCTCCAGCGAAAAGTGACAGGGGCCGCGCTCAGTATCCCAGCGACGACTTCCCTGGCCGCCGCCGGGAGGGTCGCCCACTTGCCCAAGCGCCGCCGGTAGTGGGCTACTTTGAATTCTTGTCTTTAGTCAAGGCGCAATGGGGAATATCTGCCTGTGAGTGGTGGCTTCAGTTTGGCTTATTCGTTTTCCTAGCCTCAAAATTCTGAAGGTACTTTTTCCCATCTCTCACATCAAGGAGTGGCTCGTCCAAAACAAGGACGGGGGCATATTCTTTTTTTAAATGTTCAACGATGCTCTTCAGTTCCGCAAGAGTGTCAGCTTCCGCTTGAATTTTCAATTCTATCATATTCTTTTCGATTTTGAATCAATCAGAGCCACGATTTTCCGCAAAGTCCAGACGTGATCAGTCATAGCCCACATAACCCGCAACCGCGCCGCCGCCGGGCTGGCTTTCCGGTTGCGCCGTGGCCACAATCCACTTTTACCTTGAGGACCGCGTCCTGGCGGCGGCCATGCAGGTCCAGATTTGACAGAAGCCGGTCGGCTATTTCAAATGCCAGCGGATGGTGTAACGCCAGTTATCGTCCGGCTTGTAAGCCTGCTCTCCCTTGTCGCTGACGGCAAATTCACCGGTGCTGCGGTTGTCCACGTCGTCGGTGCAAACGTCCCCGTCAACATCATCGAGTTGCAATTTGAAGCTGCACTTTTGGCCGGGCTTTGCCTTGGGCAATTCCAGTCCTACGGGGACAGTGACCTGCTTCTTGTCGTAGCCCTTGCTGTCAACGTGGTAAGTGCGGGTGACACCCTCGACCGTGATCTCAAAGCACAAGAACCAGGTTGCGCTCTGCGGCGTATCGGCCATCTCAATCTCGTCGATGACCAAGGTCGCTGGTTCCACTGCCGTTTTGACGCGCCGGTAAACGTCCACGCCGGGCTTCTGATGTTCGCGCTCCTTGTCAAAATTGGATACGAGGGTCCAGGCATCACCTTCCAACCGGTAGATGGACACAAATTCATCATCTACGTCGCTGAGGTCGGAGGCGGACTTTCCGGCGCGGATGTTGAGAAAGTGGACGGCGTTGAACGGGCCGAGCTGGTCGAGTTTCAAGTCGCCCTCAGCATATAAAACCAGCCCGTCGTCGGCTCCGGCGATCTGGAAAATCAATTTGTCCTTTTTGATGGAAATGGTCTGGGTGTATTCCTGGCCCTGGTCGTTTACTTTTTTGACAGACCATTTGCCAGCCAAAGATTCCAGGTCATCCGCCGCCGCGGCAGCGTAGATAAACATTGTGGCGGCGATGGCAAGGGTGGCGACGAGTTGATTGATATTTTTCATTTGATTCTTGCCCACGAATTTTTCGTGATTTTCTTCCTGGCAGGCGGGTTTGCAAGTCTTCTTTGCAGTCCGCTATCCGTTTTCGCTGATGTGGCGCGCCACGGTCTTGTTCAGGAGGCGAAGTCCTCTCCGGGAACTTCGGCACTGCTGGAGAATTCAGCCCAACCGGTGGTGCCGGGTAAATAGTACGCTAATACGGGGCCTTCGTCGATGTTATTAAACACGTCAGCAACGGGGCCAATGGCCGCTAAAGTTCTGCGCGAAGCGAACCGATAAAGAAATGTGGCTGTTTGGAATGAAGGCGGCCACTTTTTGAGCGTACCAAAGCGTATGAACTCGATCTCAAGCGTATCGCCCCCGGCCACGGAGGAGGCTCTGGACGCGTTGCGCCTCAAGCTGCTGCGCGATTCTCCGCCTGAGAACGGCCAAAACAGCAAAGTCAGCACGGACTACGTCGCGCTCCAAACCGAACTCAAGTCGGGCAATGTCGCGGAAGCCCAAACCGACTTTGGCCGATTAGAACGCGACACCCTGATGGCTAATCTATCTTCGGGCACGCTGCCTCCAAGCGGCCCGGACAGCAGCGCCTTCGTTGAACAAAGCCCGCCGAATGGTTCATCCGCTCCACTGCTGGACGCATCGGCATAGCATCTTACGACTTCCGCATCGAGCGAAAAGCACCAATGCCGACAAATAGACAAATCTGAGCAAAAATCATTGCCACCAAACCCCATCCGAGCCATTGCCAAACCAAAAGCGAGATCAAGACCGACAAAAGCGCCCATAATAGGCCTGGTCGGTTATCAAACTCGCCCGCTCGATAAAAGAAAACAGCGAACACGACCATCACCAGGAAATTAAATGAATAGAACGCATAGAATGCCCTCTCCTGACCATTTCCGTGTTTTTTACGAGTTTTAATCCATAATTCATCTTCCTTTAATTTTCGTAGAGTCAGAGAGGCAAGAAAGCCAACTCTAAGGCCGATTTTAATCTGTTTTTCATGAGATTTTAATGATCAAGGGCTAGTGTTCTTCACTATACGGATTGTCCGGCCCGGAGGCCCGCGTCCGTTTTGAACCTAAAATCGTTATGAAGTGGAATTTTGAAGGCGTGTGTCCCATTTGTGGGAAATCCTTTCCTTGCGCCCAGCTTCACGCTCACGTTGTGGCGGAAAAGCCCGCTGTTCGTCGTGAGATTATGCAGTTCATCCACGCACAGCATCCAGACTGGACGTACGTGCAAGGCATCTGTCAAAGCTGCTGGAACTCCTACCGCCTCTCGCAACCAATCGTCGATGCCCGCTGATTCTAGGGAAATTCGCTTGCTGGCCACTCGTCCGGTACCATGCCAATCAGTGCTTCTGGCCTTGAGGAGCGCGCTCCGGTTTTTGATTGCTGTGGCCGTTCTGCTCGCCCCTTGTTGCCGGGCGTTGACGGTCTTATCGGCGCCTTCTTTTACGCCCGCTACCAATGCTCCGTTGGCAGGTGTTCTGGCCCTGACGACAGATGTGCCCTCCCAAGTCAGTGTGTCCGTGAGCGACGCCGTGGGGACATGGGAGCGAGATTTTTTTGACTATGGGACAAACCACTGCCTGACACTGCTTGGATTCAAGCCCAGTCGGACAAATGAAATCACAGTCACTGTGCGCGACCAATTTCGCAACGCCTACACGGTCGCGCAACCGTTGGCCTTCCTCACCGGCCCGTTGCCGACGAACATGCCCAAAATCACCCTCATCACCAACAACCCCGCTCTCATGGAACCTGGATATACACTGTTTCGAGTCCAGAATAACACCACTGGAGGCGCCTATGTGACCATGGTGGCCAATTCAGGCGAAGTCGTCTGGTACGCCGAGGCCAGCGCCGCGGGCGGTGAGTATGGCCCAATCGCCACACCCTCCGATGTGCAACAACTTCCCAATGGCGATCTCTTTTTTCCCGAAACGGATCAGAAAGGCTTCGGCGAAGTGAATATGCTCGGGCAGACGGTCGCGACCTGGTCTGCGGCCGAGGGTTATCTGGTGGACGAACACGAAGACCTCCTGACGGACCACGGAACCATCCTTTACCTGAATGTCACCGAGCAGATCGTTCCCAATTTTCCCAGCAGTGCCACGGACCCAACCGCCCCACGAAAAATCGCCTACGCAACGTGTAGTCAGGTCGTCGAGGTCTCGACCACCAATCCGGCTTTCTTCAATACCTGGTTGTCTTCGACTTGGAATTATCTGATCCGCCCGGGGCGAAATCCAAATCCGCGGGCTACCTGGTTTATCGCAGCCATCGGATTCCTGATCTTTACAGCCATCCGGCAAACCCTGTGGCCAATTTGGCAGTCGCGCTCGACGAAGGCCAGCCCATCTTAAACTTTACGGCGGATCCAGCTCGAACTTATGCGGTTCAGGTTTCGGAAGACTTGGTGAACTGGCAGGGGATCGGAGTAGCCGCGCCGGATGACACTCACGGAGATTTCTCCTTCCTTGACGAGGATGGCGATCATTCCTCGGCCCACTTCTATCGAGTGTTGACACAATAAGGCCTGCGCCGGATGTTGCGTGCCATTCCGGCTTGTAACCTTTCCGACGTTCACGGCTCAGTCTTAGAAGAAACGATGAAAGTCGAAATTATGAAAAACATTGTGGAACTGACCGAAGAAGGTTTCGAAACGGAAGTCATCCAAGCTGCCATTCCGGTGGTCGTAGATTTTTACGCGCCGTGGTGTGGCCCGTGCAAGATGCTCGCGCCCGTGCTGGAGCAGTTGGCCGGGGAGTTTGCGGGGCGATTGAAGTTCGCCAAGGCAAATGTGGATGAGGCGCCGGAGCTAGCCGAGAGGTTCAAGGTTTCCGGGGTGCCAACGCTCGTGCTGTTCCACGGCGGCAAGGCTGTGGATCAGGTGGTGGGACTTACCGGACTGCGCCAGCTCAAGGCGTGGTTGGAGAAGGCGGCGAGCGCGCCGGTCACTGTTTAGGCACGCGACCTGGCATGATTCCGCGCATTATCATTGGAGTTATCGTTGGGGGTGGGCTTGGCTTTGGCTGGTATAAGCTGGTGGGTTGCTCCACCGGCACTTGCCCGCTGACCAGCCATCCCGTCATCACCACGATTTTCGGCGCCGTATTTGGCGCCCTGCTGGCCAGCAGTTTTCACTAAATCCCCATCCCTCAAACAAATGAAAATACACCTTCTTATCCGCCGGTTCGCGGGCGTCTTCATCCTCGGCAGTCTTCTGCTCGCGCGCTATCACAGCCCATACTGGCTTTGGTTTACCGCGTTCGTTGGCTTCAACTTGCTCCAATCTTCTTTCACCAATTTTTGTCCGCTGGAAATCATTCTCACGAAACTCGGCGTGGGCTGCTCCTGCCGCGGGAACCAAAAACCCGCTGTCCTATGCAGCCCCAAATGAAATGGCCTCTGGGATTTTTCGCTTTGTGGCTGGCAGGATCGCTGGCGACGAACGCTGCCGAGCCGTGGACGCTGGAACGATCCCTGGATTACGCGCTGACCCACAACCCGGACGCGAGCATAGCCCGCCAGCGCATCGCCGTCGCGCAAGCCGGGTTGGAGCAGGCCAATTCCGCCTTCTGGCCACGGCTGCAAATCCAATCCGGTTACACCCGCACGGACAACCCGATGCTAGCTTTCGGCAGCATTCTCAATGAGCGCTCTTACAGTTCCTCGCTAAACTTCAACGATGTTCCGGGCGTCGATGATTTCAACGCGCGCGGCATTGTCACGGTCCCGCTTTACGCTGGCGGCCGCAATGTCGCGGGTCGGCGGGCGGCAAAAGCAAACACCCAAGCCGCGAAACAGGAAAGCGCCGCCGTCCGCAACGAGCTGGGCTTCGAAGTGGCGCGAGCGTTTCATACTGTGCTCAAGACACGGCAGTTCATTCTGGCGGCCGAAGCCGCAGCCGACTCCTTTGCCAGAAACCTTGTTGTCGCCAAGAAACGCCTGGATGGCGGCACACTGTTGAAGTCCGACGTGCTGGACATTGAGGTGCGTTTGGCCCAAGCACACGAAGACCTGATTAGTGCCCGCAACGCCAGCACCTTGGCCGAGCGGGCGTTGCGCAACCTGTTGGGGATCGAAGCGGGCGAATTCACCGTGGCCGACACCGCTCCAGTCGTCAGTGCGCCGGATTCCGCAGATTTTGCGCAGCGACCCGAACTTGCCGCCGCCCGCGAGCGCGAAAGGGCGGCACAAGCACAGGTGAGCGGGTCGAAGAGCGGTTATATCCCGCGGGTTGGTGCGTTTGGCTGGCTTGATTACGATTACGGCTCGGTCACGGGCGGTGACGGCAAGAGCTACACGGCCGGGGTCTTGGCACAGTGGGATTTGTGGGACGGGTTTGCCACGCGCGCCAAAGTGGATGAGGCGAACGCCAACCTGGAATCCGCCCGCCAGGAGCAGCGCAAGCTGCGCCTGGCTCTGGACCTTGAAGCTGAACAAGCCCGGCTTGACCTCAAAACGGCGGAGGAACGGCTGGAGGTGAGCGACAAAACCGTGGAGCAGGCGGCCGAAAGCGCCAGACTGACCCGGAATCGCTTTGAGCAGGGACTCTCCCTTTCGACTCAGCTGATTGATGCCGAAACCGCCCTGGTCGCGGCCCGCGTTCGCCGCGCGGAAGCGGAGTCCGACCAGCGCATTGCCATTGCCGCGCTGCGCAAGGCGCTGGGACGATCCCAACTTGATTCCCGCCCGACGGGCAAATGATATGAGACGATTCATCCCAAACCCTCTTGCCCTTCTTCCAGTCCTTGCCGTCGCCTTCGCTCTCGCGGGTTGTGGTTCCAAGCATGAGACCGAAAAGGAAAAGCCGATTAGCCTTCCATTGGCCCAAGTTCTCGTGCGGCCCGTTGAGAACCAATCGCGAACGATGACCGAAGAAGTCGCCGGCACGGTGCGGGCGAAGCTCCATGCGACTCTGGAGGCCAAGTTGAGTGGCCGCATCGAAAAGATGCCGGTCGCGCTGGGCGACAAGGTTCAGCAAGGCCAGTTGATGGCACGGCTTGACGCTGGCGAGATGGCCGCGCGGTTGGAGCAGGCGGAGGCCTCGCTGGAAGAGGCTGACCATGACTGGAAACGCGTCGCCGCGTTGTTTGATCAGCAGAGCGCCACTCGGGCGGAATATGAATCCGCGCAGTCCCGGCAGCGGATTGCCAACGGAAGGGTTGCCGAGGCCAAAGCCATGATGGATTACGTGGAAATTCTCGCCCCGTTCGATGGCGTTGTTACGAAGAAGTGGGCCGATGCGGGGGATCTCGCGGCGCCGGGCAAGCCGCTGGTGGAAATTGAGGACCCATCCATTTTGCAAATGGACGCGGACGTGCCTGAAGCCATCGCTTCGCATATCCAGCGCGGTTCAAGGCTGGCTGTGCGGGTGGATGCCATCGCCGGCGAACTCCAAGGGGTGGTCAGCGAAATAGCCCCCACAGCCGACCCCATGACCCGCACGTTCCGGGTGAAACTGGATTTGGCGCGGACGACTGGACTGATGCCTGGCCAATTCGCACGGCTGGCCGTCCCGATTGGCGAGCGCGCTTCAGTCCGCGTGCCAACAGCGGCGGTGGTGCAACGAGGACAGTTGGAGATGGTTTTTACCGTCACCAACCAGCATGCGCAATTACGCTTGGTGAAGTCGGGCAAGCATGTGGGGAACGAGGTGGAAATACTTTCCGGCCTCGAGGTCGGCAAATCGGTAGTCATCAGCGGCGCGGACCAATTGACCGATGGCCAGCCAGTGGAGGCGAAGTAATGTCTTCCCCCCGTTCACAACCCAGCAGTGAGATGGGCATCGCTGGACGCATCGCGCGCGCCTTCATTGATTCCAAACTGACTCCCGTCATCATCATCGCCGCCGTGCTACTGGGAGCCGCCGCAATCGTTCTGTTACCGCGCGAGGAGGAGCCGCAGATTAAGGTGCCAATGATTGACGTGCTCGTTTCCCTGCCGGGATTCAGCGCCAAGGAAGCGGAGGAACGCGCCACCCGCCCGATGGAAAAGCTGCTTTGGGAGATTCCTGGCGTCGAATACATCTACTCCACTTCGCGACCGGGCGAGAGTTTGGCCATCGTCCGTTTCAAGGTGGGGGAGGATGTCGAAAAGAGCCTGGTGAAGCTGAACCAAAAGCTGCAATCCAACTTTGACCGCATCCCGCGCGGCGTATCGTCACCGCTCATCAAACCCCGGTCCATTGACGACGTGCCGATTCTGGCTCTGACCTTTCACAGCGGACACTACGATCACTTGACCCTCCGCCGATTAGTGGCGCAGGTGGATGACGCGGTGAAACAAGTTCCTCTGGTCGCCGAAACCACCCTGATCGGCGGCGCCAGGCGGCAATTGCGCGTGCTCTTGGATCCAGCGCGCCTCGCTTCCCGCAATCTCACGGCGGCGGAAATTGTGCCTATGCTGACGCAGGCCAACCGGCAGAACGTCGCTGGCAGAATCACTGGCGATAATCGTGAAACCATCGTTGAAACCGGCGACTTTCTCCGCAACGCGCAGGATGTCGAAAACGTCGTCGTGGGAGTATTAGGCGGCAAGCCGGTTTATCTGCGGGAAGTCGCGGAGATCAAAGACGACGCGCCAGAGCCGGCGCAATATGTGTTTTTCGGGAACGGTGCCGCGCATCCTGCCTTGAGCGCCGAAGAACCGGCGGTGACGCTGACCGTTGCCAAACGGCCTGGCGCGAACGCTATTGCGGTGGCGGACGAGGTCTTGAAGAAGATTGACGCGCTCCGGGGAAAAACCATTCCGAATGACGTCCGGGTCTCCATCACCCGCAACTATGGTCTGACGGCGGCGGAGAAATCCAACGAACTCCTCTGGCATATGGGCATCGCGGTGGTCGGAGTCTCCGTGCTGATTCTTTTGACCTTGGGTTGGCGCGAGTCAGGCATCGTCGCCATTGCCATCCCCACAACCTTGGCCCTGACGCTGCTGGTGTTTTATCTATATGGCTACACGCTCAACCGCATCACTCTGTTCGCCCTGATCTTCTCCATCGGCATCCTGGTGGACGACGCGATTGTCGTGGTCGAGAACATCGTCCGGCATTTTCACTTGCCGCAAAACAAAGGCAGGGACTGGTCCACTATCGCGGTCGAAGCGGTGAACGAAGTGGGCAACCCAACCATTCTCGCCACGTTTGCCGTGATGGCGGCGGTGCTGCCAATGGCCTTTGTCGGCGGATTGATGGGTCCTTACATGCGCCCGATTCCCATTGGGTCGAGCGCGGCCATGTTCTTTTCCCTGGCCATCGCGTTCATTGTAACGCCGTGGGCGAGCATTCGCATTCTCCGGTGGGGCCGCAAGTATTCGCAATTGACGGAGGGAACGGCTGAAGCAACCCAGACGAACCAACCGCACTTGCATTCTGCACATCCGGAGGACTTCTTCACCCTAGTTTACCGGCGCTTGATGAGCCCGCTGATCGCAAGTGTCAAGTGGCGCGTCCTTTTCCTGGCAAGCATCACTGGGCTGCTCCTGGGCGCGATGGCCTTAGTGGGCCTTGGTTGGGTGAAGGTGAAGATGCTGCCATTCGACAACAAGAGCGAGTCCCAGATTATCCTGAACATGCCGGAAGGCAGCGCCCTGGAAAGTACGGCGCAGTGCGCGCGGGAAATCGCCGCGGCGGTGCGGGTCGAGCCTGAAGTGACGGACTATCAGATTTACACCGGCGTGGCATCTCCCTTCAATTTCAATGGCTTGGTGCGGCATTATTTCATGCGTCGTGGCGCCAATATCGCCGACCTGCAAATCAACCTGGTGTCAAAAAACGAGCGCAAAGCCCAGAGCCACGACATCGCCAAACGAATCCGTCCGCGGGTCGCGGCCATCGCCGCCAAGTACGGCGCGCGCGTCGCCGTGGCGGAGGTGCCGCCCGGCCCGCCCGTGCTGCAAACTCTCGTCGCCGAGATTTACGGGCCGACGGAAGAAAGCCGCCTGGCTCTGGCGAACAAGGTCATCGGCATTTTCAAGAGCACACCAGGCGTGGTGGATACGGACTGGTATATCGAGGCGGATCAACCAGAGGCGCGCTTTGTGGTGGATAAGGAAAAGGCAACATTGAACGGCCTCAGCGAGGAATCCATCGCCGAAACGCTGCGCATCGCGGTTGGCGGTCAAGCCGTGGACTTGCTCCATGTGCCGCAGGAAAAAGAAGACGTGGACATTGTGCTGCAACTTCCGCGGGAGAGCCGCACCACGACGGATGAATTGCTGGCCTTGCGAGTCCGTGCGGTTGACAACCCCGCCGCGCCCCTCGTGCCCTTGCGCGAACTGGTGAAGGTGCGGCAAACCACGGTGGACAAGAGCATCTATCACAAGAACCTAATGCCCGTGACTTATGTTATCGGCGATGTGGCCGGAGTAGTCGAAAGCCCCGTCTATGCGATTTTGAACATGAACAAGGCTTTGAAAGCGCTCGACACGCGGGAGTTCGGAGGTTCGGGCGCGACGCTGAAAGTATTGAACGCCGTGCAACCGTTTACAGACGACCAACCCTCGATTAAATGGGACGGCGAATGGCACATTACGATTGAGGTTTTTCGTGACCTTGGAAGCGCCTTCGCCGCCTGTTTGGTGCTCATCTTTATCTTGATGGTCGGTTGGTTTCGGTCCTTTCTCACGCCGCTCATTGTGATGGTGGCCATTCCCTTCTCTTTGGTCGGCATCATGCCCGCGCACGGATTGCTTGGCGCGTTCTTCACCGCCACTTCGATGATCGGCTTCATGGCCGGGGCCGGCATCGTCGTGCGCAATTCCATCATCCTGGTGGATTTCATCGAGCAGCGGCTGGCGGAAGGAATGCCGCTGGCCGACGCCGTAGTGGATGCGGGAGCAGTTCGTTTCCGTCCCATGCTGCTAACCGCCTTGGCAGTCGTTGTAGGTGCCAGCGTCATTTTGGCGGACCCCATATTTCAGGGGCTTGCCATTTCCCTGATGGCGGGTGAGATCGCCTCGCTCCTCATCAGTCGGATGGCGGTGCCGGTGCTTTACTTTATGGCCTACAAGCGTAAGGCGGAAATAGGCGCGGTTTTGCAAGCGTCGCGACTTCCTTGAATTGTCCGGTCAATCAGCGCAGAATTCCCAGCGTCGGTTCGACTCCGTCATGGAAAATCTTAAAATTGCTCGGTTGAGCCGCCGCGATTTCGTGCGCGCGGCCGGTGTTGTTGGCGCGTCGGTTCTAGCGTCTCCGTTCACGCCACCGGTCGCCGGCGAGTCTCCAGTCCCGGTTGAAAAACTCGTCAGGTTTCCCGAAAAACTGGAGCTAATACTGAGGACCGACCGTCCGCCGCAATTGGAGACTCCCTTGCGTTACTTTCGCGAGGATCTCACTCCCAACGAAGCCTTTTACGTCCGCTGGCATTTGGAGGGCATTCCAACCTCCGTCAACACGAGGGAATTTCGCCTGCAAATCTCCGGCCACGTCGAGAAACCGGTAGCGTTGTCGTTGGCCGATTTGCGGAGCCAGTTCGAGGCCGTGTCTCTGGTCGCCGTCAACCAATGCTCAGGCAATTCCAGGAGCTTCTTTGCGCCGCGCGTGCCGGGCGGCCAATGGAAAAATGGTGCGATGGGAAACGCCCGTTGGACAGGGGTGGCGTTGCGGGACTTGCTCGATCGCGCTGGTGTCAAAACGGGAGCCATCGAGGTCAGCTTCGGCGGGCTGGATCGCCCAGCGCTGTCCGCGACTCCGAAGTTTGTCAAAGCGCTGTCGATCGACCACGCCAAAGATGGCGAGGTCATGGTGGCGTACGAAATGAATGGGACCGAATTGCCGATACTGAACGGGTTTCCGCTTCGCCTGGTGGTGCCGGGGTGGTACGCAACCTATTGGGTCAAGGCGCTCAACGAAATCCAGGTGCTGCCCGAGAAGTTTCACGGTTTTTGGATGGAGAAAGCTTATCGTGTCCCCGCTTCCCCTGACGGCAATGAATCTTCCGGACATCTCTCTACGGAGACCACGCCGATCAGCCGGATGACCCTTCGTTCCCTTTTTGTTCGTCCGGAACCAGGGGAGCGATTGCCGGCCAAAGCGCCCTTTGACGTTCAGGGCATCGCCTTTGACAGCGGCAGCGGCATCCAGCGCGTCGAGGTGTCCGTGGATGGCGGCGCAAATTGGCAAATGGCTCAATTGGATCCTGATTTGGGGAAATACTCATGGCGGCGCTGGCGGCTCAATTGGGCGCCACCGGCAACCGGGAAGTATTCGTTGAAAGTGAGGGCTTTTAACAATGCCGCTCAGCAACAAACCGGCAGCCTATGGAATCGTGGCGGTTACATGCGAAATGTCATTGAGCAAACCGAAGTGGAGGTCTTCTGATATGGCCGCGTGGAAACTGCCATTCTCTTATGCAGCGGTCGTTTGGTTTGCGGCTTCTGGTTTTGTCGCGTCCGCCGCAAACAACGCGCCCGACCCTGCCGCGAGTGCCGCGCCCGAAACCCGCTCCATTACCTTGCCGCATTTTGAGCCGGATTTGCCCAGCGCCCCCGGGCGCGACGAGTTTATGATGGTTTGCGCGAGTTGCCATTCTCCGCGGTACGTCACGATGCAACCGCCTTTTTCGGAAGGCAAATGGACCGAGGAGGTGGACAAGATGTCCAAGAACTACGGAGCGCAAATGGACGCGGACCAGCGCCAGGCGATCGTGGGATACCTGGTTGCCATCAACAGCCCAACAACGGTCGCCGCATCACCCGCCGATGACGACGAAGACGGTTCGTCCACAAAACCCAAACTGGCGCGCTACGTCGAAACGGCTCCGCGTCTAAGGTTTCCCGCTGACCCGGTCGAGGCGCGGGAAGAAGTAAAACACGGTGCTGATTTATTCGCGCAAGATTGCGCCGGGTGCCACGGGGCTGCTGGTCGCGGCGACGGATTTATCAGCCCGGTCCTGTTCCGTAAAGCCGAAAACCTGGCCGCCTCGCGGTACTCCGAAAAACTCGTCAGCCGGATTCTCTGGAATGGAAAGCGCGGGACCTCCATGCCGTCGTGGCGCGGTTTGCCCGCAACGGACTTGGCGGCAGTGGTGAAGTTCGTCGAAACGTTGCACCCCCGCAACGAGCCTGACCATATCCCCGCCGAGACCATCCAACACGGCAAACAACTGTTCCTGCACAATTGCGCCCCATGTCATGGCGAGGCTGCGGATGGCAACGGCGTGAACGCGGCGATGCTCCTTCCGCCGCCCGCCAATTTCAAACTGAAGCAGCCTGACTTGAATTACATTTTGCTGGTCTTGCAGGATGGGGTTCCCGGCACGCCCATGCCATCCTGGCGCGACCAACTTTCCAAGGCAGACCGGCAAAAAGTCGCAGCCTATGTCCGCTCGCTTTTCAATGACGGCGAGGACGTTGGTGCTGGTGCAAAGTAGCGGCTGCGAGGTTCAAAAACCATCATCACCTGTAAGTCGCACGGCACCGCAAGGTTGAGGGGCCTGAGCCTTCCGAAACAGCGGGCTTTTTAATCCACTCCCGTATAACCAGGGGTGCGCTGCGCCAGCCAAGTGTAATCAATGGGGCCGGCTTGAGCGTCGCCCACGCTTTGGTAGGTGACGGGCCTGATCCAATTCTTGTCATTGGCCCATTTATGAATTTCCGAATGCCCATCGGCAAAGCTGAACCCGCAACCCTTGTTGTGGGTGCTGGCCGGCACATCATTGAAGCTTCCAGCGGTGCTCTTATACTTCGCATCGATGTAAAGCATGGCGTCGTTGATGCTATCCGGATGCTCGTCCACCAGAACCCACGTCATGCTCGGCGCGGGGTTGGCCAAATCGGTCATTTTTTTCAATGCGATGGTGTAGCCCAAGCCCGACCATTTTTCCCCCTGGCCCAACCAAGCGTCCATGGAAACACTGCGGACCCTCTCGGGAAAATGCGCCCTGACTTGGTCAGACGCCAGGAAGGTATCGGCCGGACACTTGTAGAGCTGCCATCCGTTGGCGTAATAGGGGGCCAACAGGGCGTATTTCGGGTTGCCCAGCAGCATGTAATTGGTGTTGTCGGTCGTCACGGACCAGTCCATTTGCCCGACGCACCAACACGTTCCCGGGGTATTGGCGTCGTTGTCGTTATTATCGTTGAGAACGAGGCAGTCTCTGAAGTCATGAGAGTAACTGATCCAAGCCATGGTCAACTGGTGGGTGTTGTTCATGCACAGGATTCCTTGGGATTGGGTTTTGGCCCGGGACAACGCGGGCAACAGCATGGAGGCCAAAATGGCGATGATGGCGATGACGACCAACAACTCGATCAGAGTAAAACCGCCATCGGTACGCGAGCGTCTGTTAATTGTCATAAAAGTGCTTCACGATTGACCGTCGTTATTAGTGATTTTTTGGGCTACTGCCGCAGACAATACAAGATCGGAGGCTGTCAGGCAAGTCAAAAAGATGCAGGACAGTCAAAAAGATGCGCGGCAACACCCTGGGTTCCTACTGATCGAAGCTTTTGCGCTTTTAACAGACACCCTCGCGGTCTAAGCTGCGAACCAAGATGCACGGACGAACCGATTTAGTAGATTGGAGACAGAAGATTGAGCGCCTTGTTTGCGTGGCGCTTCTGCTCCTTGCCGGCTGCGCCAGCCACCATAGGCATGATCCTCCGCCACCCCCGCCCCCGCCACCGCCTCCGCCCCCGCCGGTAGCCATCGCCTTCGCGCCTCGCGCCAACCACTGGACGACGCAATGGAGGCCTCTATTTGACGGGAAGACCTTGAATAATTGGGCGGCGACGGATTTCGGCGGGCATGGCGAGGTAACGGTCCAGGATGGCGAAATCAAAATGGCGATGGGGGCTGAACTGACGGGCGTCAACTGGACCAATGGCCCGCTGCCAAAGATCGATTACGAGATTTCTCTGGATGCCATCAAGCTGGAGGGGAGCGATTTTTTTTGCGGGCTGACTTTTCCCGTGGCTGATTCCTCTTGCAGCCTGATCCTGGGCGGCTGGGGCGGCGGTCTGGTGGGGCTTTCCAGCCTCGATGGCCAGGATGCCTCGGAAAACGAAACCACTCGCAGCATGTTTTTCCCCAATGACCATTGGTATCACATTCTTGTGCGCGTGACGGCGGCCAAAATTGAGGCCTGGCTGGATGACAAAAGGATCATCGACGCGTCCATCGCGGGGCGAAAAGTTTCCTTGCGGCCAGGGTCAATTTATCTTTCGGAACCTCTGGGCGTCGCCACCTATGCCACGACGGGAGCGGCGAAAAACATTCAATTGCGCCTGATTGAACACTGAGATTTCCGCGCCGGCCGTTTCGTCTCTCGTTTATCCGCTGGCGTCCATTGTCGAGCGGCTCGACTTGGCGCGTTTGTTCGCAAACCAGCAATTGCTGGAAGTGGAACTGGGCAGCGGCGACGGTTCATTTTTGGCGCAATATGCCGCCCTTCACCCGGAGCGCAATTTTATCGGTGTCGAGCGGCTGCTGGGACGGTTGCGCAAATTGGATCGAAAAGGCCAGCGGCTGAATTTGGCGAACTTGCGGTTGCTGCGAATTGAAGCCTCCTATTTTTTGGATTGGTTGCTGCCGCCACGGTCGATTCACGCGCTGCACGTTTATTTTCCCGACCCATGGCCCAAGCGCAAACATCAAAGGCACCGGCTGATCAATGAGCGTTTTCCCAAGCTGGCCGGCCAGGCTCTGGCGGCGGGTGGCGCGGTTTATTTGCGCACGGATGACGCGGATTATTTTTCGCGGATGACAAAGGCGTTTGCCGCCTGTCCATCCTTTAAAGAAGTCCCGACGCCCGAAGCTCTCGCGGCGGTGATGACTGATTTTGAGCGCGGTTTCCTCCGGCGCGGTGTTCCAACCTTGCGTGCGGCTTACCAGTTTAACGGTCCTTGAGCCTTAGACATCAATAACGGGTCCGCCGTCATCGCTCGGCGGCGGTGGCCTTGGCCGGCCGCGATGAAGCTCAACTCGCGGGCCTCCGCCTTTGGTCAGAGTGTTGAGCAGCATGGAAACGATGCTGATGATGAGCGATCCCCAGAAAGCCGCCCAAAAGGAATCGACGTGAAAATCACGGAGAATGTGCCCCACCCAGTAGAGCAGCAAGGCGTTAATTACGAGGATGAAAAGGCCGAGCGTAAAAACCAGCAGTGGCAGCGATAGAACCAGCATGATTGGGCGAACAAAGGCATTGAGCAAGCCGAGCAAAAGCGTCGCAATGAGCAAACCTCCGGTTGTGTAATGTATGCCGCGGACAATACTTGCAGCCAGCATGACTGCCACCATGGTAATCAGCCAGCGCTTCAGGAAGGAAATCAAGTTTTGGGACATATCCTTAACGCACAGTCATCGGCCCTGATTGGAGAGCCTCAATAGCATCCCGCACGCCGGGGCCAAAGACAAGGCGGTTTTTCGGTTTTTCGAGTGCTGTCAGGCGCTGTGTCAAGAGCATCGCTGCTAGAATAGCCACAGATATGCACAGATTTTCACAGATATACTCTTGATCTGTGCGCTTCTGTGCTGGTCTGTGGCGGAAGCTCCGCCGGTTCTTGCTGGGTGATGCAATGGAAAGAACCAAGGCCCCAGATCAACTCGGTGGAATCAATGCCTGCCACTTCGCGCTGGGGAAATTCACGCCGCAAAATCTCCAACGCGACGCGGTCGTTTTTATGACGATAGGTCGGGACCAGGACCAAGCCGTTGGCGATGTAGAAGTTGGCATAGGTGGCTGGGAGGCGCTGTCCTTGATGTTCAACCAGGCCGGGCATGGGCAATTCGACAATGCGGAAAGGCTGGGCATTTGCATCGCGGAAGGCGCGGAGTTTTTGCAGGTTTTCCTGGAGAATGGGATAGTTTTCGTCGGCGGGATCTTCTTCAACCGTTGTGACGATGGTTGAAGGGTTGACGAAACGGGCGAGGTCATCGATATGTCCGTCGGTGTCGTCCCCGATAATGCCGTCGCCCAGCCATAAAACCTGGTGAGCGCCGAGATAGTCCATGAGGTTTTGCTCAATTTGCGCTTTGTCCAGGTTCGGATTTCGGTTGCGATTGAGCAGGCAGGAAGTCGTCGTCAGGACGGTGCCGCGGCCGTTGACCTCGATGGAGCCGCCTTCCAGAATCATGCTGGGCGAGAAAAGGGGCAATTGGCGAAGCCGGGCGACGTGTTGTGGAATGGCGTCGTCGAGATCGTAAGGGGGATATTTTCCGCCCCAGGCATTATAGGCCCAATCAACGATCGCGCGGTCGCGACGCGGGGGGCTGTCGCGCACCAAAAAAACGGGGCCATGATCGCGGCACCACGGCTCGTAGGAAGGGAAAGGGTGGAAGTGGACCCGTTCCAGAGGGACAGCCTGGGCACGCAAGAGGCGGCGCGCTGTTTCTTCCACGTCGTCGTCCCAGACATTGATATTCACGTCCTCCACTTTGACCAAATGCCGGATCACGTCCGCATAGACGGGTGGGACGGGATCATATTTGCCGGGGAAACTGATGCCGTCCGGCCGTGGCCAAGTCAGCCAGGTGGCGGCGTGAGGTTCCCACTCCGCCGGCATCCGGTAGCCGAGGGCCCTGGGGGATGCCGGTTCCGTGCCGGAAGTCGAGCGCGTAGAACACACGGGCAGTTTTATCCCACTGAATATAGAACGCTGGCAAACTAAATCGCTTTGGCCCACCCTGTTGAGAGTGAAGAGACTATCCATTGAGCCTGGCGTCGCGGGCCGTTATGGGCTGGCGGCGACAGCGGGAGTCGTGGCGAGTTTGGGGTTTGCGCCCGCGCAATTGGACGGAGCGGCATGGGTGGGACCCGGGATGATATTGTTTTGCGCCTTGGGTTGGAGAGGGGCGAGGGCATTCCGGGTGGGCTTTACGGCGGGGTTGGCACACTTTCTTGCCTCTTTGTATTGGCTGCTGGCCATGCCTTTCACATGGCATGGTTTTCCCCTGGCGCCAGCGCTGGCTTGGGTGGCGTTGAGTGCCTATTGCGCGGCGTACTTTGGGCTTTGGGTTTGGTTTTGCTGGAGAGTCTTTCCGACGGAAGAAACAGCGGGGGACTCGTCATTGATCGAAGTCATTGACCAATTCCTTCTGACGTCAGCCTGGCAACGCATCACCTGGGCATTTCTTTGCGCGGCTTCGTGGACGGCCCTGGAGTTTGCGCGAGGGCGGGTATTGGGGGGTTTTCCATGGAATTTTCTCGCGGTGTCCCAATACCGGCTGATTCCGGTCACGCAGATTGCATCCGTGACGGGTGTCTATGGCGTGTCGTTTCTCATGGTCTGGTTTTCGGTTGCGCTTCTCGCGGCCATGCTGGGATTGGCGCGGCAGCCTTCCACGCAACGAATCTGGAGCGATGTGGCCTTGCCCTTGTTGGCCGTGACGTGGGTAACCGGCTATGGAATGACGAAGATCGCGCATATCGGCTCCGCCGGACGGACTATAAGAGTGGCGTTGGTGCAGCCGAGCATTCCGCAAACTCTGATTTTTGATCCCAACGCGGATGAAGCGCGTTTTCGGCAATTGCTCGACCTTTCCGACCAGGCATTGGCAGCGGAGCCGGCGGACCTATTGCTATGGCCGGAGTCGGCAGTTCCCAACCTCAGCCCGGAAAACCAGCAAGCCATCGGCCATTTCGTCGCCCGCCATCACGTCTGGCTGATTTTTTGCACGGACTTGACGGAAAGGCAGGCCTCCGGGGCCAATGCCCTCTATAACAGCGGCGTGGTGATCAGCCCTAAAGGAGAGGTTCAAGCCGTCTATCATAAACGGCGTCTGGTGATTTTTGGGGAATATGTGCCTTTGAGAAAATGGCTGCCTTTTTTGAAATGGCTGACTCCAGAAATGGAGGATTATACGCCAGGGGACCGTCCGGTGGCGTTCAAGTTGTCGCATCCTGACGCCACCACTTCGGTGTTGATCTGTTTTGAAGACATGTTTCCAGGGGAGGCGCGCGAACATGCCGGCCTGGATACCGACTTTTTGATCAATCTCACCAATGATGGCTGGTTTGGGGAAGGACCCGAACAAATGCAACAGGCGGCCAGCGCGGTTTTTCGGGCGGTGGAGAATGGGATGCCGCTGGTGCGGTGCGCCAATAATGGGCTGACTTGCTGGGTGGATGCGCAAGGGCGCATGCGTCAGATCGAAGAGAAGGGCGGGAGCATTTATGGGCGCGGGTCCATGACCATTACGATTCCCTTGGCTGGGCCGGGCGAACACCCGCAAACCATCTACAATCGCTATGGCGACTGGTTTGGGTGGATCTGCTGCGGGCTGAGTCTTGGAGCGCTCTTTCTGCGCCGGCGCAGCCAGGATGTGCCCATCGGCGCGTGAGACAGTGTCCAAAACGAGGACAGGCGTTCGGAATTAATGATACGCCTTAGCCGGCAATCACCGCCAAAGGCCCGGCAGGCGGCAGATTTTGTAAAAAACTCTCGGGATGGCGCGGGGATTGCTAGGCAAAAAGTATGGAAATCGGACGACTATTTTCAGAGACCATCGAGTACATCCTCGATCATGTTCTGCCGCCAGTGTCGTTCGCGGTCTTTCTCGTCGCGGAAGGAGTATTTGCTTACGCCCTTTTTCGCGTGGTAGTCCATTAACCAGACCCGCTTATTAGTTACCAGTCGTCCAACGCTGTTAAGTGATTGCCGCCCGTGTCTTCCAAGGCTGGCGGATCGCCAAACACGGAAGACGGGTTGGGGGGATCGACTGCTTCCACTTGATCGGGGGCCTCTTCGAGCAACGCAGGCGGCTCGCCTATTGCAGGGTCCGATGCCGGCTCAATCCAAAAACTGTTTTCATGCGCGTTCATAAAAAAACTTGATAACAAAGATTTTCTCGCACTCAGCACAGCGGTGTGTCTCAGAAGCAATCATAATATACATTTGGTGGAAAAGCAATCGGGGCTGATGACCGGCTGAAACTAGGGTATTGGGTCTATCGTTCTATCAGTGGTTCGCTGAGGCCTTCTTCGGACGATGGCCAATAGCATAACCCTGAGCCACTGATAAGCTTGGAAGATGTTGCGTGGAAGCGATTTTACGGCATGGGACGGCGGCATCGATGGGGCATTAACGCGGCTGATGGAACATCTTTTTGGGCCGGGGGTTCATCACGAGGCGTTTTGGGGATTACGTTGGGAGGATATAGGGGTGGCGGCTTGGGTGGTCGTGCTGATATTGATGGCCGACGGCCTTTCCAGCTTGTTTCTCCGGCATAAACACAAAGAGGCAGATGAAAAGGCCGGGCCAAATGCCATTCTTCACACATTGCTGGATGCGCTGGCGGGGCCTTTGCGTATGCTCATTTGGGTTTCTGGCGCCTACCTCTCCGCCACCCTGCTGCTGATGAAGCTGAGCGCCGGCGCCGCGGTGGAGAGGGCGGCGGTCCTTATTGACAACGCATTTTGCTTAGGATTGTTCGGGGCGCTGTTCTGGCTTTTTTTCCGGCTGACCCGTGTGTTGGAAGCCTTGCTGGTGGCATGGGCGGCAAAGGGCAAGTCGAAACTCGATCTGGTGGTGGCACCCCTGATCGCGCGCAGTTTCCGCGTCATTTTGCCGGTCGTGGGCATCATCTTCGCGTTGCCGGTGATCGGATTGCCGCAGAACTGGGCGGGCATCGTGGCAAAGGGCAGCAGCATCCTGGTGATTGTGGCCATTACCTGGATTCTCTTTGAGGGCGTGAAATTGGGCGAGCAAGCCGTCCTGACAAAGTACGATATTCATGTGGCGGACAATCTTCAAGCCCGCAGGGTTTTTACGCAGGTGCATGTCATTGGGAAGACGATGTATGTGCTGATCGCGGTTTTTGCCATGGCCTCGGTGCTCATGCTGTTCGAGGAAGTCAGACGGCTCGGGACGACGATTTTGGCGTCGGCTGGAGCGGCGGGGATCGTGCTGGGGATTGCCGCACAGCACACGCTGGCCAACCTGTTCGCGGGCATCCAAGTCGCGCTCACCCAGCCGATTCGGATGGATGATGTTTTGGTCGTCGAGGGGGAATGGGGCCGGGTGGAGGAAATCACCTTGACCTATGTGGTGATCCACATTTGGGATGATCGGCGCTTAGTGCTGCCCCTGAGCTACTTTATTGAGAAGCCGTTTCAGAATTGGACCCGTGTCTCCGCGCAGCTTCTAGGCTCCGTTTTCCTGTGGACGGACTATACGCTGCCCGTCGCGGAACTGCGGACGGCGGTTGGCAAAATCGTGGAATCCAGCGCGCTTTGGGACAAACGATTCTGGAACTTGCAGGTCAGCGATGCCACGGAGCAAACCATGCAACTTCGGGTCCTGGCGACCGCGGCAGATTCGAGCAAAGCATGGGACTTGCGCTGTGAAATCCGGGAGAAACTGATTGACTACGTGCAGAGGCACTACCCTCATAGCTTGCCGAGAAGACGGGTGAACGTGGAGCGGCCCGAAGAGTTGACAGGGGGAATCGCCCGCTCCCGGGAAGCCGCACAATGGTGACGGAAATGGGTGACCGTGGAAGGGCCGATTTCTCAGGAGGATTTTGCGTGTGTCTGGGCAGGGGCCGGACAAGTTCCGTAGTTCCGTTTCGCTTGTTGTTGTGCCGAGGCGTTGCTTGGGCTAGTTTTGAATCATGGCCTCTTCATTGGCTGGAAAGTGGGTTCTGATTACAGGAGCTTCGAGCGGGTTTGGCGCGGCGGCGGCCGCCGCCTTCGGCGCTTTGCGCTGCCAATTGCTTTTGGGGGCGCGCCGTCTGGACCGGCTGGAAACCGCGGCGGAGGCCGCGCGGCGGGCGGGGTCGCCTAAAGTGTTGGTTCACGCGCTGGACGTCACCAAAACGAGCAGCGTGGAAGAGTTTGTGCAATGGGCGCGCACCAAGACGAGCGCGGTGGACGTGCTCATTAACAATGCCGGCGGAGCGCACGGTTTGGACCCGGTGGCGACGGGCCGGGACGAGGATTGGGAGGCGATGTTGCAAACGAATGTCCTGGGGCTGCTGCGCGTGACGCGGGCCGTTCTGCCCATGATGCCCAAGGACGCGGGCAGTTCCATATTGAACATCGGTTCGGTGGCCGGCCGCTTTGCTTACGAGGGCGGGGCAGCCTATTGCGCGGCCAAAGCGGGGGAACTGAAAATCACCGAAGCCTTGCGCCTGGAACTCAACGGCACTGGCATCCGCGTGGGGACAATTGACCCGGGCCTGGCGCGGACCGATTTCAGCATGGTTCGGTTTAAAGGCGATGAGGCGAAAGCGGACAAAGTTTATGAAGGGGTCCATCCGTTGGTGGCGGAGGATGTGGCGGAAGCGCTGGTCTGGGTGGCGGCGCGTCCCCCGCGCGTTAACATAGACGAAATGGTGATCAAATGCGTGGACCAGGCCGCCACGTTCAAAGTGTTCCGCCGCCCCCAAAACCCATAGACGCGCCCAGAGGGAGCGTTATTTCCTGTCTTCGTCGAAGATTCGTCTTAGTAACTTTGCCGCGTCGTGATAATCGGGAATAGTTACATCGGCTCCGACCGCGGCCAATCGCTGGCGCTTCCACTCATCCATGCGGCCCGAGCCGTTGTGAGCTTCGTCACTCGCCACCGCAATGGCCAGTCCGCCCGCTTGTTTGGTGTTCTCGATTTCGACATAGCCATCGCCAAAGGCCATCAGTTGCCCGCCCGGGATATTGTTTTCGCGCAGAATTCGGTCAATGACCATTTTCTTGGAAAAGGTTTTGTAATTGTCCTGCGCGCCGTAGATGTGCGGGCCAAAATAGCGCGCCACATCGACTAACCCAGCCTCCTCTTTCACAAAGACTTCATCCGTCCCGCTGGCGAGATAGAGTTTCAGCCCGCGGCGCGACAGGTCTTCCAACAACATGCGGGAGCCCCAGACGAGCAGGTCGTCCGGGGGGATCGAGCCGGTGCGCAATCCCGCAAGGCGTGAGCTGATGCGGCCGTCCAGGCGTCGCAGGTATTCGTGCTTGTACCACAGTGGCTCGCGTGGCTGGCCGCCCCGTTCGCGAATGCGCTCGGCGAGCTGGATCATTTGGTAGATCGTTTGCTTTCCGTTAAGGCGCATGATGTCGTCGAGCGCGAGCTGTTGGAGGTCCGCCTCCGTCTCACCGGGGCGCGGCGGAAGCATCTCAACGAACATTGGCACCATGACTTCTGGCCAGCCTTGCCGGATGAGCGAGAGGGTGCCGTCGAAATCAAATAACACGTGCGTGACGCCGGGGCGCGGGGCAAAGCTTGGGGCGAACTCAGTCCTGCGGAGGATTGAACAGATTTCTGGCATATTCTCGAGATTTGTAGTCGATGGAGCGTGCGGTTTGACGCACAGCAACTTGGGATTTTGCCTATGGCCATCGACCCGCGACGGCCCCTTCGAGACAAGGATGCTGGCGAATCATGAAAATGACAATGGTTTTGTTGGGCGCCTTGGGCGCCCGACCTCTGCTGCTTTAATTGTGAGCTGGCTTATTTAAATCCCCCAGCATTCCGACGATTGTCTTTTGCACGTCGATATTGCGCAGGTTTCCCAAGTGGCCGCCTTCGGGGAAGACAGTCAATTGTGCTGGAGGGAAGGTGGCGTGGAGCCAGGTCAAATCCACGGGGGAAAGAAGAAAATCGTTTTCGTTGGCGATGATCCGGATTTTTTTGTTGGCGCGCAGGCCCGTTTCGTTGTCCGCGACGAATTGTATGGGGAGGTGTAGAGGAGGGGATTGGAAGCGGTATCCGCGCCGAGGCCAACGGCATCGCGCTCGTTGCTCGGGCCATAAACAGGCAGCATGAGGAAACATTGCGGTTTCCAGCCCCATTGGCCGAAAGTCTGCCCAAAGTCCGCGTCGGCTTTGGGGATTCTGATTCGAGTCGCCGGGTCAAAAAAGCCCGCCAGGCCAACGGTGCTGTTGTAAAGAAAACGATAAGTCTCTTCGCGCGCGCCCGTCCATTTGCCCTGCAGAAGATTATTGATCAAACGGTCCGGATAATTGAGGTTCCGGCCCATCTTGGCGAGGCCGGTGCGCACCGGCTTTCTAATGACAAAGCGATAAGCCTCGGCTGTGGGTTTGAGCACGCCGGTCATAAGGCCCTTGTTGAAATCCCAAAAAGCACGGTTGACCGGCCCAATGGGATCAGGGACGGATTTAGGAAGGACGATGGCCGGCGCGGAGGGAAGCGCGTTCGTTTGCTGCCCGCGCGCCAGCGGCGCCGCGCACAGCGACACGATGAGCCATGCGCAATTAATTCGCTGTCTTCCCACGGCTGCCCTTTATTACTTCGTGAATGAACTTGAGCTTGTCGATCGCCACTGTGGAAAGCGCGAAGGGATAAACGTCCAGCAACCCCATGCCCCGGTTGATCGCGTTGAGCGCGTAAGTCAGCGGGAACCAATTCTGCAGGACGGAGTCGAAATCGGCTTGAAAATCGTAGGGACTCACCGGGTGCGAGATCATCGAAGCCGCCGCCGGGTGGTTTGGGGCCAGGGTGATGCCGTAGCTTTGCGCGGTTTCTGTCATATCTATTATGTGGAAGTAGTGCGCCCACGTTTCCGCCCAGTCTTCCCAAGGGTGGGCGGCGGCATAGGCGCTGACGTGCCGCGTCTGCCAATCCGGCGGCGGCCCTTGTGAGTAATGTTTCTTTAAAGCGCCCGCGTAGTCGGCAGTTTCGTTGCCGAACAATTTACGGAAACCAAGCAGCCACTTCCCATCCGCGACCAGCCTGTCCCAAAAGTAATGGGCGATTTCGTGGCGGAAATGTCCCAGCAGCGTCCGGTAGGGTTCATGCAGATTTACCCGCCGTCGCTCGCGTTCCGCATCGTCAGCTTCGGCGATATTAACGACAATCAAACCATTGGTGTGGCCGGTGGTGAGAGGCGGCGCGCCGGGGACATCAGCAACAAAATTAAAACGGAGGGAGGGTCTTTTTTCCAAGGCGGTCAATGGCAGGCCGAGCCGGAGGATCGTGTAAATGACACGCCGTTTGGCCATTTCCAAGCGGTGCCAACGGTCCTGATTGCCCGCGACGGACATGTCGGGAATCAGCGCATTCAAGCGGCACGAGAGACAAAGCGGGTTGGCGTCGTCGGTCGCGACCATCCAGTTGCAAATCTGATATTGTCGGCCGTTGTCGCAAAGGCGGTAGAGACGATTTTTGGCCGCGGTTGCCGTTGTCCGCCAAAGACGGTTATCCGCGGGTTCCAAGGCGCCCAAGTCACAGGAATCGGGCAGGAAACCAAGCTGATGGTTGCATTTGACACATTTGCTGTTTTCAAAGAAAACGAGGCTGGCGCAAGGGTCGCAATGGAAGGCTTTCAAGGTGTTTTTTGCCCGGACGCGGGTATGTCAAATATAGCCAAGCAAAAGCAGAATGATGACAATGACGAGCAATGTGCCGACGGTGCCGCTGGGCGCGTAGCCCCACGACCGGCTGTGGGGCCAGGTCGGAATGACTCCGAGAAGAATTAAGATTAAAATAACCAAAAGGATTCCACCGATGCTCATATCGGGAATCCTCCAAGCTTTTTTTATGCCAAACAAATCCGCTTGCGGGCAATCCAGTTGACAGCCTTTGGGCCCGTGCAAAACGCCCGAAATCGTGCCTTTTGCCCTCTGGATCGTTATTTTGCGGGTTGACCGGCCCATAGACCGTGAAGAATGATCGCCGCGCCAATGAGCGGCAGGGGAATGAAGGCCAACCGGATGCGCACGCCAGTAAAGTACTGGGTCATGGTGGCTCCGATTTGCGCCCCGATGGCTGCCCCGGTGTGCATGATCAACGCGATCAGAATGTCCACATTTCCCTTTAAAGCGTGCGTGAGGGTGCCATAACCGGCGGAGATAATGATCTCGAAAAGATCGGTGCCAATGGCCACGTGCGTGGGCACGCCCAGCAGGTAAACCATGGCCGGCATGCGAATATAGCCTGCGCCCCCGCCGAGAAAGCCGCTAAAGAATCCGCCGAATAAGGAAACAGCCAGGATCGACCAGACGGAGATGCGTTTTAACCCGGAGGTCGGGAGATTAATGAAGGGAGGGAGGCCAAATTCCTGGATGATTCTCGCCACATGCCGAAAAGCCGAGATGTCGAGTCTGGCCGAGCCTGTGCTTTTCCCTGATCGTTTTTCGGCCCGCTGCATCTGCAATGTTTTGCGGCACTCCCAGGCCATAAATCCGGAAATGCCAACGAGCAGAAAAATGAAACTGGTTCCGACGACAGCGTCGATGTGAGGCGTTTTTTTTAAGTATTGAATCAACTGCGCGCCGCCTTCGACACCGGCAATCGTTCCAATGACCATGAATCCAGCCAGCTTGAGGTCGATGTTTCCGAGGCTGCCATGCTTCCGCGCCGCGACGATGGATTTGCCGACGATGTGGGCCAGATCTGTTCCCACCACAAAGTTCATCGGGACACCGAGTCCGAAGAGAGCGGGCCCGGCCAGAAAACTGCCGCCGACGCCAAAAAAACCGCCGAAAATCCCCACCACAAAACCCACCATCACCAGCCACACGGGGCTTATGTGAGTGTGGGAAATCTGGAAATCCATCTATTTCCCCTTTTTTCCCATGACGAATTCCAGGAGAGCGCGCCCGCAGATTTCCAGCACAAACCCTTGGCCAATGATCAGCAGCAAAGCTGCGGCGGCGTAAGTCTTTCGCTCTTCCTGGAACAGATAGAACAGCCATTTGCCAAGGAAATGCAGAACGAGAAAGCCGTATCCGAGGACCAACGCGGCATAAAGCGGCAACTCAATGGAAAACGCTTTTAGGATGCTTTTGATGTTCGGTTTCATCCATTTTCGAAATCCAATTTTGGGCGGCACGTTGATTTTGTCAAATAGGATTCCTAATGTATGATCCAAAAGCAAAGGGAGCGCCTGCCGCTCCCAGCGATGATCCGTCCCAGACTCTGCCAGGCCTATTTTCCCAGCAATTTGGCGACAATAAAAATGAGAATCGCCCCGCCCAGACCGCCTCCGGCCAGGAGGTAAACCAATGAATAACCGGCTGCGGCAAACATGGGAGCCACCGCGAGGATAGGCATAGTAATCATATTAAACCTTGTGATTTGTTTGTTTTTGAGTTCACTGCCCGGCGTCCGTGCTCAGAATTCCCTCATCCTCAACCCGCTTCCAATCGTTGCCGAGGTTATACGCTTTGATTCTCCTCGCGAGGCGCGGAGTGTTGGCCCCTAAGTTGCGTTCATAAACAACCCCGTCCTGACCTGCGATGAAGGTCATGACGCCCGACTTGTCCCAGCGTTCAGGGTAAGCCAGCAGTGCGAATCCGTTTTCAAAGCGTCCGTCATGCACATAATTCTTTCTCCCTCCGGGCGCGGCCGGCCCTTGCCTGGTCAATACTCGAAAATAGTAACCGTGGGCGGGATGGGGAGCCACCGTGGCATCATCCACACTGGCGCCTAGATGCTGTTCGCTGGCGTAAGCATGGCAAATTGCAATGGCGTGAAGCTCATCTTTCCCGATATGGCGAATGACGATTTCCTCTTTCCCGGCGGCCGTGTCAAAATGCCATTGTCCATTGGATTTTACCAACGAGATTGGCATCGGCCAATGATTGGTTCCTACTTCGAGAATGACCTTGTCGCTCCCTTCCGGCACGGGATTGCAGGCTGCCGCAAGGTTGGCGGCAAATTTTTCTTCGTTTTTCGCATCCTGGGCGCGGTCGCCCGTTAGAAGTTGATCGAACTCTGGACCGAAGATTGCGCGCAAAGCGCCTTTATCTTTAGCGCTCTCAGCCGTCCGCAGGGCGCTAATCGCCTCTCCTGGCGAGGAGAATGTTCGTTGCCCTGACGCTGGCTCCGGTTCCTGCCCCAAAAGGTGCCCCGCCGCGGCGCAGCCGAGGATAGCCAGGAGGGTGATAAGGCTTTTCATCTTCTGTGTCCTCCTCCATGAGCGAACCCGTGGCTCCGAAAGCCCCGGTCATGGAACGCATGGACGTCCCTGCCGCGGGCGTAGAAATCTCCATAAAAATAAGGGCCTGGCACTGGATCAACTGCGACCACGCCGCCGTCGCCGTCGCCGTCAACGTACCCGACGCAGCCGGGCAGCAACAGCACAAGCGCCGCCGCGAAACCCGCCTTTATGCAATTGACAATAGCCCCTTTCATTCTCATTTCCCATTCTTCGCCCTGGTTCTGGCGGCTTTTCGCACGGAAGCGGACCGTTCGCCGGAGGTTCTTTTCCTGCCGCTTTGATGAGTTTGGCGGGAAATGGCGCTGGTTGAGGCTGCGCGATGCCCTTCACGCCGCAAGGCCGCGGTGACGGCGCGCGAACGCTTGCGGGAAGACCGTTCCTGGCCGCGCTGGCCCTTTTCGTAGTCGCGTTCCGCGCGGCGGCGCACTGATTCACTCGCCCGACCTCTTTTCGGAGGACCCAGCCTGACTCCCGCGCGACGGGCTTTGGAAAGACCAATGGCAATGGCCTGCTTGGTGGAGCGGGCGCCGTGCTTCCCTTCGCGGACATGATGAAACTCCTCGCGGACGAATTCGCCGGCCTGGGTTGAGGGCGCCTTGCCTGCCCTCTCATCTTCCCGCGCCCGCCCGGATGGATCTGATTTGATTGTCATAACGACCTTTTAGCGAGTTCCGTGCCAACAGTTTTGTAGAGCATTCCTTGCCCAGGAAAGTGTGGGTTGGCATTTCATTAGGAGTAACTTGCCTCGGCAAGCGGGGTCCAAGGCTCGACAACTGCAAAATCGCGCAGAGGGGCGGAGCGCGCAGAGAAATCTTTTTTTGTTTTACTCCGCCAGCTCTGCGGCTCTGCGCGAGGATTTCTCCGTTTGTAATTTTGCCGAGGCAGAAAGTGCATTTTGCCTTAGGAAAGCTGGGTGTTGAGTGCAAGTTGCGCGGCAAGGGCTTGGTTTCGGGGGGGGGAAATCAGAATCGGAGCTTGGCACGAGGATAGCTAAGGCACTGCCTATTATGAGACAGATTATTGGAATCGCATTTCTTGTGGCAGGAATTGTTCTGCTCTGCCTGGCGTGGAACTCCTACCATTCCGCTGCTTCGGGCGTGTCGCGGGTCCTGACCGGAACATCGACAGATAAGACTCTTTGGCTGGTCGTGGGCGGGGTCCTTGGGACCCTCGTCGGACTTGGCGGGCTGCTCACCGGGTCGCGAAAGGCTTGATTGGTTTGTCCATGCCATAGTTTTTAAAGCTCCTTTGATGAGGGTTAAGGTTGAACCGCTGGCCGACGCGCCTTTGGCCAGCGCGGCGGCGGTAATGGTTTTCGTTAGAGCCGCAGGCGCAGCTTGGACGGAATGGGCAGAGATGGCCCCCGCAATCACCACACCGGAAAATGTCAGGCCGCGCCTGGAGAAAAAGATGCGTAACTTGTCCAACGCCAAAAAAAGCCAAAGACTTTCTCGACATCCGCATCCAAGACTTTTATGTCAACTTGGTGGAAGCCAGCAAAGTTCTGGCGATTGCCTCCGGCGTCGCCTACACCGTTGCCTATCTCGACTACAACCGCCAAGTCGTTAAGGGCGCGACCAGGCCGAATGGCGCCACCTGGCTCATTTGGTCTGTCATCGCGGGGGTGAGCACTACAAGCTATCTGAAGGCGTCAGGGGACGTTTGGAAAAGCGTCATCCCGATCATCAACATCTGCTTGTGCCTGGCGACATTCGTGCTTGCGGTCAGCCTCAAGAAATTCAAGCAGCCCGACCCGATGGATTTCATTGCTCTCCTCATTGGTGCCATAGCGGTGGTCGTCTGGAAACAGTACGGCTCCGCGAAATACGCCAACTTAATCGTCCAGTTCGCCATTCTCTCCGGGTTTATTCCCACATGGCGAGCGATCAGGGCAGACCCGTGGTGTGAACAACCAAGGCCGTGGTGGCTATGGACGACAGGTTATTTCCTGGCGGGCGTCGTGGTGCTACTGCGATGGAACGGCCAATGGTTTGACCTTGTTTATCCTGTCAACTGCGCCCTCCTCCATTCATCCGTGCCGCTTGTGGGAGAGGCGAAACGACCTGCATGCTAATCTCGTGCGACCGGCCCCTCCAGGCGGAATTCGTCCGGATACAAACCGAAATCACCCACCGGAATTCGGGCAAAGCCTGGGCGGTTCAGGAGTGGGTTGCCGGGCTTCAGCGCTGTATCGCCGTGCGCCAAGACTGTGTTTTCTTCAGTCTCCATTGCTTTGGACGGGTGGCGGAGCAACTCGCCGCACCCAATCAGCAAATTGCGATAGACTGCGTTACTGGTGACATTCTCCTTGAGCGTGGCGAGGGCGGGATAGCGGCGCAGGTAAAGGGCGGCGTCAATCTGGTTGTTGGTCAGGTATGGCGCGGTCCATTCCCGCCAATGTTCCGGTTCCCAGGAACCGATGCTGATGGCGGCGGCGCATTCGATAAACAAATTGTTGTCAATGACGTTGTCCTTGCCGCCATTGATTTGCACGCCGCCAAAGCCGTCCTTTCCGGTGGAACAACGCTGCAGGACGTTGCCATAAATCAGCGTGCCGGGAATGGCGTCGTCCAGCCGGATGCCGGCCCGGCCGCATTTGGCCGTCATGCCGTTGCCTTGGCCGCCGATGTCGTGCCAATAGTTAAAACGATAGACGTTGCCGCGGAAGGTCGGATCGCCAAACATGTCCACGCCGCCTTGATCGTCGGATTCGAGGACGGCGTTAAACACCTCGTTATATTCGATGATAATGTCGTTGCCGCCGACGTTGAGGGCACTGCTCAAGACGTCGTGCAGGCGGTTGTGGGCGATGCGGATGCCAACTCCTCCAAGGGCAATGGCGGGGGTGTAAGTGTGATCGATGCGGGAGAGGTCGTGAATATCGCAATTCTCGACGAAATGCTCCGCGGGGGCGAGTGTCTTGCGGTCGCCGCCATGTAGCGCCACGCCGCCGCGGCCCATGGAGTAAATGTCGCAGGAGAGCAGGCCGTGCTTCTGGCCCCCCGTAATGGTGATTCCCGTTCCGGCGAACTTCCGCACCACGCAACCGGCGAAGAGGCAGTTGGAGCCGCCAGTCACATGGAGAGCGTCATGGCAGCCTAATTCCCAGGTGAGGCGTTCAAAGCGGACGTGCGAGGCGCCCTCGAGGTTGACCATTGGCTCGGCCAGGAGTGAGAGTTCCATCGATGCCTTCCCCGGATCGGACGGTGGATAGAAAAACAAGCGCAGGCTTTGCCGGTCAAGGTAATACTCGCCGGGGCTGTCCAGTTCCCAAAGCGCGTTGACGGCGTAAAAATGCGCGCCGATGCTGTAGCCGTACGTGTGCCACGGTTGCGCCAAGGTGATAAGGCGCTTTTGCGTGTCAATACTCTGGACGCGCTCGTAAGAATCCGCCCAGTCCCAAAACCAGTAACCATAGAGAAGCAGGTCCGGTTCGCCGGCCCAGCGGGCAGGCCGGTCGCCTTCGTAGAAAAACTTCCCCACTTTGCTGCCTTCGCGGTCGTAACCTTTCGTGCCATCCTTGACCGCGACATCGGCGACGCGCAAAAAGCCTTCATTCGGGCCGCGCGCCAGGGCCATTGCGCGGCCATTGAAAAACAACTCGTGGGCCGGATGGGTCTTGAATCCATGTCCGCTGGCAAACCCGCCCAGCTCCAATGGGAGGAGATTGGTGATGCCCGCCGTTTTCAGGTCCAACGCCAAGACCTTTTTGGCCATGTTTGCCGGAAGGCGCTTCAAGATGGCCGGGTCAGCAACAGGTTGAAAGCCGTGAAGCGGAACCCCGCCGATGAACCGAGGCTTTTCGCCCGGGGCGGCGCGGTAGATGACCGGCGCTTGTTCCGTTCCCGAATCCTCCGCCGTAAGCGTGAGGGTATGTGTGACCTGATAATCGCCGCCATGCACGAGGATAACCGCGCTTCCCGCGGGAACGGAGCCACTTTTCCGCAATGACCGAATCCGGTCGCGCGCTCCTTCGAGCGAGGCCAGAGGCCGTTCCGCCGTGCCGGGGTTTGAGTCGGCGCCGCTGGGAGAGACATGCAGCGTCAGGCCAGGGGAGGGGGTTGGCGGCAAGCGCAAGCGGTTGGCATTCGTATCGCGCGCCGGCAAACCAGCCTCGCGCCGCTCAATTTCCTGGATGCGCTGACGAGCCTCGGCGACGTGGTGGTCCATCGCGTCCGGCAAGTTGATTACTTTGACCAGTTCCGCTTTTGCCGCGGCCAGTTGTCCCGCTTGCAGCAGCAAGTCCGCCGATTTGAATTGCGCGATGGCCTGCAGGGCCGGAGAAGTCTGGGCTGGTTTCACCTTGGGCGCCGTGGCGGCGCTGGCATGAACGCAGGCCGCCAAAAGCGCTGTTATCGTGAAGAGAAAACGGGCGACAGCCCGACCGCGTTGGCGCGCGATCGCGAAAGCGCTTCCAGCGAATTGCATGGCTTCACCTTTCATTGTCTCAAAGGGATTGCAAGGCTAATTGCGGTGCGACTTTGCCCCAGCCCACGGCTGTTTCGTCACGCTTAATCGGTGGTTCATCACTTGGCGTTGGAGTTTGCTGCGCATGCAGGCTTGGATTAGGCGTGTTCCTGCGTTATGAGAACTCTAGCCAATGATTTGAAATCTGGGCGTCGGCAGCAACGTCCTACCACAATGCGGTGGGGCGACACTGCCGCGCCGCCCTAATATGAGTGGTGCGATTAAAACTGTTGGACAAGGTAGGGCGCGCACTCCGTTGCGCGCCTTCCCGGCGGCCAGCGGAGCGGCCGCCCCACCCTAAAATTCACCGACACTTTAATCGCACCCAAAGGTGAGAGACAATTTGACTGGTTTTTCAATTGAGAATCGACTGATGCTTTGACCACCGGAACCGAAAACCCTGCGACAGAAGCGCCGCGCATGCCAGCCCAGCACCGGCGGTGGTGGGTTTTTTTTCTCGCCTGGACTGTATTTGTGGCGCTGGCAGTGTGGTGGTTGAAGGCGCGCGGCGAAATGCCGCAGTCCTATTCCAGTTGGTTTGGCGGTGGAAGCGCAACGGCAGGCACCACCCTGCTTGAGCGGGCCGGCAATTGGCTGAAATTGGCCGATCTGAACTTCCGCCGGATTTATCCATGGATTTTGCTGGCGCCTTACGTGGTTTGGCTTGGCTCGCGCTTTCTTTTGGAACGCGGCCAGTGGAGAACCGGCATTCCGGCTCATTTGCTTGGGTGCGTGCTTTTCGCGATGGGCTGTCATGCCGTAGGCGAGTATGCCGATTGGTGGCGTCCCATTTTCATTTCGGTTTCAACCGTTGGAGGGGCGGATTTAACCGGAAAACCAGGTCAAACCAATCAATTGACAACGACGAATTTCACGGTGGTCACGGGCAGCGCGCGGCAAGGCGCCATGTCCGCTGGAGGCGGCGGCTTCGGTCGTATGAGCGGCGGCGGCGATGGGTTTCAGGCTGGGGCTGGAGCCGGTGTCGTTCTCCCGGAAGGAGTGGGCTTTAGCCGAAGGATTGTTTTGCGGCAACGCTTTTTGCCTGGCCCGCTCGATCTGCTGGACATGTTCGCTTATGCCAGCCTTGTTGGCATCGTGCAAACCGTCCAGTTCCATGGCCGGGTCAGAGAGCGGGAAAAGCGGGCGGCGGCGTCGGAGGCGCAACTGACCAAAGCGCGATTAGACGCGCTCCAGGCGCAGTTGCATCCGCACTTTTTGTTTAACGCGCTCAATGCCATTTCGACTCTGCTGCGGAGTGACACTCGCGCGGCGCAGGATGCACTTGCCTCGTTTAGTGAACTGTTACGCCTGGCGCTTTGCCACTCAACGCATCCGGAAGTCACGCTGCGCGAAGACTTGGAGTTTCTCACGCGTTACATTGAAATTCAGCAAACCCGCCTGGGCGAACGCCTGCGCTTCGAACAAATCGTCGCGCCGGAGTTCCTGGACTGCCTTGTCCCAGCGCTCCTCCTGCAACCGCTGGTGGAAAACGCCATCCGCCACGGCATCGAACCTTCTCCCAGCCCCGGCGTGGTGCGCGTCGTGGTCCATGCGCCGGCGGAGCGTCTCGTCTTGACAGTGGAAGACAACGGCGCCGGCTTTTCCAGCAAGGAACAAGAGCGCCACGATGGCGTTGGCATCGGCCTGCAAAACCTCAGGTCGCGCCTGGAAACACTGTACGGGGCGGCGCAGAGAATTGAATTTGGCCCGCGGCCGGAGGGCGGTGTGGCCGTTACCGTGGAGATTCCGCTGCGCCACGCGCCCCTGCCGCAGCCGGCCAATGCTGTGTCATGAGAATTCGCGCGATGATTGTCGATGATGAGCGGCTGGCGCGGGAGGGAATTAAAGCCTTTCTCGCCGAAGAAGCCGATGTGGAAATTGTGGGCGAATGCGCCGATGGCGAGGCGGCCGTCCGCGCCGTGGAAGAGCACCGTCCTGATCTGCTGTTCCTGGATGTGCAAATGCCGCGCCTTAACGGCTTCGACGTTCTGGAGGCGATCCCGCCCGGGCTGATGCCGCTGGTGATTTTTACCACCGCCCATGACGAACATGCGATTCAGGCTTTCGAGGTCAACGCGTTGGATTATTTGCTCAAACCGTTCAAGCAAGCTCGCTTTAAAATGGCATTGCAACGAGTCCGAGAACATTTGACAGCGCGCACTGCCGCCGGAGCGGACCCGCGCCTGGCATCGCTTTTGGCTGGTTTGCAGGCTCCGGCAGGTGGAGGACTGAGAATTTTGGTCAAGTCGCCCGATCACATTCTGTTTTTGAAAGCGGAGGAAATCGACTATATCGAGGCGGCGGGCAATTACCTGGTCCTTCACGCTGGCAAAGACCGGCATATTGTGCGGGAGACGATGGCGGCCATGGAAGCGCGGCTCAGCCCCGCGGGCTTCATGCGCGTCAGCCGTTCTGCCATCGTTAACCTGAACCGCATCGGCCAATTGGAGCCGTTGGTCGCGCCAGGAGAATTCTGTTTGATTCTGAAGACTGGCGCGCGCCTGAACATGACCTGCAGTCTGTCAGAATTGCAGCGGCGGATGGGGGCGGCCTGAATGAGATATTTGGGCGTTGCGGCAACAACGCCCTGCCTCAAGAATGGTGGGGCGGCGCTGCTGCGCCGCCCAAATGAGAGTTGGTTCGTCGGCTTTCGAATTCTGCCGCAATCCACCGGTTTTCTTCACCGCTCATTGCCACCTCATCCCAATCCACCCCCGCCTCGTCACATGAGACCACCGCTGACCCGCGCCATGCCTTACAAGTTTCGCATGAAAACGAAGCACAAATCACAGGCAGAAATATGAAGACAAGACACATTGGCATCGCCCTTGCCGCCGTCGCCGTCGCGGGGCTTTGGTTTGGCCGGCTGGCGTGGCGCGCCCATCAGAATCTGGTGACGCTCCATGCCCGCAATATGCCACTGGCGGAGGTGGTGCGCTCATTGCGGCGGCAAACCTGGGAAAGGATTAAATTTGACAAGTCCATGAACGCGAAAATCACCCTCAATGTCAAAGACGCTCCGCTTGCGGCAGTTCTGGATTTGGTGGCGGACCGGGCCGGCGCCCGATGGCAAAAAACCTGTGCCGTCGGCGCTTCCGATGGAGGGATGGCAAAGTTGGAGGCTGTTCTTGATGGCATCGAGAAATTGGCCGAAGCCGGGTGGACAAACCTCGCGCCTCGTTTCCCTGACTTGGCGTTAGAAAATCCGCCTGGCTCCATCATAACCCAGAGCAGCATGGGCGGGGGGGCGGCGCCAGAGCACATTGAGGGAAAGCCCGGCATGATGCTCCATCGTGCGCTGCTTCCGGGTAGGATTTCCCCAAGTGGCAAAGCCGGTGAAGCGAGGGGTGGCGCGAGAATGGTCACCATTGGACCCGGCGGCACGATGGACCAATGGAGTTCTGAGCGCCTGGTTATGGAAAGCAGTTTGCTGCCTCTGCTGGGCGCTCAACTGCCTGAGGAGGCCACTCCGGAAACGGCGGCCCATGCCGCCTCCGCGGTCCACGGTCGAAGCCGCTTGTACTACGCGCTGGAAAGGTCCCCGTTTGACGGGGGACACATGTCGGGGGGCCGGGGGGCCTTGCCCGGTCCACGCAAGGCCGGGCTGGTTCACCCCGCGCCCGGTGACGCTTTCGCGAACATGAAGCAGACGATGCAGCAGGGGAGATTGCGGGAGTTGAGCCGTTCGCCGGAGGCACAAGTCGAACGCGCTCGGCAACATGGCGCCAACAAGATGCGAATAGAAACCGACGTAGAGAGCAATTAGAGCGGCATAAACCAAGGAAATCAAAAGCATGAAAATATTCTTCTATAAATTTCAGAACACGGCCTTCAGCCGCGAGAGCGAAGAATCCTCAGGCCGAGGCCGTTTTGGCCATGCGTTCACGCTTCTTGAATTACTGGTCGTAATCGCAATCATCAGTGTTTTGGCTAGCCTGCTGTTGCCTGCGCTTGCCCGGAGCAAGGACCAGGGACGCAATACCGTGTGCGTGAGCCAGCTTCGCCAATTGGGGATCGCCACGCGCGTTTACGCGGACGACAATAACAACCGCCTCCCGACGGCGGAACTGCTGCCCACGTCGCCGGTCAACCCTACGAATGTGTTGCCACGCATTTGTGACGTGCTGGGGCCTGAAGTGGGCAAATCCAACGGTGGCACGAACAGCTCTCCTGTATTCGATTGCCCGGCAGATGCCGAAGGCCGGTTCGCCGCCGAGGGTTCCAGCTACGAATGGAACACCGATTTAAACGGGCATCGCATCGACGAAACAACCTCGGAGACCATGCATTTCGCCTTGGCCTGGGCAGGGCCGATAGAGGGACCGGGGCCGTCCGGAACCAACGTCACGGTCACCAATGGTACAATTCAATTGACATTTGAGCCGAGCACGACGCCGCTTTTTACCGATTACGACGATTTTCATCCCCGTTCCACCGGCTCCGGCAAAAACGTGGTGTTCATGGACGATCACGTGACGCCGCTCCAGTTATCAGACTTTTGAACGAAGTGCGCCGGGCGTGCCTCTTAAATTTGTGGGGTGTACTTTTTCGACTGCTCCCAAGGCGGGTGCAATATTGAGTTCACAACGCTCCAATTTTGTTCAAGACTACGCGATCGTGAGTAAAATATTATGTTTTGCCTGTTTCATGGCGGTGCCATTGCTGGTTTTGGCAAACGGCCCTCGAGAGCATAGCTCCGCTGAGGTATTACTGGTCGTCAACGAGCGCAGCCCGATTTCCGAGGCCATTGCCGAGGATTACGCGGGCAAACGGCATGTCGCCAATGTTCTCGCGGTGCAATGCCAGGATTCCGCCTTGAGCACGCGCAGTGAAACCATCCCTCTGGCGGATTACCGGCAAGCGATAGAGTCGCCCATTCACGGGTTTTTGGCGGAGCATACCAACATCGAGTTTATCGTCTTGACGAAGGGCATTCCCATCCGCATCACTGGCGTGGATATGGGAAGTTGCGATGAGAAGAGCCACGAGCCGGAAAGTATTCGCGGGCATCCATCAGTTGATAGTTATTTGAGCGCCTTGGATTATACGAATCTTCCGACGATTAAAATCCATATCGCCGGGTCGGGGGCCATCGGTTGCGCGTATTCCAATCGTTACTGGAATGCGGCGGAGCCTTTTTCCCATGCAAAATTTGGCGGCTATCTTGTCACAAGGCTGGATGGATACACTGAGGCCGACGCAAAAGCTCTGGTCACCCGTTCCTTAGACGGGGAACGGAATCTTTCACGTTATCTCAAGGAAGGCAAAGTTCTGCTGGACGTGGAACCTGTTTTCGGTTTGGGGGATAAAGCAACACAGCCCGGCCCCATTACCACCACAAATATTCCGGCGGAATCTGCCTGGAGCGAATTCAATGCGGATATGTGCCATGCCGCCGATGTTTTGACCAGCCGCGACATCCCGGTGGAACTGGATTTGACGCCGACGTTCATTGGCGGACGATCCAATTTGCTCGGTTATTTTTCGTGGGGCAGCAATGACGAGCGCTCATGGAAGAGCAATGACTGTTACACGCCGGCCGCATACCTCAGCCTGTTTTTCGCGCCGGGCGCGGTATCCGACACCGCGGTTTCCACCAGCGCGCGGACTTTTTTGCCGACGCACGGCGGGCAATCGCTGCTGGTGGATTTGATCGCGCATGGGCTGACGGGCGGGAAAGGATACACCGATGAACCGTTGCTCCAGGCGATCGCCTCGCCGACCATTGTATTTGACAGATATACCGCGGGATACACGCTGGCCGAAAGCTTTTACGCCGCCTCCCATTTTGTTTGCTGGGAGGACGTGGTCATCGGCGACCCGCTGTGCTGTCCCTATTTAAAGCGCGCCCAATAGTTTACTTCGGCATGTCGGTGCGGAAGGGGTTGGCGGGCAAACCGGCCTTGTTGTAAAGGTTGGCTTCCGGGTTATCAGCCCAGGCGTAACGCACGGCCACCGGTTGCGGGACTTTTGCGGAAGAGACAATCACATTCTTGCCGGCGATGTGCGCGTCGGCCCAGACGAAATGCCCATCAGCGCCGGCGATGGCAAACCCTTTGATGGTGTCGCCTTTAACTTCCAGGCCGCCGTCACGATGCGAGAAATGGATGATTGCCTGGTCACCCTTGATTTGCATTTTTTGGAATGTGGGGCCTTCAAATTCGATCTTCTTTCCGTAAGCGATCGCTTCCGCGCATAGCGCCAGGCGGCGTCCGACTTCCTGTTTATTTTTGGGATGGATGTCCTTGGCCTCTCCAATATCAACGGCGGAAGCCGTCGCGCTGTGTCCAACCGCAGTGGCGGCCCATTGCTGCGCCTCGCGGATTTCAGCCCAGCCCGATTCTCCTGGCTCCGGTTTGGTATCGGTAAAGCCAGCCAATTGCACAATAAAAAACGGAAATTCTCCCGCGCTAAAATGCGCGCGCCAGTCACGAATCATCGTGGCCAGCAACGTCCGGTATTGCTTGCCGCGGCCGGCATTGCTTTCGCCCTGGTACCAAATGGCGCCCTTGAGAGCCATCGGCGTGAGCGGCGCAATCATGCCGTTGTACAGGACGGTGGGGATATTGGGGTTTTTGCCTTTTTCCGCGGTGTCCGAGGTTCTTACGTGCGCCACGGCGTCTTTAAAGTCGGACATTTGCTCAAGGAAATCGCTGCTCACCCAGGCTTCGCAGACGGTGCCGCCCCAGGCGCTCTGAATCAAGCCGATGGGCACCTTCAGGTCCGTGGCCAACTGCCGGCCAAAAAAATAGCCCACCGCAGTAAAGCCGGCCCAATCGCCAATCTGGATGCACTCCGTCGTGCAAGGCATCCACTGCACGCGGCCTTTGGGCCAGGCGGGTTGGCCATTTTCCATTGGACCGAACAAGGGCTGCGGTTGATTGCGAATCACCTTGGGCACGCCGAAAAGGCGAATATGGGGATAGTTCGCATTTTTGATTTCTTCCGCGGCGTTCTTGCCATTGGCGATGCCCATTTCCATATTCGATTGGCCGGAGCATAGCCAAACATCGCCCACCAGGACATCGCTCAACGTCACTTCCTGCGGGCCGGAAATGGTGATCGTGTACGGTCCCCCCGCTTTGAAGGGGCCAATTTTCGCCAGCCACTTTCCATTGGCATCAGCGGTGGCGGTGTAGGTCTTGCCGTTGACGCGCACGGTGACGGTCGCGCCTGGGTCGGTCCATCCCCAGATGGGGTCCGCCATGCCGCGTTGCAGCACCATGTGGTCGGCAAAGAGCGGATGAAGAAACGGTTTCGCGCTGTCAGCGGCCTGCGCCGAGGAAACCGCGAGCAAAAGCGCCGAGATGAAACTCAAGAAGAGTGAATTTCTGCCAATGATGTATTTCATATTTACGTTGCGGCGGGCAAAATGCCTGACCCCGCCGCCACAGTCAACGCGGCGGAGAGAGGAATGGTGGGGCGGTGCCGATGCGCTGCCCGTTCTTTTCTTTGCGGCAGCATGAACGAAATTCGCCGGGGAGGGAGAAACTCGGTCGGAGCCGTAGGTCCGCCCCACCGTAAAATCGACTGTAAGTCTTAGTTCAAAGGAAAATGTGGATAATTCCGCAACATCGCTTTATTACTCAGGCATGAAAAAACTCCTGGTTGTCCTGGCGTGGCTCGCGCTGGGGAACGGTATTTTGGTCATGGCGGAACCGGGAATTTCCGCAGGGCCTAACGGAACCGTGCTGAAGGAGGGCAAGCCGTTTCATGCGGTCGGCGTCAATTATTTCGATTGCTTTTTGCGGACGCTGCTCGATGGAAACGACACCAGTTATGATGCCGGTTTCGCGACTCTAGCCGAGCAAGGCATTCCGTTTGCACGCTTCTGCGCGACCGGTTTCTGGCCCCAGGAAATGCGGTTGTATTTGACCAATCGCGCGGAGTATTTCCGGCGGATGGATGGAGTTGTGCAGTCGGCCCAGAAGCACGGCGTTGGCTTGGTTCCGTCGTTGTTTTGGTATTATTCGACGGTGCCGGACATCGTGGGCGAACCGGTGGGGGAATGGGCGAACCCGCGGAGCAAGACGCAGGCGTTCATGCGGGAGTATGTGCGCGAAATGGTGACGCATTACCGGGACAATGCCGCCATCTGGCTGTGGGAGTTCGGCAACGAGTACTCGCTGGAGGCCAGTTTGCCCAATGCCAGCGAACATCGTCCGCCGGTGGCTCCTGAACTGGGCACGCCAAAAACTCGCAGCGAGCGCGACCAATTGACCTTCGCGATGATGCGCCAAATCTTCGCCGCATTTGCCAAGGAAGTTCGCAAATATGATCCGCGGCGAATGATCGTCACAGGCGACGCTTTTCCGCGCTCCTCAGCCTGGCATCAGGAGCATGAGGGCAAATGGACGGGGGATACGTCGGACCAATTCACGGAGATGCTCGGCCTGCTCAATCCAGAACCCATCGACTCGATCAGCGTGCATTTGTACGCCGTCGATGAGGGCCGGCTGGCGCAAGCGGTGCAGGCCGCGCGGAAGTTGAACAAGCCGTTGTTCGTCGGGGAGTTCGGCGCTCCGGGCGAATCGGCGGAAGTGGAAATGGTTTGCCGCCGCCAGCTTCAGGCGATTCGCGACAACGAGGTCCCATTGTCGGCCCTATGGGTCTTTGATTTTAAGAGTCAAAAAGAATTTAACGTTACGGCCTCCAATGCGCGCTCGGGCCAGCTTGCTCTTGTGGCGGAGGCGAACCGCGGATTGCCGCCTTGATGCCTCGCGGAATCCGCCCAAGGCACAATTGTGCGGCTACCGGGCCTCGATGCCGCGCAACGGAAGATTCCGCGGATTTTCCTGGGCTTTGCCTCTGGCGAGATGGCTCCGCGAGAGTCTCTCTCCTTGCTCCATTAAGATCGTGAGGTTAGTCCGGTCAGAGTCCATACGGCCAATTAAGCGGAAAGGAATCAATGGGTCGAGACTCCCATTTGCGCGGAGACTCGGTAGCCATTAACCCGGGCGGAGAGATCCAACGTTTCGCCGGGCAAATTCGTGAAACTGAAATGCCCATCTGGCGCCAGTTCCACGCTTGTGCTGTCCCAAGCCCTATCTCGTCCGACCACCAGCCGACAATGGGGCGGGATGGCGTTGGAATCGGAAAGGCTCAATTTCCCCGCCAATCGCCATCCGGCGGTGAGCCGGAGTGCGCCAAGATCGTTTGTGGTCCCGTCGTCTCCCATGCAAAAGGCAAGCGTCGGCAAAGCGCCGCGGCCCAAAAGCGAATTCATCAGGCCATAAACCACATACTCGCGATTTGGCGGCAGGTTAAGGAAAGCAAATCGGCCGTCGTCGTCTGTTCCCGTGACAAAATCTCCGAAGAACACCTCTCCCCTGCGATCAGCTTGAACGACGCCAAGGGTCACATTGCCCACCGGCTTGTCGCCAGACACAAGTCTTCCAATCAGGACCGCCCCACGAGTGAGGACCAAATCGTGGGAAGTCAGCCCGGGTGTGACGTTGTTGCAGAGGCATCGAGCCCATCCGCGCGCTTCCACTTTGAGATTCATGGAGTCAAACGGCTGAGGGCATCGAATCTCAAACCGACCGGCTTCGTCGGTGATGGACAGTGGATCGGTGTCTTTGGGAGGCGAGCCGAAGGTGGTATCGCCGATGACAGTTCCTTCCACGGAAACCACCGTATTGGCAATGGGCGCCTTGTCGGGCCCAACAACGCGGCCGATGATAATTTGACTGGCCGGCAGGGTGGGTGCGGCGCGACGGCGAAGACGGGCGTCGAGGGGGCCTTTCATAGGATCAACCTTCGCGAAGAACGCTGGCTCGAAATCTTTGGCTACCACGAGCACGCGGAAAAGGAGGCTGGCATCGACCGAATCGATTCTGAAGTGACCTTGAGCGTCGTTCATGGCGCTCTTGCGGCAATCCGCATAGCAGGATGGTCAGAGAAAACCCGGTCCAGAGCGCGGTTGGGCAGTGTAGATGAAAATGGTTGCCTTCGGAACAGGTTGTCCCTCGGAATCTGTGACACTGCCGACCAGGTCCAAACCGGATGGCTTGGCGACGAGAGATATCGCCGCCGACGCTGCCGCGTTGCTTTGGGTTGAAGATGCCAATCCTGAAGGCTTAGGGGACCGCGAAATGACCGCCATGCTGTAGAGGACGATGATGGCCGCCGCCAAGCCGGCCGGGAGAAGCCATGAAAACCGCGATGACGATTCGCCTTTCACCTTGAGAACCGTGCCAGGCACGGGTCGATAAGTAAAGAAAATACTCGTCGCTCGACGGGCCGCTCGGGCTGCTCCACTTCTACGATAAACATTTATCAAGGATCGATTCTCAATGGTAGGGCGGCCACTCCGCTGGCCGCCGGGTGGGCGCGCAACGGAGTGCGCGCCCTACCGTGGAAACGCCTTATCCCACAGCTTTTTTTGCACCGGCGTTAATGTGGCAAGGGCGGCAGGCGCGAGGAGTAATCGCGCCAGACTTTGATCGATTCTGTCAGATAAACGCGGGCGTCGCCGGGGATTCCATAGCATTGGAGGCCGATCGGGCCGGTATAGCCCAGCTCCCGCAACGTCTGAAGAAAGGCAAAGACATCGAAGGAACCGCGTCCGAGGGGCTTAATGTAGCCGCTCCAATCCGCCGCGTCACTTTGGTTGTCCGCGCCGCTGATCGAGACGGCGCGCAAGTGGGGCATCGCTCGTTGCAAAGCGGCACGATAGTCGCGCGATTTTTCCAAGCGCAGCCAATGGCAGAGATTGAACATGACCTGAACATTGGGCCGGTCCACTTTGTCAGCCAAACGGACGGCGTCGTCACTGCGGTCGAGCCATGAGCCGGTGTGATGATAGAGGAGCCACTCCGTGCCGGAATCGTTGGCCATATCCGAAAGCTGGCGCAAGACTTCGATGGCGCGCGCTTCGCCGGATGGGTCACCCGGCTGCAGGCCGTTGATCAACAGATCAATCTGGACGTGACGGCCCTTTAAAAGTGGAAGGACGTCTTTCAACGCCGGGTCGAAGGCGGGCTTGCCCGGAGCCAGGTCCAGAGCCATCTGGATCTGGGTCAGCTTGAGCCCGGCGGCGTCGAGCGTGCGGATGCGTTCCGGAATGTTCGCCAACCAGAGATGGCCCACGCCGTCGTAGCCGAGTTCCTTGAGCAACTGAGCTTGCCCGGGCAGCGAGCGTTTTTGCGAATCCTGCACATCCATGCAAAAAGCAAAGAACGGATTGGTTGGACTCGGGGGCGCATCGACGGCCAGCGCGCGGCCGAGACAAATTCCAGCAACTAATGGGACCAACAGAGCGAGGGGATAATTTTTCATTTTGAGAATCAGGTTTTGAGGCCGGTCAGGTCAACCTCCAGTTTTGTATTTTCGCGGATCAGTTCGTCCATCGTCAGCCGTCCGTGGCGGGCGGCGGCTTCGCGTCCCAGCACGCAGGCGAGCACGCCATCGACGGAGCGGCGGACGGTGTCGTTTTGAAATAGGCGCTCCGTCACCAGATGGTAAAAGGTACTAATATTCCGCACGACGCCGGCGTCGTAGAGGTTTGGGACGTCCTGACTGAAGGCGTCGTCAGCACTGCGGAAGGTCGCCTTGGCCCAGTAGTTCAAGAGGGCATTGCCAGTGAGTCCGTGAATCCGGCAACTGAGTTCGCCGGTGGCTTGATTGCCAAGGGCCTGGCCAAAATGATTGTGAATGACGCCGTTTTCGTATTCGAAAACAACCGAACAAACATCATGGCTGTCCCCGTGGGGGTCCGGGCGGCAGACGCTGGAACTGCCCATCGCCGCGACGGGTCTTTGGCCGATGGCCCACAAAGCGGCGTCGATCGCGTGAATGTCGTAGTTGCCCAGGTAGTCGCAACCCATGGCGATGTCGTTGACCCAAATGAGATGTTGCAAGCGGCTCTCCAAGTTGGCGGTTTTCGGCGGATCGGTGAAGCCGCCGCCCACGCCGTAAGTCTGAAGGTGGACGATTTTGCCGAAACCGGGGGCGTGGATTCGTTTGACAACTTCCTGGTTGCCCGGATCTGTCGGCATCTGGTAATCGACGAAAAAGCAAAGTTGTTTGGCGGTGGCGGCTTGGGCGGCTTTATCAATCGCGAGCGCGCCGGGGACATCCGCTGCCACCGGCTTTGCCATATAGACATGCAGGCCAGCCGCGACGGCGGCGGGGGCGTGCGTCTGGAAAAAGTAAGGAGGGGTTTCCAAAGCAACCGCTTCCACGCCCGATTCGAACACGCGTTGATAGGCCGACAAGGTGGAGAATTGCCGCGCGCTATCGACGCCCAAAGCGTCACCGCAGGCCTTGGCAGCTTCCGGGAAATAATCGCCCACGGATACCATTTCGTAGCCGCCGTGAGCTTTGAAGTGATTGGCGATCCAGCTCCCGCGCCCGCCGCAGCCGATGACGCCAAGCTTGATCTTGCGTTTGAACTCAGCGGGTTGGACCGGCTCGGCGCCCGAAGATGGCCAGGTGCCCAGGGCTGTGATGGCCGCTGTGGCGGCAGCCGTTTTATGGAGGAAGCGGCGACGGCTGACAGGGAAAGAAATGGGATTCATTTGGCGAATCATTAGTTTATCAGAAGACATGTTTTTCCTTTTATCTCTGGCGAAAGAGACTTGGGTCGCGTCCAATTATTGCAGCGATCCAGCGCATTGCAACTCCGTTATGGGGACTTGGGTGCGGCGATCTCTTTCAAGTAGAGGGCGGCGTCTCCGTTAAAAGGCGGGTTGAAGGTTTGCGTTGTGCCGCCATGGATTTCTTCGCCGGACCATTCGGCTCCGGTGGCGGGGTTGATCCACTCGACGGCGAAGCGGCCACGGATGTTTTCGAGATGCACGGCAAAACGGCCGCCGGAGGGAGCATAGACGAATAGTTCGGCCTGAGGCGGATTGGTGTTGGCGAGGGCGTAGCCAGTGGACGAAAGATTGGCCTGGGCGGTCATGGCGGCGAGGTCCATGCGTTCGGCGCAGCGGCGGATCCAGCCCATAGTGTCGCGCACATTGTTCCAGCGCGGATCCGGCCGCGCGGAAATGCCGTGAACGGGAGAGGGGCAAAGATTGCGATTTTCGCGCGGGTAATGGAGGACGTAGGGGTCCATGAAGAGGGTTTGATTGCCGGTGGTGAAGTTGCACCAGAAGAAGTTCCGATTGACCAGCGGAGAATCGTTCCACATGCCGAAATAACTGTGGTCAGAATCGTTGATGTTCACTTTACACGTGGGATGACCGTTGCCGCAACTGGCCGCGGGGGAAATCCGGGCGGCGGGAGCAATCCAGTCGGCGTCACTGTTGAGGATGATGGAATCGCTGGCGGCGTTGCAGTCGGCTAGGACTCCGTAGCCGATGGGATGTTGCCACGGCTTGCCGGCTTCGTAGGAGCGGGTGAGGGTGATGAGATGGCTGTTCCACCAGGTTGAGTTTGGGGGCGCTTCCTGGGAGACGATCCAGAGGACGTTTGGCAGATCGTTCAACGTGTCGATGATCTTTTTAACGTAAGCATCCTGGATGACAGTAATGGCGTTGGGCTCGGTCATGGTTACGGAGGCGGTGCCTCCGCCGTCGTCTATGCCATTGATGTTATTTACGCCCGTAAGAGGGTAGCCGTCGCTAGAACAGCGAAAACGATAAATGAATTCGCCGCTGAAGAGATAAACGCCGGCGTAGATACCGGCGTCGTTTAATTGCATGACCCTGTCCCGAAGCCGGTCGAAGTACGCCTGGTTGTGGCGAGTGAGATCGAATTTCAATTTGCCGTCGGAAGCATTGCCCGGGCCGGTGCGTAGCCAGGGTTGTGGAGTCACGCTAAAAGCCGGCGGCGATGTGGCGGTCACCGGCAAAGCGCAAAAGGTCGGCAGTTCCGTCTGCCAAATCAGGGTGAAGTTGTGGTGATGGGCCAGCAACATTTTCACATAAGCCGGGAAGTCGAAGGGCTGGGGAGAATCATCGGTGCCCCAATCCTGGAAATCGTTCCAGGTGTGGGAGCCTGTTAGATAGACTGCTTTGCCGGTGACATCGGTAAAATAATTAGGATTCGCTGACAGCGCTCTGAGGGGCGCGATAATGGGCCCCGCGGCGTCCGCCGGCCACGCGTTGGAGCACAGCAGGGCCAAGAAGAACAAAAGGCAGGAAGGCGCCGAAGTCGTGCTCATCATCGGTGGATACCATTACGGCCTGGCGGGACGCGAGGATTTTCATTATCCGCATGAAGCCGGATAAGTCCATTGCCCCGCCTATTTTTAAGAAGCGCTCTTAGGCGTAATGGTGGAACATGCCGGCCAGGAGCAATAATTCCGGGTGAGTGGCGGATAGTTTGGGCAAGACGACGCGGATGCGGGAACGGTAGGCGGCGAGGTTCTCTCTTAACGGGCGCAGATCATGCACTTTGTCCCAGTTCAGTTTGTTTAAATCCAGCACGAGGCGGCTCTTGCTGCGAGCGAGGGAGTCACGGAGGCGGCGGCCAAAACCATCGGCATCCTTGGCGGAAGGGGCGCCTTCCAGCCGCATCCAGATCTGGCTTTTGGCGTCCTGCAATTCGACATGAACCGAAAGACTGGGAAAGGCGAGGTTGTGCTCAAAGTCTTTCCAGTGCTCCAAGGCGTTTTCAATCGGGCTGGGAAGGCGGTAAGTATTGCGGACCAACTTCGGATGCTGGAAAAGGTCCAGCTTGAGTGTCAGTCCCGTCCAGAAAGCGGCGCCCACTGCGAGAACAGATTGGCTCTGTTCGGCAAGGGTTGGGCGGCCGATTTCGGCGTGAATTCGATGCTCCAGGTCGCCGATCCATCGGCGAATGGCGGGGTTGGGGCCAAGGATTCGGCCGGCAAGGAAAACAGGATAAGCGTAGCGCAATTCGCTGGCATAATACTCGGCTTTGCGGCGAAGGAGGGGATTGGGCGAGTCCTTGAGCTTTTGGTAACCGAGGAGGCGGGCTTCGAGGGCGCGATAGATGCTGGGCCCCAGCCTTTGGAAATCCTGCTCGAAACACCACTCTTGAATCTTTTCGATCTCCTCTGGCGAGAGCGTGGGATGTTTGATCATCGTGCGGAAGCCGTCGGCGCGCCGATAAAACAAGTCTTTATCGCTGGTATAAACGTCGTTGAGCAGATTCTCCTTGATGATGCGTTCGTAGAATGGAGTGCCGGGGACAGGGCCGTAAATGAGGTACTGGCCGAGAGAGGGTTTAAGCTTCATCAACCCGTCCAACTCCTGCGCGACAACGTCTTTGTTCTGATAATCAAACCCGACGATCATCGAAGCCAGGACGGTGATGCCGTGGTTGCGGAACTCGGTCAGAATCTCGTCCACGGGCCGGCCTTGTTGTTTGGCATAATTCGAGCGCGTTCCCTCGTAGCCGATCCAAAACCCATCGATTCCCATCTCCAGAATTTCTTCCACCTTGTACTGGCTGATGGCCTTAATGCTGGAAAAGGCGAAGATGGAAAGGGTCTTGCCGCCCTTGATCACGCAATCACGAAACTCCATGGCCCGCTTTTTATTCAGCAGAAAATCTTCGTCCAAAATAAGGAAGACGAGGTTGGGATCGTGCTCGAGGTAACGCTCGACGACGTCGTAAATGTCCTTGCCTTGCGGGAGTAACTTAATGTGCTTGCGCGAAAAGAAATGGGAGGTGCAGCAGAAGTCGCATCCGTTGGGGCAGCCCAGTCCGGCGAAGATTTTTCCGGTGCCCGAGACTTTCCAGCCAAAGACCCGCAACCAACTGACGAGCAAAGGGTGCTTATAGGGCATGGTTATTTCGGGCTCGCCGAGCAGGCGGCGGAAATAGGCGACGCCTTCCTCGCGGCAGATGTGGTCAGCGTATGGCTTGAGTTCGGTGTCTTTCAGCACCGTGCCGTAGCCCCCCAGGACGATTTGGCTCTGGGGAGAGTATTGGCGGATGAGGGCGACCGTCTCCTTCATCTTGTGCATGAGCGCCATGATAAAAGAAATGCCGACATAGTCATAACCCTTCTTGAGCTCGCGGATCAGCTCGCTTTTGGAAGGGTATTGCAACACGACGGTTGGCGCGTCGAGATTCTCGGCGATGTAATCGAGCGCGAACTGGCTGTTGACCGTGCGGGGGCTGAAAAGGCCCTGGGCGCGGGTGACTTGGCGGTAGAGAAGTTCATAGCCGACGGATGGGGCATCGCCATATTGCGGCCCCATTGGCCGGCAAACACTAGTCAGAAGAACACGTTTGCTCATGATTTGCGCCACACTGGGCGTTTTAACTGAAGGTGGAAAATCGTATCTCTGCGGCTCGGAAGTGAGGCGTGAGCGGACGGTTGCAACCTATGGAAGCACATTGATCTTAATAGCGGTGGAAGTCAAAGAAAGGTTTCGAGTTTTTTTATTGACTATTAATTGTTATAGCAATAGCAATTTAAGGTGACACTGCGATGTGGCCATCGGACACCAGTTTAATAGCCTGGATTATGCCTTGTCATCCAGGGATTGGCGAATCGCCTTAGCGAGCACGGCAATGGGAAAGGGTTTGGACAAAAAGACGATGCCGGATTTGGCGAGAGAGCCGATTTTCAATATCTCCTCGCTGTAGCCGCTGACCACGATGGCTTGTAAATCCGGCTTGAGAACCCGCACTCGTTCGACCAGTTCCAGTCCGCTGATGCCGTTGGGCATAACCATGTCGGTGATGAGCAACTTCACAGGCAAATCCTGCGTCTGCAAGAGTTTGAGAGCCTCCGGCCCATCGGCGGCTTCGTGGACGCGGTAGCCAAGCGCGAGCAAGGTCTGCCGCACCGCGCGGCGCACGTCCGGATCATCTTCGACTAAGAAAACGTCTTCGCTACCGCGAGGGATAGGTTGCGCCGGCGAAGCTTCCACGGACTCCACGGGCGGTGCCGGGCAGGCAGGGAGATACACATGGAAAGTAGTGCCGACCGCAATCTCGCTTTCCACTTCCAACCAACCGCGGTGCTGCGCGACGATGCCGTGAACGGTGGCCAGACCGAGACCAGTTCCTTTGCCGGCCTCCTTGGTGGTGAAGAATGGTTCGAAGATTCTTTTCCTGGTCGCGGCATCCATTCCTGAGCCGGTGTCGGACACGCTCAGACAAATAAACGGGCCAAGGCGGCGGTTGGGATTGTCCCTAACACCGGTTGCCTCAAAATTTGTATTATGGATGGCGATGTTGATTTCTCCGCCACCCGACATGGCATCGCGGGCGTTGACGACCAAATTCATGACGACCTGTTCCATCATGCCGGCATCCGCCTCCACCCAGGACGGAGGAGTGTTGGTCTCTAACTGCAAATGGATGTTTTCACCGATCAGGCGTCTCAGCATTTTGATTAATGCCTCCAGGATGTTTTGCAGGTTGAGTGGTTTGACCGAAATGACGGACCGCCGGCTAAACAGGAGCAGTTGACGGATGATGTCAGACCCGCGACCGGCCGCCCTGTCCAATTCATCAATCGCCCGGCGGGTTCCCTCGTCGAGGTTTGGCCTCATGCGCAAAAGAGAGAGCTGCATCAGCATGGCGGCGAGAATGTTATTGAAGTCATGGGCCACGCCTCCAGCCAGGTGGGCGACGGCTTCCATCTTTTGGGCCTGCCGCAACTCCATCTCCAACTCGCGATGCCCGGTAATGTCTTGAAAGACCCCCATAAGGCGTTCGCCGTCGAGCCTTAACGCTCGAATCGAGGCCCAAAGCAGTTCGCCATTCTTCCGCCGCAACTGGAATTCTCCCTCGGAGCGGCCGCTCCGCATAATTTCGGCGAAGTGTTTCGCCACGGCGGCGTCAGTTGGGCAAGCGGGAATATCTTTGGCGTGTGTTTTCAGCAGTTCCTCATGCGAGTAACCGAGCATTTCCTCAACGGCGCGATTGCATTCCACATGTTGGCCGCTGGCATCGGCCACCAGAATGCCCACCGGCGCATTCTCCATATAGGAGCGCCACTTCGCTTCGCTCTCGCGCATTCGCTCCTCCTGCTCAAGATGGTCCAAGGCAAAGGAGATGTCCGCCGCTGCTTCGTGGAGCAAGGCCACTTCTTTGTTGCGAAAAACGTCCGCCTCGTCGCCATAAATCACCAAGGCTCCGCGGATTTCGCCGCGAAAACGCAGGGGCAAAGCCGCCGCGGCGCGGAGGCCAAAGGTTTGGAGATGATCCCGCCAGGGAGCCGAGCGGGCATCGTTTAGGAAGTCGTTGCAGACGCTGATCTCCCCCGTGCGAATGCAATCTCCGACTGGTCCGCGACCTTCCGGGCGGTCATCGGCATAAATCTGGACATGATCCAGGTAACCGGCCCCCCGTCCGCTGCGGCTGACCGGTACAACCGCTTGCGTGGCGCGGTCGAGCCAGCCGACCCAAGCCAGCTTGAAACCGGCGGTTTCACAAGAAATGAGGCACACCTTTTCAAAAAGTTCCTCACGGGAAGTGGTGCGAATAATCGTTTCATTGATCTGGCTCAGCGCCGCGTAGAGGCGGTTCGAGCGCTGAATTTCCCGTTCGGTTTCGTGTTTGTAGAGCGCAATTTCGATAATGGTGCGCAGTTCGCGGTCCTCAAAAGGTTTGAGGATATAGCCATACGGTTCGGCCGCCTTGGCCCGCTGCAAGGTGCTGTCATCGGCGTAAGCCGTTAGAAAAACAACGGGCAACCTCAACTTGGAACGGATTTGCTTCGCCGCGGCGATACCGTCCATCTCGCCTTTAAGACGAATGTCCATCAAGACCAGGTCGGGGCTGGTTGCAGCGGCGCTTTCGATCGCCGCGGGCCCCGTGTCGGCCTTGCCGGCGATTTCGTAACCCAGATGACAGAGGCGGGCTTCGAGATCGCTCGCGACAATGAATTCGTCCTCAACAATCAGGAGGCGGATTGGTTTCATGGAGAGGTCATTTGAGTTGTTCCTTCCGCAGCGGAAAGAGAATCCGGGCGATGGTGCCTTGAACGCTCTTTATTTCCAGCGTGGCGTTGATCTGCTGAACCAGGCCATGCACCAATTTCATTCCCAACGAACCGGAATTAAGCGGCTTCGTCGCGGGAGGCAATCCCACACCATCATCGGCCACGGAGAGGAGCAGGCGCCCGTCCGGCGCGGCGCGCAGTTCGACGGTGATCTGCCCGGAGCGTTCACCGGGAAAGGCATGTTTGAAGGCGTTGGAGACTAATTCATTGACAATCAAGCCGCAGGGAATGGCATCATCGATCTCCAGTTCAACTGCGGCGACGCGCTGGTCGAGGCGGATGCGGCCGTTGCCGGCGCCGAAGGCGTGACGGAGGTGCGCGCACAGATGGCCCAGGTAAGCCGCGCAGTTGACGCGCGCGACATTGCCCTCGCGATAGAGAGTCTCGTGCAGCAGTGCCATCGACCTGATGCGGGATTGAGTTTCGCGGAGCGAGTCCAGGGCGGCCGGGTTCTTGACCTGGCAAGCCTGCAGATTGAGAAGGCTGGAGATGACCTGAAGGTTGTTCTTGACGCGATGGTGAACTTCCTTGAGCAACTCGGTTTTTTCGCGAAGCGAGTCGCGCAATTCTATTTCCGCTTGTTTGCGGGCGGTAATGTCCTCGACCGAGCCATCGTAATAAAGCGTCCGGCCGGCTTCGTCTCGCACGGCGCGGCAGTTTTCGCTCACATGGAGGAAAGAACCATCCCGCCGGTGCCAGGCCGTTTCCAGACCCAGGATGAAGCCATCCCGTTCGATTTGTTCCTTGAAGAGGTGGCGAGGACGATCCGACTCAAACCCGTCTTCTTCCAGATTTCTCTGGCCTAGTTCATCGAAGGAGGAGTATCCGAGCATCTTGAGCAACGCGGCGTTTACCATCAAAATGCGACCATCGGGCGTGGTGCGGTAAAAGCCCACGACGGCATCCTGGTAAAGCGTGCGGAAGCGCTCTTCGCTTTCCTGCAATGCTTTCTCTGTCTGGCCGCGTTGATGATGTGCGTGCAAACGATCCAGGGCTGATGAGATGTCAACCGCAACCTGCTCGAGCAAGTGGATTTCGCCGGCATTGAAGAAACCGGGCTCGTTTGAGCAGAGCGCCAGGGCGCCGCAGGCGCATCCCTGGAAATGCAGGGGGACGGCGGCGCAGGAGCGGATGCCTAAGCGCTCCAAGTCTTCCCAGCAACAGGCAGCGTGTTTATCCGATCTTTCATCCAGACAAACGGCGCCCCGTCCGGTTCGCAAAGCTTCATTCACCACACCGCAAGAGCCGGGCAAGATTGTGGAAGAGGCCTCGTCTCGCGGAAGATGAGCCGCGGTGGTCAATGGCCCGCCCGCGCGCTCCGGCCAGCCAATCCATGCCTCGCGGTACCGGCCATGCTCAACGGCGAGCCGGCACACCTCATCAAAGAGCTCCTGGCGCGATTGGCAGCGCACAATGGATTGGTTTACCTGGCTCAAAGTGGCAAAGAGCCGGTTGAGCCGTTCAATCTCGCGCTCCTGGTTTTTGCGCTGGGTAATGTCGCGCAAGACGCGGATGCGTCCGTAGTTTTGCCGGCCGAAGCCGATAATCGGGCCGGAATATCGCTCGAGAACGCGCCCATCTTTGAGCTCGATTTCGTCCCGGCAAACGTGCTCCGGGTGCTCGGCGAGAAAGCGCCGGTTTTCGCGGAAGGATTCCTGGTTGACAGTTAAGCCGGTCACATATTCAAACTGTGGCTCAAGGTCCGGTTGCTCCGCGATTTGGGCGGGAATACCTAGAAGTTCGTCGAATTTGGGATTTTGAATCACTCTCCGCCGTTGCTGGTCCAGAACCATAATTCCATCTGGCGAGGAATTCACGAGGGCTTGCAAAAGGGCGGTTTTTTGCCGCTGTTCCTCCTGCAGCTTTTGGTGCTCGGTAATGTCGGTGGCGAAGCCGTCCCGCTGCGCTTTCAGCAATTGAACGGAGCGGCGAATCTGCTGGAAATACCGATTGAGTCCCAAACCCAGCACCACCGCCGTGGCAAACACGCAGAACCAGCCATTGCCGGCCTCCAGCGTCAGTTTCAGGGACTCGTCATGAACGCAGTGAGAGACCAGCCATCTGGAAGAGAAAATCCATACCGCCCCAATCGCGCCGTAGAAGAGCGCAATTCTGGCGGCGTCAGCCGAGTTGGGCACTCCGGGCAGGTTATCTGCTTTGGACATGGGTTGATCTGAGGACGGCATCATTGAGGAAGGAGTCGAGAGCCGACCCTGCATCCGCGCTTAGGTTTTGATCAAAGATCAAACGTCCAAAAAGGTTTTCACTCAAACGCATATCCCTATTTCAACTCCAATATTATCGGAAAATAGCGAGAAACCGCCTCACCTTTTCTTGTTAAATGCACAGCATTTTGTGGTTGTAGCTAGCGTGAGGTTACAGAAAGGGAGATTGCTTGAAAGGTGATTCGTTCGAACGGAAGAATCAGTCCCTCGGGATGTTGTCGCTCGTTCTCCCGCATTACCGCGGAGCCTCCTGCTCGACGGGTTCCTTCTCAATGAGACGGTAGCCGACGGCAGGCTCGGTGATGATGAGCTCCGGCTGGGCGGGGGTGGCTTCGAGTTTTTCGCGCAAGTGCGCGATATAGACGCGAAGATAATGGGTTTGTTCGACTTGGTCCGGACCCCAGACTTCGCGCAGGATTTGTTGGTGGGTCAGCACTTTTCCGGCGTGCTGCACGAAGAAACGCAAGAGACTGTATTCCGTGGCGGTCAAGCGCACTTCCTGGCGATGGACCTTAACAATGCGGGTGCTTAAATCCACTTCCAGAGGGCCGGAGCGGAAGACAACAAGGTTCGACGGTCCCGGCGTATGCCGAAGCGCGACGCGCAGGCGGGCCAGGAGTTCGTGCGTGCCAAAGGGCTTGGTGATGTAATCGTCGGCGCCGGCGTCGAGCGCGATCACCTTGTCATTTTCCCGGTCGCGCACGCTGAGAATGACGACCGGCACGCGGCTCCATTCGCGCAGGCGCTTGAGCGCCTCGACTCCGTCCATGTCCGGCAGGCCAAGGTCGAGCAAAATAATATCCGGGCGGCATTGGGCGGCTTGAATCACGCCGTCCTTTCCGCTGGCCGCGTCAAAAACGCGGAAGCCGTTGTTTTCCAGTGTCACGCGAAGGAGGCGGCGAATCTGCGGTTCGTCGTCGATCACGAGGGCGATGGTTTGCGGTTTATCAGGAGGATTGCTCATGAGCGCGCTTCCGCGGTTGGGGGTTGGTCTTTCTGCGGCCAAAGCAGCGTAAAAACAGCCCCGCCTTGCGGATGGTTGGAGGCCATCACCTGTCCGCCTTGAGCTTCGACAAAGCCTTTGACAATCGCCAAGCCCAAGCCGCTGCCGCCGGCGGTCGCCGAGGGCGCCCGAAAGAACTTATCGAAGACCTTGCCCAGGAGTTCAGGCGGAAGGCCAGGGCCTTTGTCGGAAACACTTATTTCCAGAAAATCCTCACGTTTTCGGGCTTCGACTTTGATGGGCGTGCCAGGGGGAGTATGCACCGCCGCGTTGAGCAGGAGATTGGAGAGCGCTTGTTGCGTCAAAGTGAAATCGATGCGGGCCAAGGGCATTTTTTCCGCGATTTGCACCGTCAACCCCCGCCCGGCCAGTTCGCGCCCCAACGACCGAACGGTCGTGTGGATTAGGTCGGTCACATCGCTCCAATCGAGCTTGGCGCGGACGTGATTGGACTCCAGGCGGGTGACGTCGAGCAGATTCCCCACCAGGCGATTCAAGCGGGCGGAGGCTTCCTGAATCTCCGCGATCACGGCCGCGGAAGTTTTGCCGTGTTCCTCTTTGGCGCTGGCCAGGTAGCTGGCGGCGCTGGTGATGACGGCAAGAGGGGTGCGCAACTCGTGGGAGATGGAGTTGAGGAGCGCATTGCTGAGGCGTTCGGATTCGGCGACGAGTTTGCTTTGCTCAGCGGAGGCCCGCAAGGCCACACGATCCAGCACCAGGGCGGCTTGCCGGGCGTAAGCCTCCAGCAGGTCCCTCTGCGCGAGGGTCAATGTCTGCTCAGGCAGTTTCACGACGAGCACGCCTAAAACGGCCCGCTCGGTGGTCAGCGGCAGATGCATCATTTCCGGGCCGGGCAGGTTATCCGTGAAACGGCCGGCCGCCTGTCGATGATGAAACGCCCATTGGGCGACGTTGAGGTCTTTGTCGCTGAGTTCGAGCAGGCTGTCCGGATGCGCCGCCAAGCCGTGGGCTGTCGGCAAAACAATCGCGGCCTCAGCATGAAGGGTGCGGCTGACCTCCGTCATCAATTGCCAGACCACTTCATCCCGGGTGCCGGCTTGGGCGAATTCCCGGGTGAGCTGGTAGAGGGCGAGGGCGCGTTGTTCGCGGCGGCGCTCGGCCTTTTCCTGAGTGCGAGTTCGCGCCACAAGCTGGCCCAGCACCAGGGCAATGACAAAATACGCGGCAAACAAGACTCCGTCCTCGGCGCGGGAAATGATAAGAGTAAAACGCGGCGGCAGAAAAAAATAATCCCAAATCAGCGCGCTGACCGCTCCGGCAAAGAAAACCGGGCCGCGCCCGAGGAATAAAGCGAGCAAGACAACCGCCAGCAGGAAAACGAGACCCGGAATGCGCGGGCCGGTAAACTGAAACAAAATCGCATTAGCCAGGGCGACACCGGCAATGGCGGCGGCAGCAATCGCATACTGTTTGAAGCCGGATTCAATGGCCAAACGCCAGCCGGGTTGGACACCTGTGGCTTCCGTCTTTTCGGCCCGCACGATCTGGAGATCAATATTCCCGCTGGCTTGGGCGAGCCGGCGCAAGAAGCGGCCCGCCCGGTACCATTCCGCAAAGCCGTTGGTCACTGGCTTGCCGATGATGATCAAGGTGACGTTATGCTCCTGGGCGGTGCGCAATATCCCGGCGACCAGGTCTTCGTCCGCCGTGGCGATGACCTCCGCCCCGAGGCTGCGGGCCAGAGCCAAGTTTTTTTCGAGCCGGGACTGCGCGGGTTCAGTGAGGGGTTTCGAGCTTTCGACATAAACCGCGACCCACGGGCATTTCAGGCTGTCCGCCACGCGGCGGGTCCAACGGATGAGCGGTTCGGAGAAAGGGCTGGGGCTGACCGCGACCAGCAGTCGATGCCCGGTCTTCCAGGGTCCGCCCGCGGTTTGAGTGCGATGAAATTCCTGCGTGTCTTCGCCGACGTGGTCCGCCACCAGGCGGAGAGCGAGTTCGCGCAGAGCATTCAGGTTTGACTCGCGAAAGAAGTTAGCCGCGGCGGCTTTGGCCCGATCTGAAAGATAAACTTTTCCTTCGCGCAGGCGGACCAGGAGTTCCGCGGGTGGGAGGTCCACCAATTCCAATTCGGCGGAATCCAGCAAGCTGTCCGGAACGGTTTCCCGGATTTCCGCGCCGGTAATCTGGCGAACCGTATCGGCCCGGCTGTCCAGATGCTGAACATTGATGGTCGTCAGGACATTGATGCCGGCGTCAATCAACTCTTTGACATCCTGCCAGCGTTTGGGATGCCGGGAACCCGGAGCGTTGGTGTGGGCCAACTCATCCACGATGACCAATTGCGGCCGGCGCGCCAGGACGGCATCCAGGTCCATTTCGGCGAGGGTCATGCCGCGATATTCGAGCAGCTTTCGCGGGATGCTGGGCAACCCAACGGTCAAAGCATCCGTCTCGGTGCGCCCATGCGTTTCGACGTAGCCAATGACGACATCGGTTCCGGCCGCCAACTCGCGTCGGGCCGCTTCCAGCATGGCATAAGTCTTTCCCACTCCTGGGGACATGCCGAGGAAGACCTTGAGCTTGCCGTGGCTTTGGCGCGCCTCTTCGTGCTTGAGCGCGCTCAATAATGCGTCCGGGTTGGGGCGAGAATCGTTCATAATCGGGCGGCATTTTCTGGCAAGCACGGTGGAGCGCGCCAGGGTTTTCGCTTTTTGATCACCTTCTCAATGTGACATAAGGCAGCCGAGTCAGGCAGTCAAAGATGCTGGCCGGAGCGTAAAAAAAGCATAAATGAAGGTTAAAATGACGGCACCAACTGCTGGCAGATCTTGTAGTGTTTCAATGAAACCGTTACATAGTCCCTCTCCCGGCCTGCGGCCACCTTTCCCGTGAACGCCTCCACTGAAAAAAAAGCCTCCTCTCACCACCTCTCTCCTCCACAAGTATGTGGAGGAGAGAGGGATGGTACGAGGCGCAGTGGGTTCAATGCGCGAATTTCTTTCGGGGAAATCTCTCTCCGGCTCTCCCGCGCGCGGGGAGAGAAGCCCAACGGATGGGCCATCGCAAGGATATAGGAGGCGCATATAAAATTCATGGTCGCCTCGGCGAGGCGACCCTACCTTTTCCAGGCCCGTCGTCACTGAGGGTGCGTGAGAGAATTCTTGCACCCGAGAAGAGAGAGCGAGGGCATCGCGGCGGGGCGCGGCGGCCCCCCCCAGGGGGGTAATGGCGGTTCAATTTGGTTCAATTTAGTTCAATTGGGTTCGGGTTTCGGTGGAAAGAGGCGTTCTGGGGCGGCGTCGGGGCTGGACTCGGCACCGATGCCCAGGATTTGACGGAGGCGCTCCTTTTTCTCTTGGCCTGGAGTTCCGGGAGATGGTTGGAGAGGAGATCCTGGTTTAGCTCGCCGTTTTGGAGGCGCAGGTTGAGTTGCTGACGGATGGCCGACGGGAGGCGGGCGATTTTGCCGTTGCGAGTCATCGCGGTCTTGGAGAGCGGTCCATTGTTTCCATGCGCGCCAATGAAAACAAGAATGCGTCAAGATGTGAAACCTACCGAAGGTTTTTGAACCCGCTTTACGTGTTGCTCATGAACTGGCTGGTCTCGGCCCCCCCCCAGCCACGAAATTCGTCGCGTCAAGCGAGGATCTGGGTGATGAGCGCATGATGTCTAAAAAGCCGTCACACCCGCTACATTGTTGATGGTCAGGCGCTTAAGTAGCTACAAAACCCTCTACGGACCGGCTACAGACCCGCTACATTTACATTCAACCTTTTCAAAATTGATAATCCAATTCGGCCATATCGGGGTAGTTCATTCCTCGCTGCCGGACTGGATCAGATCCCGTTGGGATTGGCCTCTGGACCGGCCAAAAAACGTCCAAACTCCAGGGGAGCGCACTCCGTTGCGCGCCGGGGCCGTTAGCACGCCGCGTGTCGTCCCGGCGCGCAACGGAGTGCGCGCCCTACCACTCTCGAAGTCAGCGCCGCCCAAACTGAATCACTAGGCCGCCGCAAATAATCAGAAGCAATCCCAACCAGGTCGAATGCGGGATGGTCTCCTTAAAGATGAGTCTGCCGGTGAGAATGCTGATCAGAGCAAAGATAGCTATATAAACGCCCATTAGTTTTGAGAAGTCCCATCGCACTAAATTGACGACGAAGCCATAGGACCCCAAGACGAAAAAACCTGCCGCCATACACGCCAGACCAGCCCCACGCATTCCCTTGCGAATGGCGGCGTCGCCGGTGACTTCCATGATCGCCGCCAAAAGAAACACGCCCCAGGCTGATAGCGTCATGAGGTCCCCGCAGATCGACAGAGCATTTTATCGTCTATTTGCCAGGAGTTTTGGAATTAACGGCGTCCAGCGCCAGGTTCAATTCCAGGACATTGACGCCCGGGACACCGAGCACGCCAAGGTTCGCCGGGTCCGTATATTGCGCGATGAGATTGCGCACCTGTTCCGGCGGCAAATTGCGCGCCTTGGCCACACGCGGCACTTGAAGTTCGGCGTTGTCGAGGCTGATGTGCGGGTCGAGTCCGCTGGCGGAAGCGGTGACGGCATCAGCGGGAACTGGCGCGTTCGTGGCCAGCCCGTTTTGGGTACGGTAATCAGAGATGTTCTGCGCGATGGAATCGCGCAGCTTCTGGGAGGTGGGGCCCAGGTTGCTCCCGCCGGAACTAGTGGGGTCGTAACCATTGCCAGCGGCGGAGGGACGGGCATGGAAATACTTCTCAGATGAAAACTGCTGGCCGAGCAAACGCGAGCCGCGGACCGTGCCGCCGGCATCGACGAGCAAGCTGCCGTTGGCCTTGTCGCGGAAAAGAGACTGTCCAATTCCAAAGACGACGAGCGGATAAAGTCCGCAGCAGACCACCGCCAGGATCAAGGTGGACATGACCGCGCCACGCATTGCAGAGAAGAGTTCTTTCATAAGCTTAGACGAGCCGAAGGGCCGTAATGATAACGTCAATAATCTTAATGCCAAAAAACGGAATGACAACGCCGCCGAATCCGTAAATCAGAAGGTTGCGCCGCAGAATGGCCAGCGCCCCAATGGGCTTGAACTGCACGCCGCGCAACGCCAGCGGTATCAGGGCGACAATGATGAGCGCGTTGAAGATCACGGCGCTCAGAATGGCGCTCGCCGGGCTGTGCAACCGCATGATGTTGAGCGGCGCGATGGCGGGAAAAGTCCCGACCAGCATGGCCGGAATAATGGCAAAGTATTTGGCGACGTCGTTGGCGATGCTGAACGTGGTGAGAGAGCCGCGCGTAATGAGCAGTTGCTTGCCAATTTCAATGACTTCCAGAAGCTTGGTGGGATTGCTGTCCAAGTCAATCATATTGCCGGCTTCCTTGGCCGCCTGCGTGCCCGTGTTCATGGCCACGCCGACGTCCGCCTGGGCCAGGGCGGGAGCGTCGTTGGTCCCGTCGCCGATCATCGCCACCATCCGGCCGCCGAATTGTTCCCTGCGAATGAGGGCCAGTTTGTCCTCCGGTTTGGCTTCCGCCAGGAAATCGTCCACCCCCGCCTCGGCGGCGATGGCAGTGGCCGTCAATTTGTTGTCGCCGGTGATCATGATCGTTTTGATCCCCATTCTGCGGAGCTGGGCGAACCGATCCTTGATTCCGCCTTTGACCACGTCCTTGAGATGAATCACGCCATAAACCTTATCGCGCGTGGCCACGACGAGCGGGGTGCCCCCCGACCTGGAGATCCGCTCGATAGTCTGTTCCGCGGCAGGAGGAATGGGCGACGACACAAAACCGCGAATGGCGTCGGTGGCGCCTTTGCGATAATGGACGCCGTCCAAATCGACTCCGCTCATGCGGGTCTGGGCAGTAAAAGCAACGAATTGCGCGCCGGGCATGTTGTGAATTTGGCGTTCGCGGATGCCAAATTTTTTGGCCAGCACCACGACGCTGCGGCCCTCCGGAGTCTCATCCGCAAGCGAAGACAACTGGGCGGCGTCGGCCAGTTCCTTTTCGCTAACACCAGGGGCAGGAACGAACTCAGTGGCTTCCCGATTGCCCAAAGTAATGGTGCCTGTCTTGTCCAGCAACAATACATCAACGTCCCCAGCCGCTTCCACGGCGCGACCGCTCATGGCCAGGACATTGTGCTGCAATAACCGGTCCATGCCGGCGATGCCGATGGCGCTGAGCAAGCCGCCGATCGTCGTCGGAATTAAACAGACCAACAGGGCGATCAATACCGGGACGGAAAACTCAGCAGCGGAATAGATCCCAAATGGCTTCAGCGTCACGCAGACGAGCAGGAAAATGACCGTCAGCGCGGCCAGCAGAATGGTGAGGGCGATTTCATTTGGCGTCTTTTGCCGTTGCGCGCCTTCGACCAAAGCGATCATCCGGTCGAGAAACCCTTCGCCCGGGTTGATGGAGATGCGAATCTTGATCTCATCGGACAACACGCGTGTGCCGCCGGTCACGGCACTGCGATCGCCGCCGCTCTCGCGAATCACCGGCGCCGATTCACCGGTAATGGCGGATTCGTCCACCGTGGCTGCTCCTTCGATGATCTCGCCATCCGCCGGAATGACCTCGTCGGCGGCCACCAGGACAACGTCGTCTTTGCGCAATTCCGTGGCGCTGACTTCTTCGAGTTTGCCGCTCTTGGCGAGGCGCCGCGCCTTGGTCTGGACGCGGGTCTTGCGCAGAGCCTGGGCCTGCGCTTTGCCCCGGCCTTCAGCCATCGCCTCGGCGAAATTGGCAAATAATACCGTAAACCACAGCCAGAGGGCCAATTGAGCGATGAAGCCGCGCTCCGCCTTGGCGGTGAAGATCGCGACCGTGGTCAGCGCCGCGCCGACCATGGTGACGAACATGACCGGATTCTTGATCATCAAACGCGGGTCGAGCTTTTTCAAGGCCTCAACCGTCGCGGGTCCGGCGATACTCCAATCAAACAGAGATGGGGGCTTTTGCGTCATACAAAGCGTCAATAAAGTTTTCCGAGAAGGGTTTGAAAATGTTCGACAATCGGCCCGAGAGTCAGGCAGGGCAGGAAGTTAAGGGCACCCACGAGCAGAACCGTGCCGATAAGAAGCACGACAAAAGTGGGGCCCGAGACAGGGAACGTGCCGGCGCTAAGGGGCACGACTTTCTTTCGCGCCAGGGAGCCGGCCATGGCCATGATGGGGACGATCATGAGGAACCGGCCAATCAACATCGCCAGGCCGATCGTTGTGTTATACCAGGGGGTGTTCGCGCTCAATCCGGCAAAGGCGCTGCCATTGTTGCCGTTGGCGGAACTGTAAGCGTAGATGATTTCGCTCAGCCCGTGGGGGCCGGAATTATTCAGCCCGGCCAATCCCCATTTGCTGACAGAAGCCCAGGCGGCAAAACCGAGGATGGAGAGAGCCAGCACCAGCAGCGCCAGCATGGCCATTTTTACTTCGTAAGATTGAATCTTCTTGCCCAGGTACTCAGGGGTGCGCCCGACCATCAGGCCGGCGATGAAAACGGCCAGCACCACAAAGACGAGCATCCCATAAAGCCCGGCGCCCACGCCACCGATGATGATCTCGCCCAGTTGGATATTGAAGAGCGGCACCAACCCGCCCAGCGCGGTAAAGGAATCATGCATGGAATTGACCGCGCCACAAGAGGCGTCCGTCGTGAGGGTGGCGAACAAAGCGGAATTAAAGATGCCAAAGCGGACCTCTTTTCCCTCCATATTTCCATCCGCTATGGCCAAACCGAGTTGTTGGTGGATGGGATTGCCTTTCGATTCCGCCCACCAGCAGACCAAAACCCCGCCCAGGAACAAGAGCATCATGGCCGACCAGACCGACCAGCCATGTGCCTGGTTCTTTGTCATGCGACCCAGGTAATAGGTCAAACCGCTGCCAATGGCGAAGATGGAGAGCATTTGGATAAAGTTGGAAAGCGGAGTCGGATTCTCGAAGGGAAAGGCCGCGTTCGCGTTGAAATAACCGCCGCCGTTGGTGCCCAGCATTTTGATGGCAACCTGGGAAGCTACCGGGCCTTGCGGAATGGTTTGCTCCTCTACCTTTTGATCGACCATCACTGGCACGTTTGTCATGATGGGCGCGCCCTTGGCATCAAACTGTGGGGTGTCCACCATCACAGCGACCCCGTTGGACAAGACTGGCTGGCCTTTGGCATCCAGCTTCGGCATGGAAACGACTAGCTGAATGTTGGTGGTGACGGCATTTCCCTTTTCATCAGTTTTTGGCACTTGAATGGTATAAGACTCGGTTAACTTTGCTTTGGTATAGGGGTTGAAGTTCTGAATCATGCCCTGTGAGACCAGGAAAACGGCAAAGACAAGGCAGATTGGCAGCAGGAGGTAGTAAGTGATCCGCACCAGATCCACCCAGAAATTACCGATGGTTTGCGCCGTATGACGAGTGATGCCGCGGACAAGGGCGGCGGCGAGAGCAATGCCCGTAGCGGCGGAACCGAAATTGTGCAGGACCAACGCCACCATCTGGGAGAGATACGACATCGTGGATTCGCCACTGTAACTTTGCCAATTGGTGTTCGTTGTAAAACTGGTGGCGGTGTTGAATGCCAGGTCGGGGCTGACCGGGCCGAAATTCTGGGGGTTGAGCGGCAGCCATTGCTGGAGCCGCAGAATAGCGTAGGTAAAAAGGCAGCTTACCAGGCTGAACAAGAGCATGGCGAAGGTATATTGCTTCCAGTCCTGCTCCTTGTCCTGTTTCACGCCCAGGATCCAATAGGTCAGGCTTTCCACAGGCTTTAAGAGAGGATCGAGCCAGGTTTTGCCTTTGGCATCGAGAACCTGGACCAAGTAAAGGCCCATGGGTTTGGTAATCAAAACCAGGGCAGCGATAAAGATCGCCAGTTGCAACCAGTCAATAGAGCGCATAATGTCCTTAAAACTTCTCGGGCTTCAGCATGGCGACGAGTAAATAAGCGAAGAGGAGAAGGGCAATAATGCCCGCGATAAGGTTTTCCATAGCAATTCCTACAGCTTTTCGCAAAGGGCGGCGTAGAGGCCGGCCAGGACAAAGAAAGCAATTGTCACCGCAATGAAGATCAGGTCATTCATAATTGTTTTTGGCTACGTTTCCATTGCTCCGCGATATATCCGTCTCAATCACGCCAGCATCTTCATCCGGGTTTGGCCGGCGCGATAGTCAAACTGGTGCTCAAACTCATAAATAAAACATAAACAAGGAATTGATTCCCCCGCGAGGTGGAGAATATTTTTTTGGCGTCTCTGCCGTGACGCGGAGCGAATGCCGGCCAAGACGGTGAGGACGGGGCGAATCGCAGGATGATGCCCAGAGTTCCCTGCGATCCGGGTCGCAAAGGCCGCAGGCAAGAAGCAAGCGTCAAACTTGTGGACGCGGCTTGCTGGGCTTGCTGCCGTAGAAATGGGCCGACCCAAGATGAAGCCCAAGACGCGAAGGCTTCATGCTTATGGGAACTTCAAAAGCTTCGCTGTCCCAAACCAGCGCCGGCAAAAAGGCCTTTGCCAGCGGCGGCGGGGAAGTTGGCGCGTCCGATTTTTGCCGGACGCGCGGTTTTGCCGAGGTTGGACGATGCCAACGAATTCGAAAGGCCCTGCTATTTGGTCGGGACGGTTGCAATGGTTTGGAGAATGCGGCTGGCAATCTTGTAAGGGTCGCCCTGGGAGTTGGGGCGGCGATCTTCCAGGTAGCCGCGATAACCGTTTTTCGGGAAGGTGACCGGCACGCGGACCGAAGCGCCGCGGTTGGCCACGCCATAATTGAATTTGTCGATGGATTGCGTTTCGTGGAGGCCGGTCAAACGAAGATGATTGTCCGGACCATAGACGGCGATGTGCTCGTTCTTATACTTGTCAAACGCCGCCATGAGCGCTTCGAAGTATTCCTTGCCGCCCACTTCGCGCATGTGCTTGGTGGAGAAGTTCGTGTGCATGCCGGAACCGTTCCAATCCACGTCCATGCCGAGGGGCTTGCAATGCCAGACGACGGTGACCTGGAATTTCTCGCACAGCCTCATCAGGAGGTAACGGGCCATCCACATCTGGTCCGCGGCCGTCTTGGAGCCTTTGCCGAAGATTTGGAATTCCCACTGGCCTTTGGCCACTTCCGCGTTGATGCCTTCATGGTTGATGCCGCATTCCAGGCACAGGTCCAAATGCTTATCGACGATCTCGCGGGCGAGATCACCGACGTTTTCGTAGCCGACGCCCGTGTAATACTTGCCTTGCGGGTAAGGGTAGCCGGTTTTGGGGAAGCCCAGCGGGACGCCGTCTTTAAAGAGAAAATATTCCTGCTCGAAACCGAACCACGTGTCCGGGTCATCCAGAATCGTGGCACGGGAATTCGTGGGGTGCGGCTTCCCATCGGGCAAATAAACCTCGCTCAAGACCAGGACGCCGTTCGTCTTGGTCGGGTCCGGGTAAGAGGCAACCGGTTTGAGAATGCAATCGGAGCTGTGACCCTCGGCCTGCCGGGTGGAACTGCCGTCAAAACCCCAATGCGGCAGGTCGGACAGCTTGGGAAAACTGTCAAAGTCTTTGACCAAAGTTTTGCCGCGGAGGTTAGCAACCGGTGCGTAGCCGTCCAGCCAGATGTATTCGAGTTTATATTTAGCCATGTTTTTTCTTAAAAAATGTTAAGTTTCAATCGCGTTGATAAAAATTTTACAGTTTTAAGGCCGTAAAAGTAACTGCGCACTGTCGAAGCAGTTGCAATGCCATGAAGAGCGTGAAGTGCGATTTTGCCGCCTTTGAGCATTTCGCGGAACTCTATGTCAAAGACTGACAGGAGACCCCTGACAATGATGAAAACAATGCTTGCCTTAGGCGCTGCCGCACTTTGCGCCGCGGAACTTCCGGCCGAACCGGCCTTAACCATCTACAACCAGAATTTTGCCGTGGTGCGCGACACCATCCATCTCGACCTCAAGCGGGGCGAGAATACCGTGAGCTACGACGGGGCGACAATGCATCTGGAGCCGGACTCCGTTGTGCTGCGCGATCCCAGCGGCGCGCGCCAATTGCAAATCCTGGAGCAGAATTTTCGCGCCGATCCCGTTTCCCAGGGGCTGTTGCTGAATTATTTCGAGGGCAAAACGATCGATTTCGAGCGCGACACGGCGGCTGGCGGCCAGGCGAAAAAGGAGATAATCCGCGGCAAGATCATCCGCAGCGGTTATGTGCCGCACCTCGCCGCGTATCAACAATACGGCGGGCAATATGCTTACGCCCAGTCCGTTTACGCCTCGCCGGATGGCGGTGGCGGGCAACCGATCATCGAAGTGGATGGCAAACTCATGTTCCGGTTGCCGGGCGAACCGCTCTTTCCAGCCCTGCCCAACGACAGCATCTTGAAGCCGACTTTGACCTGGGAGATTGCCGCGGACAAGTCCGGCCCGGTGGACGCGGAATTGGGATACATCACCGAAGGGATGAGCTGGCACGCCGATTACAACCTGGTCGCGGCAGAAAACAGCGAGGCGCTGGACCTGGTCGGCTGGGTGACGATGGACAATGAGTCAGGCAAATCATTCGAGCGCGCGAAAATCAAGCTGATGGCCGGTGAAGTCAACAAAGTGCAGCAGTTGCCACGCGCAGGCTCGGCTGCAAGGGGAAGGGCGATGGCGGCGGCCATGGACGGCATGCCCCCGGTTTCGGAAAAGGCCTTTGACGAATATCATCTTTACACATTGGAGAGACCGGCGACTTTGCTGGATCGCGAGACCAAGCAGGTCGAATTTGTGCGCGCGGAAGGCATTGCGTCGAAGGTGATCTACATTTATGACGGGCTGGCGATTGACCAGCGGTACAATGGCTGGAACAGCGAGGTTGTGCTTGAAAATCGCGATTTTGGCACGCAGTTCACGCCAAAGGTTTTGGTTACGCGCGAGTTTTACAATTCGACAACCAATCATCTGGGTTGGCCGCTCCCCGCGGGCCGGATGCGCTTTTACCGCCGCGACGCGGACGGACAATTGGAGTTCACTGGCGAAAACAACATTGACCACACTTCCAAGGATGAGCGCGTGCGCCTGCCCACGGGACGCGCGTTTGACCTTGTGGGTGAGCGGACGCGGACGGATTTCCACGTGAGCAGCAACGACCATTGGATTGACGAATCATTTCAAATCAAGCTGCGTAATCACAAGAAAGCGCCGGTCGAAATCCGCGTTGTGGAACACCTCTATCGCTGGAACAATTGGAACATCAGCGCGAAGTCAGGTGACTTTGTCAAAAGAGATTCCCAGACGGTTGAATTCCCGGTGACAGTCGAGCCGGACGCGGAAAAGACCGTGACTTACACGGTCCATTATACGTGGTGAGGGCCAGGGGCGGCTTGAACGGGTGCGGTTAAGCATGTCTGTCAACGAAACTCGATGGGGCGGTGCTGTTGCGCCGCCCATTCTTTTTCTTGCGGCAGGTTACATAAAATCCGCTGGTGGCGGAGAAAAGTGGGCGGAGCAGCATCTCCGCCCCACCAAATTGCCGGGCACTCTTATTGCACCCGTCATACTCCTTGGGTGGACAAACCGCGCCGCGCGAGGCAGAATACTAGCGGCATGCTGCAGGTCAAAGACACGCTTCGAGCTACTGTCCAATTGAGTTTCGATGGCCGGGTCTTCAAGACATATCATGGCTCGGACGCTCAAAGTCGATTTGAAAAAGAAGTGCGCGTGCTGCGATTCCTCGAAGCGCGTGGTTGCGGCTTTGTTCCGCGCCTGCTGGAAACGGACCCGGACAAGCCGCGAATTATTACGACGGAGTGCGGCACGCGCGTCGAGCATCTCGATGCCGAGCGGGCCAGGGAGTTGTTTGCCGAATTGGAAACCTACGGGGTGCGTCACGACGATCCTGACGTTCGCAATATCACCTATCGCCAAGACGACGGGCGCTTTTGCGTGGTGGATTTTGAATTGGCAACGATCCTGACGCCGTGACCCGTTTGGCCAATCCCGTGCCCCATTTTGGTTTGCGCTGGTCCGCCTGGACCGAACGCGGCCCGATCCGGCCCAATAATGAGGATGCTTTCCTGGGGGTTTGCTTTGACGCCCGGGAAGTCCATCACCTCGGCAAGAGCGGGGATGCGCCCTCCGGCAGCATGGACTTCGCCTTTGCCGTGAGCGACGGGATGGGCGGGGCCAAGGCGGGCGAATTTGCCAGCAGCATCGCGACGGAGAAGATCGCGCATTTGCTGCCGCGCTCGTTCCGTCAAGCCGCCGTCGGCCTGGAAACGGGATTTACTGAGGTTCTGGAAGAGCTTTTCGATCAAATCCACCGCGCGCTGGCCTGGCTTGGCGCCAGCTATCTGGAATGCGCCGGGATGGAAGCGACTTTGAGCCTCTGCTGGTTTACGCCGGACTGGCTCTACTTCGGTCACATTGGCGATAGTCGAGTTTATTATATGCCGGCATGGGGCCAAGCGGTGAAGCAGCTCACCGAGGACGATACTCATGTGGGCTGGCTGCTGCGCCAGGGGCAGTTGAACGAACGCCAGGCTCGCTGTCATCCGCGTCGCAATGTTTTGCAAAAAGCGTTGGGCGGAGCGAACCAGTTTGTCACGCCGCAGGCCGGCAGGGTTGGCTACGAGCGGGGAGACATTTTCCTTCTCTGCACGGACGGATTGATGGAGTGCCTTTACAATGAGCATCTGCTGGAGCTCTTGCGCGGGCCGGGCTTTGACAGTGTGGCGCGGCGTCTGGTGGAAGCCGCGCTGGCCGGCGGCGCGCGGGACAATGTGACCGCGCTCGTCGTCGAAGTCATTTAATTGATGGGATGCTCCAGGGCCTGCAAAACGCAGGGTCGCCTCGCCGCGGCGGCCGCGCGGACGGCTCGGCGAACCGCCCCCACCACCAATGGCTGAGGTTTTACACCGGTATTACACCCTATTAACTTTCCACTTGCTGCCTGAGAAACGGCTCCCCATGCTTTGCCTATGCGCTTCCGATTTTCCGCGGTTCTTCTGATGGGCTGCCTTTTCTTGCTGGGGCCAGGTTGTGGGGCGGTGAAAGCGGCCGAAAATGTGAACGTTATTCTTTGGTTTGACACTGAGGATTACCTGTTGCCGGCGGACGACGATGCCGCCAAACGCCTGGCGGAAATGCTCACCGCGCGCGGAATTCGGGCCACGTTTAAAGTCGTAGGCGAAAAAGCGCGGACGCTGGAAAGGCGCGGGCGCGGCGATGTCATTGCCGCGCTGAAAAAGCACGCCATCGGCTATCATTCCAATCTTCATTCGGTCCATCCCACGCCGACGGAATATCTCGCCGAATGCGGGTGGCTGGACGGAGTGGCGGAATTCACGCGCCGCGAGGGCGGCGGGGCGGCGGATGTCCGGCGGATTTTTTCCGTCCCGACACTGGTTTGTTACGGCCAGCCGGGCTCATCCTGGGCGCCGCAGGCAATCGGCGCGTTGAAGGACATCGGGGTGGCGCCGCTGGGCGTGCCGTGCTACGTGGATGAAGGCACGCATGTGGGCCTGGATGACAAGCCGTTTTGGTACGGGGGGGCGCTCAACGTCTATCACATGGGCGAAAACTACACGCGAATGGAATTGCACGATCCGGCGGCTTTGGAACCCGCCAAGGAGCATGTCGCGGCCATGGTCGAACGTCTGGGGCGCGCGGAAGGGGATGGAATGATCAGCATTTTTTACCATCCATGCGAATGGGTGCATCGCGAGTTTTGGGACGGCGTCAATTTCCGCCGCGGCGCGAATCCACCGCGCGAGCAATGGAAGGCCCCGCCGCAACGAAGCGCGGAGGAGACCGAAAGCGCCTTTCAACGATTTGGCCACTATATCGACTTTATCCAATCTCTTCCCAAAGTCCGCTTCGTCACTGCCGGAGATTTGCCGAAGCTCTATCCAGACGCCGTGCGGCGGGATGGGGCAACCGAAGGCGACGTCGCCGCGATTGCCGAACATCTTTTGGCCGGGGCCGGCAGCGGAATCGACTTTCAAGTCATCGGTTCGCGCATCTATTCGACGGCGGATCAATTTGAAGTTTTAACTCGCGCGGTGGCTCGTTTGAGCGCCGGAGAAAAGGTCCAATTCCCGGTGAAATGCGAGGGCGTCTTTGGTCCGGATAGCCCGCCTCCATCAGCTTCGCCAAAGGCGCATGTGGCTTGGCCGGCATTTCGCGACAGCACGCATGACGTCCTCAACTTTCTCGAAACGCAGCATCGCATTCCCTCCCGGGTTTTCCTTGGCGCGGACTCTTACGCGCCCGCCGATTACCTTATCGCGCTCGCCGCGGTTTATGAGAACCAAATAAAAAATGGCAAATTGCCGGCGGAAGAGGGAGTCGCGCTGGGGAAAAACACCGAGGTGCTCCCGGCGCGGCATATTGCCGCGGACACCGCGCAGCCATTTGGAGATTGGATTATTCACAAAGAAGGCTTTCGCGCGCCCAAAGTCCTGGAACAGGCGCGCCTGCAAGCGTGGACGCTCAAGCCAGCGCTGCCTGCGCGGCAATAAGGAGCCTCCGCAAAATAACTTGGACATCTGCGCTTGATTTTTTGGCCGCTGGCTTCGTTGAACGCTCGTTACAGATCCATGCGGAAATGCGCCTCGCGTTCGCCGCGCCAGCGGCCAAAATCTCGGCGCGCAAATTGTTCAAGTTATTTTGCGGAGGCTCCTAAGAACGATTTCTTCTGCTTCTTCTGGACACGGATGATATACTGGGCCCATGTCAAAAACGAGAAACTCGGGCGGCAGCGGAATCGAGCCGCGCCACATTAAGAACCTTCAGGCGGTCATCATGAAGAGACTGCTCTTTTTCTCCCTGTTTGGGGCTGTTTTTTCCCCATTTTTTGCAAAAGCAAATGATCCCTTGGACAAGGTCATGCCGGTGCGCGGTTTCTGTATTGCCGCGCCGCGCCCGGCGGAAGTGGAGCGTTTCATCCAGTTCGTCGATACGGAATTGGCGCCGCGCGGCGTGAACACGCTGGTGCTGCGTGTCGATTACAATTACCAATTTCAATCCCATCCGGAACTGCGCGATGGCGGCGCTCTTTCGCGCGACGACGTGAAAAAGCTCGTGGCGGTCTGCCGCAAGGACAAGATACATCTCATCCCGCAAATCAATCTGCTCGGTCATCAATCCTTCGGAAGCCACCTTGGCAGCTTGTTGAAGCACTATCCGCAGTTTGATGAGACGCCGTGGGTCGCCATGCCGGAGGATTACAAGTGGCCCAATCCCGACCGGCTTTATTGCAAAAGCTATTGTCCGCTTCATCCCCAGGTGCATGAGGTGGTCTTTGCGGTGATGGATGAATTATGCGACGTCTTCGAGACTGACGCCTTTCATGCCGGCATGGATGAGGTTTTTTACATTGGCGAATCCAAGTGCCCCCGCTGCGGAGGCAAGGACAAGGCCGCCCTTTTTGCCGGAGAAGTCAACGCCCTTTACTATCATTTGCAGGAAAAAGGGCGCCGCTTGTGGATTTGGAGCGATCGTTTGCTGGACGGCAAAGCCAATGACCTGGGCGAATGGGAGGCCAGCGCCAACGGCACGGCGCGCGCCATCGACCTCATTCCCAAGGACGTCATGCTGTGCGATTGGCATTACGAAAAGGACGTGCCGACGGCGCCCTATCTGGCGATGAAGGGTTTCCACGTCGTGAGCTGCCCGTGGAAAGCCGGGGACGTTGCGGTGGAACAGGCGCGCGACATGGCGCAATGGCGCGAACATTCGTCGGGAGAATTGCGGGGCCGCTTTGACGGCGTGATGCAGACCGTGTGGTCTGGCGCCGGCAGCTTTCTTGACAAAGACTTGCATAGCGCTCCGGAAGCCACCAATTCATGGAATTGCTTCACCGCCATGTTCGGCCAGATCAAGGCGATGCGGCAGGAGGCCAAATAAGGCAAAGACGGTCCTACTTGAACAACTGCGGCGCGAATTCGCCAAGATAGTCGCGCCAGTTGATCCAGGTGTGTCCGCCTTGCGATTCGAGGAAAACGGGGTTAAAGCCGTGCTTTTTGAGCGTGTCCACCGTGGCCAGCGAGTTCGTGATGAGGCGGTCATCCTTGCCCGTGCTCAGCCAGATCAATTCGATGCCTTTCTTTAAGTCGGCATTGTCGAGCACACCTTTGTGCCGCTCCTCCCAGTTATTGCCGCCCGAACCGATGCCCGCGCCCGAACTAAACACACCGATATAAGCGAACTTGTCCAAGGTGGCAAAGGCGGCGGTCAACGTCTGCCCGCCACCCATGGAGAGTCCCGCGATGGCGCGATGAGCCTGGTCATTGAAGACGCGGTAATGGCTTTCCACATAAGGCATGACGTCACCGCTGAAATCCTCTTGAAACTCGTCGCGAGGCGGTCCGTCGGTGGGACCGCGCCGTCCTTGTCTAGTATGTCCGGCGGGCATCACCACGACCATCGGTTTGGCTTTGCCGTCGGCAAACAGGTTGTCCATGATAAAACCCGCCCGCCCGACGGTGGACCAGGCATCATCGCTATCGCCCGAGCCGTGGAGGAGATAGAAAACGGGATAGCGTCCTGAATTCAGATCGTAGCCGGGCGGCGTATAAACGTGCATGCGGCGGAAATGATTGAGCGACTTGGAGAAATAGGTCACGGTTTCGACGGTGCCATGCGGCACGTCGCGCGTGTCCATCAACTCCGATCCGGGGACATTCACCAGGCTCCAAATGGCATCGTTCGACTCGCTGACGGTCGATGTTTCGGAAGTGCCGGGATTGCGCGGGGCGACAACCGGGACGCCATCGACGTTGAAATTAAAACGGAACTCGCCTGGTTGGACTGGTCCAATGGTCACTTCCCAAACGCCATTAGTGTCCTTGGTCATCGCGGCGTTGCCCGCGTTGGGTATATCGCCACCGTTGAGCCGGACATTTTGGGCGTTGGGCGCCAGAACGCGAAAAGTGATGTGCCGATCAGAGGACACTTCCACCGGGACGGGCCGCGGAGCGCGAGGTCCCTGACGCTCGCGAGGAGGCGGCGGGTTCGCTGGTTGCGCGGAAGAATTGTGCAGGAACGCCAAGGAGGCAAGGGCGGCTCCGATGACAACCGGGAGGGAACGCGAATATGTTTTCATTTGTTCTGGCCCTGGACGGGCAATGTGATGTTGCGAACACGAATAGCCAAGGCCCGTCGTTTGCGCAAGGCCAGAATTCTGCTCCGGTTTTGATCATGAATGAAAGGTGGGGACGGCTCGCCGAGCTTGCCGAGCCGTCCAAGGCCGGGACACAGCGGTAGGGTGGCCAACTCCGCTGGCCGCCGCCGAAGGCGCGCAACGGAGTGCGCGCCCTAGTGTGCTTGGCAGGTGTTGTGAACTATCGGGATGAAAGGAACCCGACGGAGGCGATGACGCCAACCGTAGCGGAAGGTTAGGCCGAGGCCGCAAGGCGCAGGTCGAAAGA
>JBKQWF010000020.1:0-60034 GCA_052139695.1 Limisphaerales bacterium
TTCCGCAGCCGCCCACCACCTGAGCCGAGCTTCATCGAAGCATTCCTTCAACGCGGCGTATTTCTCGCGCAACCTCTTCATATCGATCAACATGCAACTAGCATAGCACAAGCGGACAATATGTGACAGTTCTTTTTGCGCGGCTCCTTAGTCAAGACTTACGACAACGCTGTCGCTAAAATCACTTCGAGCTAGTTGACTGGCGCGGTGGGTCGCGCCCGCTCCAGCGCGGCGTGGCCCACTGGCATCCTGAGGTTCCGCCCAAAAACTAATCCGGGTTTTCTTGGAGAGAATATCAGAAAATTCCGTGGCAGAAATCTAAGCCGCCCCGCCCCCCGTTTCTTTGAGCGAAGCGGGCCACTTTTATTTTTCTGCCCCCATTTTTCTGCCCCACTTTCTTCTTCTCATAATGTGGGAATGGTCCCATTCCCAGCAACCCCGTAGAAGTATTGCCAGCTTGTCCGGCCTTGCAAAATGCCGTTATGCTCTGGCAAACGCGCATTTTGCATACCACTACAAATCAGCGGCCTCAGGGAAGCTTGGCGGCACCATAATTGCTTGCATAAAATAAGGAATGAAAACATCGTTGACAGTGCTTCTGTTGAGGGGGAAAGAAAGCAGCAAAGGACTTAAAAGAATATGCTCTATACGCTTGCATTGATTCTCATTATCGCATGGCTCCTGGGGTTTGTGTCGTCCTACACCATGGGGGGATTCATCCACATCCTTTTGGTGGTGGCCATTGTCCTGATCCTGGTTCGGCTTATCCAAGGGCGGCGTGTCTAGGGCAGGCTCCAAAAAATGGCCCGACCCATGAACCATCGCGCCGGCCATATTGCTTCGAACCGAACGGCAAGACCGGGTGCTCCAGGCACCATGCTCTCGCGCGCGACACAGCTCATCGTTACCGCCGCGGGCGTCTTGATTCTTTTCTATTTCGCGCGGTCAGTGGTTTTGCCTGTCTTGTTGGCATGGGTGGGAGCGCTGGCCTTAAGGCCGCCGGTGACCTGGCTTCGGCATCGGCATATTCCTGCGCCGCTGGGCGCGGCGTTGGTTCTCTTGTTGCTGGCCATGATTTTGAGTTTTGGCCTGATCCACTTCGGGCGGCCGGTGGCAGATTGGGTGAAGTCCGCGCCAGAAACGCTCCCACGACTCCGCGAAAAATACCGGCGCCTCTTCGGGCCTATGGCGCGTCTGACTTCGGCCTGGGATGGCATTCAGGACCAAAACCGCAAGGCCCAGCCAGCGCCCGCTGTTTTAACCCCTGCGGGAGGGACGCAGATTGCCGGCACGCTCTTCACTTGGACGGGCAGTGTGCTGGCTGGCGTCGTGGAAACGGCTGTCTTGTTGTTCTTGTTGCTTGCCTCCGCCGACCGCTTTGTCTTCAAAGTGGCCCATGCTCTGCAAACGCTGGGCGACCGGGCGAACGCGCTGGAAATCTGCCGCCAAGTCCAACAAAGCGTTTCCACTTATCTTTTCTCGGTAAGCTTGATCAACTTGGTTTTTGGCACTGTTGTCGGCCTTTCCTTGAGTCTCACTGGCCTGCCTAACGCGGCCATGTGGGGCGCCGTGGCGGTGGTGGCCAATTTCATTCCTTACTTCGGGCCGATCGTGGGAATTGCGGTGGTGGCGGTCGTGGGCTTGCTCGCTTTCGACAATGTCGGTCGGGGGTTGCTCCCGGCGGGAGCCTATCTGGTCTGCCATCTTTTGGAGGCGGACTTGATTACTCCGCTGCTGCTCGGACGGCGGTTCAAGATGAACGCCTTCGTGATCTTTGTTATGCTGATGTTTTGTGGATGGCTTTGGGGTGTCTTGGGCACACTTTTGGCCATGCCGCTTCTGGTCACCGTCAACGTGGTGTGTAGTCGTGTTCCGGCGTTGGCGGCCTTTGCGGAGTTTCTTTCGGCCTGAAGGAGGGGCCCAAGCCGATCCGTTTGCGTTTTCGGTAGAGGGTCGCCTGATCGATGCCCAGCACATCCGAAGCTTCGGCCAAGGTCGCGGTTTTCTCCAGGACACGGCGGATATGGACTTCTTCCAATTCATTCAACGAGACCAACGCGCCGGGCTTCACCTCCTCCACGGAAGGGGAGGCGCTGTTTCGCGGATACTGCAATTCCGCCGGCAGGTCTTCGGGAGCGATGCTCTCCCCGCAGGCAAGAATGACAGCCCGTTCCACGGCGTTACAAAGTTCACGGACGTTGCCTGGCCACCGATAATGGCGAATCCGTTCCAAAGCGCCTGCCGAAAAACCATCCGGCCGCCGTCCGCATTGCTGGGCGAAATGTTTTAGAAAATGTTCGGCCAAGTTTTCCAGATCGCCCACCCGCTCTCGCAACGGCGGGACCTCCACCGAGATGACGTTGAGCCGAAAATAAAGGTCTTCCCGGAAAACACCGAGGGCCACGCGCTCTTTCAATTGCCGGTTCGTGGCCGCGATGACGCGGACATTGGCGCGATAGACGGCATTTTCACCCAGGCGCTCGTACTCGCGCTCTTGCAGCAACCGGAGAAGTTTCGGCTGAATTTCCATCGGTAGATCGCCGATTTCATCGAGGAACAAAGTGCCTCCTTCGGCCGCCCGCGTCTTGCCCCAGCGATCTTTGACCGCCCCCGTGAAAGCGCCGCGGACATGGCCAAAAAGTTCGCTTTCCAACAGTTCCTTGGAAAGGCTCGGGCAACTGACCGTGACAAACGGTTTGTCGGCCAAATGGCTGTTTTGGTGGATCGCGCGGGCCGCTACCGTTTTGCCTGTCCCGCTTTCACCGAGAATTAGGATCGACGCCGGGGTTTTGGCCGCGCGCAACAACACGTCCATCGCCGCGCGCATCCCCGGTGTGGAAAAGTCGAAAATGGGTTCGGGAGTTTTCGCTTTGGATTCCGTAACTTCGCGTTCGAGGTGCTCGATTCTCTGCCCCATTTGCCGGAAACGCTGCAGCCGGGCCAGCACGGCCAAAAACTGTTCGCGATGAAACGGCTTTTCCAGAAAATCCACCGCCCCTCGCCGCATCGCCTCCACCGCTGTTTTCACGCTGCCTTCGCCGGTAAACATGATGACGGGCATGCCCGGATTCTGTTCCTGGATTCGCGGCAATACCTCTAATCCGCTTTCCGTTTCCAAATGGACGTCCAGCAGTACGGCGTCGAATTTTTCCCTCTTCAGGACTGCCAGGGCATCGGCGCCGGTGCCGGCCGATTCGGCATAATGCCCGGCCCCGTCGATAATCAGGCTGGCCGCGTCGCGAAAGGTTTTATCGTCGTCGATGATGAGGAAGTTCATGGCTCATTTTCAGGTGGGCGTGGCCACGGGCAGGCGGACGGTAAAAATGGCCCCTTGGCCGGGATACGAGCGGCAGGTGACGTCGCCATTCATGGCGCGTGCCAGTTGGCGGACAATGCTCAGACCCAGGCCGCTGGACGCTTCGCCGCCCGTCGGACAAGCCGAAAGGCGCCCGTAACGGCGGAACATGCGCACTCTGTCCTCCGACGTAAAACCAGGGCCCAGGTCCTGGATTTCGCACTCCACCATCCCCGTCACTTTTCGAATGGCGACGCGAACGCTTTTCCCCGGCGGGGAGAATTTGACGGCGTTGGAGATTAAGTTATCAAAGACTTCGCCGAGCGCGAATTCATCGGCCTCGACAAAGGCGGCTTCATCGTTGGAAACCATGAGAAGACGAAGGTTTTTTCGGTGCGCCTGCTCGCGAAAACGGTGCAGGATTCGGGTTGCCACCGCGGCCACTTCGAGGCGGACCGGGTTGAGCACAAAGTCCTCGCACTTTGTCTCAAGAAAGCGATCCACAAATCCGGAAAGTTCCACACAGGAGCGGAATATATTCCCGGCCAACTGCACGGACTGCGGATCGGCGCGCTGCGTCATTTGTTGGCAAACCTCCTGGGCCTCTGCGTGCATGTGGCCAAATTGCTCCTTAAAATCTTCCGCCAGCAAGCCCATCACTTCGTTCCTCTCCCGGGCGAGCTTGGCCAGACGGTCGCGATTGAACTTTAATGCCAGATGAGTTTGCACCCGTAAGATAAGCTCGGCTCGGTGGAATGGTTTTGTCACAAAATCGACTCCGCCGGTCTCCAAGGCTCTCACCACGGAGTCTTTGTCATCCGCGGCGGAAAGGAAGATGACCGGGACATCCTTTCCGCGGGGAGATTGTCTGGCTTGCCGGCAGAATTCCAGTCCATCCATTTCCGGCATGAAAAGGTCCAAAAGAATCAGGTCGGGAGGGCGCAATTCCATTCGTTGCAGGGCCGTTGCTCCGTCTGTCGCGGAGACAATTTCATATCCTAATTCCCCCAGAAACGAACCGACCACTTGAATATTGGCGGCCTGATCGTCCACCACGAGGATGCGCGGGTTGCGCGCTGGGGAATGGACCGCCGGCGCGGAACCATGGTGCGAGTGCGCGGCCGCGGCGTGACGCAGAAAATCCTTCACAAAATCCAGGAGGCGCCGGCTCCGATCGAGGATTTCCGTCGCGCGGCGTTTCGTGGGTGCATCTTCGAGATCAGCGATTCGGCCTAGCAACAATTCAGCGCTCATGACAACGCCTGCCAGATGACCCTTTAAATCGTGCGTGAGCATTCCCAGCATTTGGTCTTTGTTCTCCGCCTCCGTTTGCAAATCGTCTTGCGTGGATTTCAAGGCCAATTGGGTGCGGACCCGCGAGGTCAGCTCCGCCTGGTTAAACGGTTTGGTGATAAAATCCACCCCCCCTGCCTCAAGCGCGCGGATGACCAAATCCCTTTCATCCGCCGCCGAGACAAAAATAATGGGAGTGTCCCTTCCTTCGGGTGTGTCGTGAAGCCTCCGGCAAACCTCGCAGCCATCCATGTCCGGCAGGAGAAGGTCCATAATCACGAGGTCCGGCACTGCGCAGGCGGCCCGTTTCAGGGCAGTGGCTCCATCGAGCGCGGGAATGACTTCGTGGCCCATTCTCCCTAGCACGGGGCCAATTCTCTGAATGGCGGCCCATTGGTCATCCACCACAAGAATACGGCGGCTTTTCTGGCGTTCCGGCGAATTGTCGCGAAGCCAAAGCGTTTCCCCGCGCCGTGCGGAAGTGTCGGTGGAGGTCGTCATGTTCTGGCATGCTGGCGAAGTTCTCCCGCGAGGGCAGAGAATTGCCGCAATGTATTTTCCAAATCAACCACCGCATAACTCTCGGCGTAGCGCCGCAGGGTTCGCGCGTAGGCGATGAGCGGCTGGCACTGCCACCGCTGGCCAAGCCCGTCGATTTTTGTCGCGAAGGCTTTGCTTTCATTAATCGCGACGCTGTCGCGCACCGCCGGCCACTCGGTGTCCATCAGTTGTTGCACTTCCTCCAAAACTTCGACTGCGACCGGGGCAAAGCTGGCCCGCGGCTCCTCTCGGGGGGATGCTGGTGAAGCAGCTCCCGGCAACCGGGGAAGAAACACCGCCATTTCATTGAAGAGGTCCTGCCTGGAGAAAGGCTTTCTGATGTAGCCGTCGAATTGCGCCCTCAGTTCGTTCTCTTCATCGTTGAGAGTGGAGGCGGTGACGGCGATGACCGGCACCGAAGCCACGGCCGGGATTTCGCGCAGCGCCCGCAAAGCCTCGCGTCCATCCATTTTTGGCATGCGAACGTCGAGAAGAATAATGTCCGGAGCCTCGTGCCGGGCCATTTTGAGCGCTTCTCGCCCGCTGGATGCCAGCAGCAGGCGATGATGAGACCCGGCCAACATCGCTTGCAGCAGTTGACAGTTCGTTTCATTGTCATCGACTCCCAGCACCGTGGCAGGGCGCAAGTCGTTGAAATTTGTTGGCGCCGCCGGCTTTTCCGCGTCCATCGCCGGGCGGGAGGAGGAAATCGGAACTTCGGCAAACCGCAGCCGAAAAACCGTGCCCCGCCCCGGACGGCTCGTCACGGTCACGCAGCCGCCCATCATTTCTGTCAACCGTTTCACAATGGCCAGGCCAAGCCCCGCGCCCTGGTGTTCTTTTTCGCGATGCGCTCCTGCTTGCACAAAGGGCTGAAAGATCGCTTCCTGCCGGTCCAGCGGAATTCCCACTCCGGTATCTTCGACTTCGATCAACAACGCCAAGAGGTCTCCAGGTTGCTCTCTTTCCCAGGTAATCCTGGTCTCAATACCGCCTTGGTCGGTAAATTTCACGGCGTTGCCCACCAGGTTGACCAAAACTTGACGCAGACGCGCCCGGTCCAACAAGAGCGAACGCGGCAGGTCTTCGGCGGCTTTCCATGATAAACGCAATTGTTTGCGGGCCGCCGCCTCGGCAAAGACGGTCTGGATAAAATGGCAGATCTCGCGCGGATCGGTCGGCTCGGGACGCAATTCCAGGACGCCCGCCTCGATTTTCGACATGTCCAGCGTGTCGTTGATCAATTGCAAAAGAGAAGTGGCGCTACGGCGGATCGATTGAAGATAATCGCGTTGTTTCTGCTCCCGCAATTCGTTTTCCAGCAATTCGCCAAACCCGAGAATGGCGTTCATCGGCGTGCGAATTTCATGGCTCATGTTGGCGAGAAAAGTGGACTTTTCCGCGCTGCGCCGATCGGCCTCGAATTTCGCTTCAATCAACTCGCGTTCGCGTTCTTGATGTTTGACATTCAAACGGGAAAGGGCGAAGGCAAACAGCCCGGCTCCCAGTCCCAGGATGCCCGCCGCCAAGCTGGTCAGGCTCGCGCGGGTCAACTGCGCGCGCGCTCCGGCGCCTTGATCAAAAATGAGCGCCGAGGGGGTTGCTCCCAGCGCCGCCACTTCCTGGCGGATGGCGGCGAGCCTTTCCCTTCCATCGCCGCTGCTTTCCAGGGATGAGGCTGCCGCCAAGCCATGCTCCCGCATGGCCATGACAATTCGTTGTTGGTCCTCCAGGCTGGCCCGCGCTTGCGCGCGCAGATGGTTGACACGTTGCAGCAGGGCTGGATCCTTTCGCGATAAACTGGTTAGGCGGCCAAAGCGGCCGGGCAAATTGGTGGCGCATCCATGCAACATCTCCAGGAATTGCGGGTCATGGGTGACGACATAAGCGCGCTGGCTGCTTTCGGCTTCCAACAAAATCTGGAGAACGGAATCCGCCTGCAGGCGAATCGCCACCGCCTCGCTGGCCGCGTTTAATTGCCGGGAAAGCCGCATCCAAGTGGCTGCCGCCAGCACCACGCTGGCGACCGACAAGGTCAGCCACACCACCACGACCGTCTCGTAAAACTGGCCGCTGGACCGCCGCGTGAGCAGTCTGCCCACGCTTTCTCTGGTTTTTCTGACCGAGCCTTGGGCGGAGGATTCGCGCCGGTTCGCGCAGATTTGCTGGGCGTTTTTCATGTTTGAGATTGCATCACACAGCCACCTTAGCCCAGCGCCCAAAGCTCTGCTAAGTAGGTGAAGACCTCGGTTGGACCAATAGTGTTCCTACCCCATTGTGAGCGCCTTGCTCTGTCGGATATTGGTCGTGCTATGATTTCGCGTGAGGAACTTGCGCTCCCGCCATCCGGGAGCGCGCCGGCCGCCAACACCGTGGCCTGTGAGATTTGCGGTTTGGTTCAGCAAGTGGCTGAAGTGCCCGAAGGGTGCTCCGCTCAATGTGCCCGCTGCGGTTTTCACTTGCAGCGCCGCCGTGCCAACAGCCGCCTGCGCACGCTGACCTTCTCTCTCGCCGCGCTGATCCTTTATTTTCCCTCGAACATCTATCCGCTGGTTACGGCCGAGTATCACGGGTTCCATTCCGAAACCACCATTTTGCAGGGCATCCGGTCGCTTTTTCAGGATGGGCAGTACTTCATCGCGGGCTTGGTGCTTTGCACCAGCATTATCTCCCCGATCATCAAAATCATTGGCCTGCTGGCCCTCTCTTTGACTCTCGATTGGCCGCGCTGGAAAAAGCCCCGCGCTTGGATTTACCGGATCATCCGCATCATTGATCCGTGGAACATGCTGGAAGTGTTTTTGCTCGCCATTTGTGTGTCCATGATCGAAATGGGCCGCGTGGCCGCCGTCCATCCGGGGCGCGGCGTCTTTTCCTTCACCGCCGTGGTCGCGTTGACGCTGCTGGGGACGTTGAGTTTTGACCCGCGTTTGCTGTGGGATTCGCCCCAGGAAAGGCAGCGTCATGAATAAACTCCATAACGGAGGACGGCTGGCGGAAAGGCCTCTTCCCAGCGCAGTCATTAAGAAAGCCAAACCGGCCTGGCTGTTGTGGCTCATACCACTTTCCGCGGCGGCCCTCTGCGTTTGGTTCATTTACCGCGATTACGTGGCGGCGGGTCCTTTGATCACCATTTATTTCCAAAATGCTGAAGGACTGCAGGAGGGAAATACCGCCGTGCAATACCGTGGCGCGCAAGTGGGGGAGGTCAAATCCATCGCCCTGGCCGACCGCGCTCAACGGGTCAAAGTCACGGCGCGCCTCAGTGGCTCGGCCAGGGACCTGGCGCGCGCCGGTTCCTTGTTCTGGATTGTTCGTCCCGAAGTCAAGGTGGGCGCGATTACCGGCTTGAACACGATTGTCTCCGGCGAATATATCACCGTGCAGCCGGGACAGGGCGCGCCCACCAATGTCTTCGCCGCCGCGGAACAGGCTCCCCCTACCGAAGAACCCGGAGATCTCCTGATCACCGTTCACGCTCCGAATTTGGAATCTTTGCAGGACCGATCGCCCATCTTCTATCGCGGTATCCAAGTCGGCGACGTCCTCAGCTACCAGCTTGCGGAAAATTCCCAAGGCGTCATGGTCCAGGCCCGGATCAGGAAGGAGTTCGCGCCCCTCGTCCGCGTCAACTCAAAATTCTGGAATGCCGGCGGCATTGATTTTCACCTCGGCCTTTTTAAAGGCGCGGAACTCAGCGCCCTTTCTCCGCAGACACTTTTTAGCGGCGGGATTGAATTCGCCACCCCGCCTGATGTGGGGCCGCCGGCGCAAAACGGCGCGGTCTTTCAATTAAATGACAAGCCAAAGGATGCCTGGAAGGATTGGACGCCTTCCATCGCCCTGCAATTGCCGGGACACGCGCCCCGGACCTCCGCTCCGGCGAATTCACCACTGGAATTGAAATGAGAACTCATGGCGGGCTGGATAGTTTTGGTCGAGACCGTCTTTGCGAGTGAACCCGTGTGAATTCCGCCCCAAAAAAAAGGATTTGAGCGGAATAATAGACCCACAAGAGAAGGACGATGAAGGAGCCTGCCGCACCATAAATCGAGACCAGGCTGCCGCGGCCAAGATAATAACCGATGAGAAACTTTCCCAAGTTGAAAAGCAGAGCCGTCACAAAAGCTCCCACCCAAACATCTCCCCAGGCAATATTGACGTCCGGCAGCAGTTTATAGATCAGCGCGAAGAGCAGGGTAATCACTCCCAGCGAGAGGACGAAATTAAGGGCGTCCAGGACCAGCCGCTTTTCCGGCAGAATCCCGCTGGCAAATGAACCCAGCGCCGTCAACGCGGCGTTGAGTAACAATGAAACGAGGAGCAAGAAGCCGATTCCCAGCACCATGGCAAAAGAAAGCAGCCGATTCTTGATAAAACACCAAACCCCGCCGCCCCCCTTGCTTTCGACGCACCATATCGTGTTCAGAGCGTCTTGCAGTTCCACAAATACCGCGGTCGCGCCCGTGCCCAGGGTGATGAGTGCTCCGAACGTCGCCCAGAGTCCCGCGCGCGGACGATGCGCGGCGGCGGCCACCAGCGATTGGATCACGTCCCCGCCATCGTGACCCACCAGGCTGTTGATCTGGTGATATAAATCCCGCGTGGCGGCAGCTTGACCGAAAAAGAACGCGGCCATGGAAATGGCAATGAGGAACAGCGGCGCGATGGCAAAGATCGTGTAATAAGCCAGGGACGCTCCCAGACGCGACGCTTTGCTGTCCATCCAGGCTCGAAAAGCTTCTTTAAATAACGCGCCGCCCTCTTTGCATCGACGGAGAAAACGGTTCTCGAATCCTGCTCTGCTTTGCACTAAATTCTGCATTATTTCATGTCCCAGCTAACGATGTGCCAAGCGAGTTTTGGGCGAGGCGCGCGCTGAAAATCTCAGGTTTTCTCTGAGGCCAGCAACGGCCATGCCCCGAATGGAGTTGCCCAAAGGCCAAGGAGGTCCTCACGGGGGCACACGCTTCGTGAGGGCCTCTGCCCCTTTTTCTAATGGTGATGGCGGTGTGGTTGGAGTGGCCGGCTTGTCTTCTTTATTCTTCCCATTTGTGGCGACATCACTGATGGTCATTTTCTGGTCTAATCTCGGCACCAGGGCCTTGATGAACGCATTGCGCAACAATGACCCGATGGCCGCCCAAGTATCCACTTTCTCTTTTCCAAACGTCCCGGAAATGGGAATCCTGGTCGCGAGATAATCATGCGGTTGGTTTTTAAAAGCGGCCGCCAGTGTGCCCACAATGGCTTCCCAAAATACCTCGAGCGCATTTTTCCCCCGCTCTTTGTCCCACTCAAAAACATGAAGGTTTTCGAAAAACACCTTGGCGTATCCATCGTACGCGCCGTCCTTGGACGCGATGGAGGTGTAGAGGGCAAATTTGCCGCTGGCCACATCGAATTTGCCGTAGGCCTTGAGAAAATCATTAAGGGCGGGCAGATCAACATTGCTGACTTGGGCCGTGGCTTGGAAAGTCGGCGCGACCGTCATGGGATTCAACTGGACGTGGATTTCCATGTTGCCACCGCCGATGGTGCTTCCCCTGGCCACCGCGCCGGCAGGCAGGAGGTTTTTGACGTCCCTTGAGTTGGTCAGATTGGTGGCCGTGGCGGAGAAGTGTTGCAAGGAAAGATCGACCGGGGGCTTTGCGTATTCGTTGACAAAATGGATTTCGCCATCGTCTATTTCGACGCGGTTGAGATCGAAAGGAAACAGGCTTTTCAATATCTCATTCCAGGGCTGGTCTTTGCCCGTCTGACTCTCCGCGGCCGTCGGCCCGCCGGCAAAATTCAAACGCGGCCGGTCTAATCTGATCTGGCCCACCACCGCGCCGTGCCAGAGTTCTTTCCATTCTATCGAAAGATAAATGTGATCGGCGTCGAATAGGGGAACATGGACTTCGCCGCTTCGCTTGAAGATCCCCACCCGATCAATGCGATACTGGCCCCGGTAGAGTTGAAGATGGACATTGCCGATGCGTCCGCCGTAGTCACGCGACCTGTTCAGTTGGCGGTTGACGTACCGCTCCACGAACGTCGGTATCAACAATCGTCCGGCTGCCAGCACAACGATCACCCCCAAGACCACCCATCGGATGGTCGGAGAAACCCGCCGCCATCCTCCGCTCCTTTGCATGGACAAAGTCTGAGCTAATCACGTGCCAATAACGGCGAAGACAGAGATGTGCGCCAACCTCTTTCGCGCGTCGTAACGCGTCGCAGGGACGGCGGGCCCAAGAAGGGTAGGGTCGCCTCGCCGAGGCGACCTCTCCGGCAACAACCCCCCCCGGACGCCTCGCCGAGGCGTCCCTACCGTCCCTGACTGACGCATTACCTTGCGTCTGCTTTTTGCAATTGAATTATGGCAAATCGCAATTAGAGTTTCCCGATGACGATGCGCTCTTTTTTCGCCCCTTGGCCGGCCCTGGGCTTCTGTTTCGCGGCGCTTTGGGCCGGGACTTTGACAACGACGGCGCGCGCCGATGCGGACGCTTCCGCGCCGTTGGCCGGCAACCTTTCCCTTCGCCTGGAAGTGCGCCACGCGCTTGACAAAGGCCGGGCCTGGCTGGAAACCCGGCAGAACACAAACGGTTCGTGGGCTTCCCCCGATTACCCCGCGCTAACAGCCCTGGTTTTGACCGCGCTTACTGGCCCAGCTCCTCAGCGTCCGGCCTCGCCGAACATGGACAAGGGCTATGCCTATTTGCTGAGTTGCGTTCAGCCGGACGGCGGCATTTATAAAAAAGAACTGCAATCGTACAACACCTCGGTCGTTTTGACGGCGCTGACGTTGCGTCATCGGCCCCAGGACCGCGCGGTCATTCAAAACGCGCGGCGTTACCTCATCGGCTTGCAAGTTGGCGATGTCCCCCCAGGGGACACGAACGGTGTCTTCAGCGGCGGGATAGGCTACGGAACGGAAAAGCGTCCCGACCTTTCCAACACGATGCTTGCTTTGGAGGCGCTCTACCATAGCAAGCCATTGCTGGAGGACGCGCCGGGCGTCAAAGCGCCTGACTTGAACTGGAAGGCGGCGATTCGCTTCGTCCAAAATTGTCAAAATCTGCCAGGCTACAACACCCAGCCTTGGGCTTCGGACGATGCCCAGAACAGGGGCGGATTCATTTATCTGCCCGGGCGCAGCAACGCCGGACAGACCAATTTGTCTTCCGGCAGGATTGCCTTGCGCTCCTACGGCACGATTAGTTACGCCGGCTTGTTGAGTTACATTTACGCGGACCTGAAGTTTGATGACCCGCGCGTGATTGCGGCCATGGATTGGTTGCGCGGCAATTATACAGTGGAGGAGAATCCGGGCATGGGGCCGCAAGGACTCTATTATTACTACGTGCTCATGGCGAAAGCCTTGACCATGGCCGGCGTTGATATTCTGGATACCAAGGACGGCCGCAAGATCAATTGGCGCGAAGACTTGGCGCTCAAGCTGATTAACCTCCAACACGGCGATGGTTCCTGGGTCAATGACAATGGCCGCTGGTGGGAGAAAGACCCTGTCCTGGACACGGCTTACACTGTGACAGCGATGGAAATCGTCGAGTCCAAATTGTGACCTTCCTGGCGAAAGCCGCTGGCGGGCTGCTTTTGTCCTTTGGCCCTTTGCTCGTCAGCGGCCAGCAAGAGCCTCCTTCCGTCGTCGGCGATTCCGCGGCCGCGCTGACCAATAGCGCGCTACGCCAGGTGGAACCCGGGGTGTTTGCCGTCGGCCAAGTGACCCTGGACCAGCGCCGTCGCTGCGTCACTTTTCCCGCCACCTTGAACAAGTCCCAGGGTTTGATGGAATACTTCCTGGTGACGACTTACGGCAAAACGCATGAGAGCGTTTTGAAGACGGCGGCTGAACCGTTCCATCTTCACCTTGCCATGCTGCTGCTGGGGGCGGTGGGATCAGGCAAGGCGGATTTTCCCGGCGCTCCCACCAACGGCGTTCCAGGCCCCATCATTCACCCGTCGAAGGAGGCCATTCCGGGCGACAAAGTATCCATCACCGTCAAATGGAAAACGGCTCAGGGCGAACGGCGCTTTTCCGCCGAAGACCTCGTTTTTAACAATGACAGCCAAGCCGTCATGGCGCACGGGGCGTGGGTTTATAACGGCTCGCTCATGGTCCGCAATAAATTCCTCGCGCAGATGGATGGCTCCCTCATCTCTTTGGTGACGGACCCCGTGGCCCTGATCAACAATACCGGACCCGGCCACGATAATGACATGATATGGATACCCAACACGAACAACCTTCCCCCGGCTGATGTTCCGGTGGAAGTAACCGTTAGTTTGGAAGGAGCCCAAGCAAAGTAGTTTATGAATTCTTCGACACGGCAAGTGAACGCGCCGCCGGCCGATGCGGTGGACGCATTTCAGCCGCTTCAGCGGCAAATCGAGCTTAGTTTTGCCCATACGGTTTATTTCACTGAAAATATTTTTGACACTGCCAACCCGTTGCTCGGACAGGTGCTGGAGCCATCCGCCGCTGAGCCGGCGGCAAAAGTCCTGGTAGTGTTGGATGAAGGGCTGCGATCCGCACAGCCGGACCTTTCCCATCGCGTCGAAGCGTATTTCGCCGCCGTCTCTCCGCGTGCCAAACTCGCCGCCCCGCCGATTGTGTTGGAGGGGGGCGAGCGTCTCAAGAATTCCTATTTTCACGTCTCCGAAATTCAATCGCACATCGACCGTCACGATATCGACCGCCATTCCTATCTTTTGGCGGCGGGCGGCGGGGCGCTGCTGGACGTGGCGGGGCTGGCCGCGGCCACGGCCCATCGCGGCATTCGCCATGTGCGCCTTCCGACCACCACCCTCAGCCAGGCGGATTCGGGCGTGGGGGTGAAAAACGGGATCAACGCCTTCGGCAAGAAGAATTTCATCGGCACGTTTGCCGTTCCTGCCGCGGTCATCAATGACTTCGCGTTTCTGCGCTCTCTTTCCCCGCGGGACAAGCGCGCCGGTTACAGCGAAGCCGTCAAGGTGGCCTGCATCCGCGATGGCGCCTTTTTCGCCGCCCTGGAAAAGGACGCCGCCAGGCTCGCTGGTTTTGAGAGCGAGGCCATGCGCCGGTTGATTTATCGTTCGGCCCAATTGCATGTGGACCATATTGCCGGGAACGGCGATCCATTTGAGTTGGGCTCGGCCCGTCCGCTCGATTTTGGCCACTGGGCCGCGCACAAATTGGAACAGATCTCCGACTATGCCATCCGCCACGGCGAAGCGGTCGCCTTGGGGCTGGCTCTGGACGTGACTTATTCGCAGATCGCCGGCTTATTGCCTGAACAGGATGCCGCGCGCATCCTTCAACTTTTGGAATCCCTCGGTTTTAGTCTTTACGCGAACGAATTCCGTAACACAGATTCCGAAGGCCAGATGATGGTGCTGCGCGGATTGGAAGAATTCCGGTTGCACCTGGGCGGGCAATTAACGGTGACCCTATTGCGAGGCATCGGCCAGGCCATGGAAGCGCATGAAATGGACCAGGCGTTGGTCGGCGACGCCATCCAGTCGTTGCAGCGGCGCCACAGTGACCGGCTTCTGCAAATCAGATAATTGTGGTAGCGTGCAACCGGCCAAAGACGAACGCCCATTTCTCGATCGCCCCGTGGATTTCGCAATGGCATTCCTTTCTTCGGCGTTTTTCCAAGCTGGATGCTTTGCCGGGCGATTGCGCTCCTGACGCGAGCCGCCGCCGCCGGGTCCCGGGCCGAAATGTGATCCTCGATTTGGTCAAGGTTCTCCTCGGCCAGTGCTGTGAACAAAACAGGCAACTCCTTCACTTTCGGGAGCGGCGTCGGAGAAGATTTGTGGCTGGAATTAGGGGGCGCGAATCCGCCAGCGCACTCTGGATAACGCGGCTTAAATCGTCGCGGCCTCGGTTTCATGCTCCTCGAGCAGGCGCAGTCCGGCGCGGATCACCTCAGACTTATTATTAAATCGCCCACTGGCAACGAACCGGTCGATCAGCCGCTCGAAATGTGGTGTGATGACTTTGCCCATGCCATGAGCACGCTCCAACAGTTTCAATCTGTTGTCAATATCGATGTCCCCCAAATTTACGGCCGCAAAAGTGTAGGCTCGAGCCAGAGCCCCCAATTGCCTCCATTTTGCTCGTGTGCTTTTTCCACAACGAGTTCCAATGACCTTACGCCTGCAACGTCAACCTCGTATCGGGCATGTTCTGCCCCGTCGATCACTCCCGACCGAAATACTTCCTTGCCGTCGGTCTTGATGACGAAAATAACTCCGTAGGCGTGGTGCTGAAATGCGGTATGCAATCCGGCTTCGCCGCGCAGTTTCTTCCATTTCCCGCCCAGGTTATAGACATAACGGGAGGGGGAGTGGGCAAAGAGACCTGTCGCATAGATTTTTCCGGAATCCAGGAAAGGCGGCACGATCTCTCCATTTAACGGGATGCGATTGGCTGCCGGTTCAAGCCAGCCGACGACGGCCGAGTCCGGACGCGCATCGCCCAGGGGCAAGCTGGTGATCCCGGACGGCACATCGGCGGGCGCCAATTGGGAAGGCTTTTCCAACGTGGCCGCCAATTTCCGTGCGACGGTTTTTTCTTCTTCGGAAGCGCTGCCGCGCTCAATTTTCAAGAGTTCGTTGCTGACAGCGGCCGGATCGCGCTCAATCAAACACCGAGTCAACATATCCAGAGTTTCCATGCGGGTGGTGATATACTTTGGATTGGGAAGCGGGCCCACAGAACGGCGCTGGAGATACATGGTGTGCCGGGGAAAGTCGAGCGTCACCAAATGCCGCGCCAGAAAGCGCAGTCCTATGCCATCCGACTCGACGTCATTTGCGTTGAGGGAGATCAGGGGGTACTTTTGCCCGCCGAACAAACCATCGGGGGAGCGTGCTTGGTCCGATCCAGGCGGAACCGCCGTATTGCTCCAGAACTGAAAGTATTTTGGCATCAACCACCCGTCAGTGTCATAACCGCTGTCGATCAGTGAGTGGGGGCCGCGCGCGCCCAGCAGATTTTCCGCCACCGCCGGGCGGCCATCCTCGGAGTTGAGCGGAACAATGGGAAAGGCCGTGCCCCAAGCCTGTTTGTCCGCGTGCTCGCCGTCCAGGAATCGCATCTTGAGCGCGGTGAAATCCAGTTGCACGCAATAGTGGCGCAGGCAATCGTAGCCCAGGATGCCGGCAATGGGACGCCCCATGGCCCGGGACATTCCCTGAAGATCATAAACCATTTAGAGGCACATCGCCCGGCAGTTGAGAGGCAAGGGAATGGCCGGCCGCGCACACCAGCAAGATCGTAAGATTCAAAATTAGAGCTGACGAAAAGCGGCGTTTGCTTTCCCATTGTGTCAACATAAGCCTTTATATACCTTCGTCCTCATTACCAGTCTATTTCATTCTTGCTCCGTAATGCGACAGGGACGCGCGTCTGGGAAAGGTAGGGTCGCCTCGCCGAGGCGACCGCGCCGACAAGAGACACCCGCGGACGGCTTGGAGAGCCGTCCCCTGTAGTTTGGACATCTCTGTGGAGCCAGTGGCGTGCTGGTCTGGGTTGGATCAACCAACGGCGAATCCAAATGCGGCTGGCGTGCGGAAACAATCCTGAAAGGATTGAAATCACTCAGCCCAAGGTTGCGAGGAACGAGCTACCTTGGGACATAGCCCCAATTAGATCATCAACTCTGAACGAGTTGAATCGCAGGCTTGATCAATAATTGGGGTCATCCTCCCAGGGTGGCTACCCTTCACGCTCTGACTCAATCCACGAAGACCAGCTCATTCGACATCAGGAGCACTTGCGCGTACTGCTGCCACGCGTCCAACCGCTGGGACGAGGGAACCGAACCCGAGGCCGTGACCGCGCTATGGACAAATTGACAGGCCCAATCGATTTCCTCCCGGCTCGGTTCGCGTTGGAAGGCCAATTGGTAAAGCAAACCGAGCCGTTGCCGATCGTTCGCGGCGGCTTTGAAATCCGCACGGGCTGCCAGGTTTTTGGCCTGCTGAATAACAAATGGGCTGTTCATCAAAAACAGGGCTTGTTGCGGCACGGTGGTGAAAAACCGGCGGGGACTGCTGGCGTCGGGACTGGCGAAGTCAAAAGTGCGAAACAAGTCGGGAAGATTCTGGCGGTCAATGTAGCCATAGACCGTGCGGCGGACCGAATCGGAGGCCGTAATATCGACGGCGTGGCCGCCAACCGTCAAGTTTAGTTTCCCTGAAACCGCCAGGAGGGTGTCGCGCATTGGTTCAAATTCGAGCCGTTGCCGGTTCATCCTCCAATAAAGCTGGTTGTTCGGATCGGCTTTGGCGCCGGCGGGGTTGTTCTCACTGCTCTGTTGATAGACGCTGGAAAGCATGATCAACCGGTGCAGCTTTTTGATGGACCAGCCGTCGTCCATGAAGCGCGCCGCGAGGTAATCCAGCAACTCTGGTTGGGTGGGCGGGTCGGAGCGCAATCCGAAATCGCTCGGCGTCGCCACCAGCGCGCTGCCGAAATGGTGCAGCCAAACGCGATTGACCAGGACGCGCGCCGTGAGGGGATTGTTTCGGCTGGCAACAGCTTCGGCCAATTCGAGGCGCCCGCTCCCTTTTTGAAACGGCTTGCGGTTGGGGCCGCTCAACACCTCCAGGAACTCGCGCGGCGCTTCCGCCCCTGGATTGTCACTGTTGCCGCGAATGAAAATAGGCGTGTCATGCGGATCGGGCCGGTCCGCCAATGCCATGGCCCGCGGTGGCGCGCCGGGAGAACTGGCGTCCAGTTCCTCGATGTGCCGCTGCAATTGCCGCAACTTTTGCCCGGTGGGAACATCATACAAGCGGTCAAACTCACTGCGGGGCAGGTTGGCGGGCGCATCTGCCGCATAAAGAATCTGCCGCAACGCTTCCTCCGCCGGATTTGGCAAGGCCGCGGCGGCCGGCGAATTTATCGCGGCCAATGCGGCCTCCCAGCGTTTGTCAATTCCCGTGAAAAGTTCGCCGTATCGATCCGCCACATCCTTCATCGTGGCGGGGGCCTCGCCGACGAAGGTTTTTGCCACCGCTGGATTGAGGGTCAAAGCCGGGTCCTGGTTGGCGCTGCATTTGGCCGCAAGCTCCCTGGCGCGGGCTGCAAAATCTTTTCCATCCAACGCACAAAACGCAAACCACGGCGCAAAAATAGCCTGTTGATTAGTGCGCCAACCGTCCAATCCCGCGAGCCAGCGACGCAACATTTCCGGGTCCAGCTTATTGGTGCGCGCTATCGCGTCCGCGTCAGGCTTCGCGGCGCGTTGCGTTTCGTAAGCGGCCAGAAGATATTCGCCAGCCTGCCGGCGGAGGAGGGTGGCCATGGCGCGCTCCTGTTCCTGGCGGAATTTGTCCCGCTCCTCGACGCGCTTTTTATGCTCCGCCAAGTATTCGCGGCGGGCCTCTTCAGGCGCTTCGATGCCGAGCAATGGTTCTTCTGCCGGCTCCATCGAGCTGGCAAAGCCCCGTAGAGCGAGTAGTAATCGCGCGACGGAATAGGATCAAACTTGTGGTCGTGGCAGCGGGCGCAGCCAACCGTCAAACCCATCATTCCCCGGCACACCACGTCGATTCGGTCATCAATGATGTCGTTAATATTATTGATAAAGCGGCGGCCCAGCGTCAGATAACCGAGCGCCGCGAGCGTTCGTTTGTCAGAAGCGGACGGCAGCAAATCCGCCGCGATCTGCTCTTTCAAGAATTGATCGAAGGGCAGGTCCTCGTTGAAAGCGCGGATGACGTAATCGCGATAGGTATAGGCGTAGGGATAATGCCGGTCTTCCTCCCCCAGATAACCTTTCGTGTCGGCGTAACGCGCCACGTCCAGCCAATGGCGCCCCCACCGCTCGCCGTAACGCGGGGAAGCCAGCAGCCGGTCCACGACTTTGGCAAAGGCGTCCGGCGATTTGTCTGCCTGGAAGACCGCGACTTCCTCTGGCGTTGGCGGCAACCCGATAAGGTCGAAAGTGGCGCGCCGAATCAGTGTATGTTTGTCAGCTTTGGGCGAGGGCTGCAAATGGGCGGATTCGAGGCCGGCCAGAATGAATTTGTCCACCGGCGTGCGCGCGAAACGCTTATTCTTGACAGCGGGTACTGGCGGTTCCTGGATGGGCTGAAAGGCCCAATGCGACCGGGCTTTTTCCCGGATGCTTTGGAAAGCCGCGCTCCCGCTTTGCGCGACGCGCGGATCAGGCGCGCCCATTTTGACCCAGGCCTCCAGGCTGGCGATCTGAGCGTCCGCGAGCTTCTTGTTCTTGGGTGGCATGCGAAGATCGTCATCCGTATAACGCACCGCCTTGACGAGGAGGCTTTGCTCCGGATCACCCGGCTTGATGGTCGGACCGGTATCGCCGCCTTTCAAAAGGCCCTCGCGACTGTCCAGGAGCAGACCGCCTTTGACCTTGGTGCTTTGCTGACTGTGGCAGGGATAGCAATTGTCCACCAGAATTGGCCGAATCTTGCTTTCGAAAAACTCAATGCCGGCGGGATCGTCCGCCGCCCTTGCGGCCCCGGCCAACGCGGCTAGCAAAAATGCCAGGCCTATCCAGCCTTTCATGCGATCAGCTCCCGGACGACGTGGCCATAGACATCCGTAAGGCGGAAATCGCGCCCGGCGTGCCGGAAGGTCAGCTTTTCGTGATCAAACCCAAGCAGTTGCAGGATGGTGGCGTGCAGGTCATGGACATGCACCTTCTTTTCGGCGGCGGCGAAACCGAATTCATCCGTCGCTCCGTGGACGTACCCGCCGCGCACTCCGCCTCCCGCCATCCACATGCTGAAACCGTGATGATTATGATCGCGCCCGTTGATTTTGCCCGCATTCGAGCCGGGCTTGGGCAGTTCGACGGTTGGCGTGCGCCCGAATTCGCCGCCCCAAATGACCAGCGTGTCGGCCAGCATGCCCCGCTGCTTCAGGTCCTTCAGCAACGCGCCAATGGCTTGATCGGATTCCCGCGCCAGATTGCCGTGATTGAGCTGAATGTCGTCATGGCTGTCCCACGGCTGGCCGGCCCCGTGCCAGACTTGGACGAACCGCACCCCGCGCTCGATCAAGCGGCGCGTAATCAGCAATTGCCGCGCTTGTGTGCCCTCGCCGTACATTTTGCGGATATGTTCCGGTTCGGCGCTGACGTCAAAGGCATCGCTGGCGTCCATCTGCATCCGATAGGCCAGTTCAAAGGATTGGATGCGCGCCTCCAACTGCGCGTCGTCGCGGCGCTTGGCTTGGTAGCGCTCGTTGAGTTTTTGCAATAGGTCCAATTGCTGGCGCTGCTCCGGTTGGGAGACGTAGTTGTTTTTGATGTTTTGAATCAGGTCTTCGATCTTGGTGTGCGCCGTGTCGATATAGGTCCCTTGATAAACTCCCGGTAGAAAGCCCGCCTGCCAGTTCTGTGATTCCTGAATGGGATATCCACCCGGGCACATGGCAATGAACCCGGGCAGGTTCTGGTTGACCGACCCTAATCCATACGTCACCCAGGAGCCCATGCTGGGGCGGATCGAGCGCGCTTCGCCGCAATTCATGAGCGCCAGCGAAGGCTCGTGGTTGGGAACATCCGCCGCCATCGAGCGAATGACGCAAATATCATCAATGCTCTCCGCCACGTGCGAAAACAACTCGCTCACCTCAATGCCGCTTTGCCCGTATTTCTTGAACTTGAAAGGCGAGGGAAAGGCCGCGCCGGTTTTGCGTTCCGTGGGCAAATTCTCCATCGGCAGCGCCTTCCCCGCATATTTGTCCAGCGACGGTTTGGGATCGAAGGTATCGACGTGCGAAGGCCCGCCGTTGGCAAAAATATGGATGACGCGCTTGGCCTTGCCCGGAAATTGGGGCGCTTTGGGCAACAGCGGCGAAACGTAACTCTCGCCCCGCGCCGTCTCCGCCCAGCCGAGGCCGGAGAGGAGGTCTGCCAGGCCAATGGCCCCCATGCCCATTCCGCAACGCCGCAAAAAGTCGCGGCGCGTCAAGGCAAGATGCTCTGGGTTTGGCGCATGGTGGCTCATGCAGTAAGCTTCGACGCCCGTCAGCCTGCACAAATTCACCCGCCTCCGCAATGTCTATGATAAGCTCTCACCGCGATGTTTCGTGTCATTTGCCATTTGGACATGGATGCCTTCTACGCGTCCGTGGAACAGCGCGATGCGCCGCGGTTGCGCGGCCAGCCGGTCATTGTCGGCGCGCCGCCGACCCAACGCGGGGTGGTCTGCGCGGCCAGCTATGAGGCGCGGAAATTTGGCGTCCGGTCCGCTATGCCCAGCGCCACGGCGGGACGGCTTTGCCCCAAGGGCATTTTTGTCCGGCCGCGCATGGACCGTTATCGGGATGAATCGCGCCGCATCATGCAAATCGTCTCCGAAAGCGGCGCGGTCATTGAGCCGATGTCCATTGACGAGGCCTATCTCGATGTCTCCTCCATTTGCCAGGCGGAAGACGCGGACGCTTCGTTGCTCAAGGCCATGCCTCTGGCGCGGTATTTGAAACAGCGAATTCTGGATGAGCGCCAGTTGACCGCCACTATCGGCGTGGCCTCCAACAAACTCCTGGCCAAAATCGCCAGCGACCATCAGAAGCCGGACGGGCTCACTATTATCTCCGACCGCGAAAAAGTGCAGTTTTTGCGGCCGCTGCCGGTGCGGGTGCTCTACGGTGTCGGCAAAGTGACCGAGCAGACGCTCCAGCAAGCGGGCATCGTCACCGTGGCCGACATGCAGGACTACGCGGGTGACTTGCGGGCGTTGCTCGGCTCTTTTGGGCCAAAGCTCCGGCAATTTGCCTTTGGCGAAGACGACCGCCCGCTGGAAATCGGTGATGAAATCAAAAGCATCAGCAACGAAGAGACCTTTCTCGCGGACACGGACGACCGCAAAACGCTTCGGGCCTGTTTAAAGGAACAAGCCGCGGACATTGCGGCCCGTCTCAAGCACCAGAAATTGGCCGCCCACACGGTCCAGGTGAAATTGCGTTACAGCGATTTCACCACCCTGACCCGCCAGATTTCCCTCGAGGAACCGATTACCGAACCGGGGGAGATTTACCGCCTGGGCTGTTTTCTTCTGGGCCGGGAAAAGTTGGTCTCGCGTCCTTTGCGCCTGCTGGGCCTCGGCGTCAGCAACCTGCGCGAACCGAGCGGTGAACAACTCACGTTCCTTTAGACAATCGAGTTCAAAATCTTAGCCAGAGATATTTGAAGTTTCACGGCAAACTTCGCGGCGAAACTTGACTTGTTTTTCGGGTCCTTTGGTTCTTTGTTTTTAACCACAGAGACACCGAGGCACAGAGCTGCAATCTAAAGCGGCGGACTCTGTCGCGTTGCATTTTTTTGCTTCGCCTGTTCAAGGATGAAATGGGCGGACGGAGTTCCACCTTCGGGCTCATCAGTCTTCTCTGTGTCTCTGTGCCTCTGTGGTTTCAATCCTAAAGAGAGAGATAATTCGACGAGATTTTGGGCGTAAGAATCTAGCCAAAGATAATTGAAATCTGGGCGTTGCGGCCCGTCCTCCGTAGCAGAGCTACTGCGGAGGATGGACAGCAAAGCCTCCCAAGAATGGCCTCATTTGGATCCTCAACTCTGAAAAAGTTGAATCTAACTGTAGCGGGTCTGTAGCCGGTCCGTGGCGGGTTTTGTAGCTACTTAAATGCCTGACCATCAACGGTGTAGCGGGTGTAGCGACCTTTTAGACATCATGCGCTCATCACCCAAGCTTCCAAGCTTCGTCCATCCAACACGTAAAACCCGTCAAAACCTTCCGTAGGATTTTGATCTTGACGCATTCCTGTTATCATTGCCGCGCATGGAAACAATACAAAAGAAACAGCAACGCATTCGCCAAGTCCTTGGCGTCGGTGCCGAGTACGGCCCCGCCGCCGCCCCGGAAAGCCTGCTTGCCGCCGCAATTCGAACCAAATTGAACTAAATTGAACCAAATTGAACCGCAGTTACCCCCCCCGGGGGGGCGCCGCGCCCCGCCGCGATTCCCTCGCTCTCTCTTTTCAGGTGCAAGAATTCTCTCACGCACCCCTGAGGCTGGTGCGTCGTTCCATCTCCCTCTCCTCCACACACTTGTGGAGGAGAGGGCCGGGGAGAGGAGGCTCCTTTTATGCGGGGGTTTCATGGGGCGCAAACTTGCTGCGGATTTGGCGGATTTGCTTTTTGCGCTTTGCACTTTTGGGGGGCGGCTTTAACTTGTCGCTTATGTTGCGTTTTCGGGTGGTAGCCAAGTGGGCTGTTTTGCTGTGGCTGGCGATGGGTTGTGGCGGTTGCATCCGAGGCGATGTTCATGTCGATGAGGAACAAGACCCTCACTTCCAGCGCGGGCGCAATCTGGTTAATGGGCAGGATTTCAAGGGCGCGGTTGCGGAATTTGAACAGGCGGTGGACAGCAATCCACATTCCGCCGCGGCCCACTTTGAACTGGGCTGGCTTTACGAAAACAAGGTCATTAATTACGCCGCCGCCATCTATCATTACCAACGCTATTTGGAATTGCAGCCCAACTCGGAGCGGTCCCACGCCATTGACGTGCAGGAGCGCATCCGAGGCTGCAAACAGCAACTGGCCAACACCGAATTTCCCTTGCCCAACAGCCAGAATTTGCAGCATGAGGTGGACCGTTTGACCGCGGAAAACCTGTTGCTGCGCCAGCAGTTGGATACGCTCAAGACCCAGGCGGCGGCAGCGGCCCGCGTCGCCGCATCCGCACCGCGGGTGGAACCAGTTCAGACACCAATTGCCGCGGCCATGTCCGCTCCTGTGGTGGTTTCTCCGCCAGTCGCCGCGGTGGCGGCACGCCACCGCGTTCATGTCGTTAGGGCGCGGGAGACGATCAGTTCGATTGCGGCGCAGTATGGCGTCCAGGCGAGTGCCATTCTGGCGGCCAATCCACGCGTCGAGCCGAGGCGGTTGCGCGTCGGCCAGAGCTTGAATCTGCCGTGACGGAATGCGCGCGAAGGCTCTTCTACTGGCGATCGTTTCATTTTGGCTGGTGATGAATTATCTCCTGTGGCGTTCGCAATGGGGTCCGCACAGCCGCATTGGCAATTCCGTGCCGGTGGAAGTGGTGTGGGACAAGATCCTCACCGCGCCCGACAGCTCGGCTTTGGATGTTTACGACCATGAGAAAAAGATCGGCGTGTGCCATTGGCTGGCCGACGTGGGCGGTTTGTCCGGCGGTGCCAGCCGCAACCTTTCTCCAGACTTTTCGCCGGAAGGCATGGTGGAAGAGGTCACTGGCTACAGTTTGACCTTCGAGGGCAACGTGCTTCTGCCGCAAAGTAATCACCTTCGCTTTGAATCCAGTATGAACCTTACCACCAATCGCTCCTGGAAGGACCTGCACGCGCGAGTGAGCTTGCGCCCGGCCGTTTGGGACGTGAGGGCTGGCGCGGCTTCGGGAAAGCTCACCCTGAAAGTCGATACCGGCGGCGGCACTTGGCAGAAAACCATCCGCTTGGACGACCTGCGCCATCCAGAGACGCTGCTGGAGGATTTAGGGCCGGGTTACGCTTTGGGTTTGTTGGCCGGGAGCGGTTTGCCCTTGTCGCAGGATTCCGTGTCGCGGGCGGCAGCGGGGATGCACTGGCAGGCGCACGAAGATTGGATGCGGTTCGGCCATACGGAAGCGCGGGTTTACCGGGTGGAAACAGATTTTCTGGGCCAGCACATTTACCTTTTCATCAGCCGGGTAGGGGAGGTGCTTTGGGCGGAATTCCCCAATAAGCTGACCTTCCGCAACGAGGCCTTCGAGCATTTTTAGGCCATGATCGAGCTGGTCCATCTCACCAAAAAATTCGGCGATCTGGTGGCGGTCAACGATCTGACGCTGAAAGTGCAACGGGGAGAATTCTTCGCCGTCCTTGGCCCCAACGCCGCGGGCAAGACCACCCTGCTGCGCGTCTTGACCGGGTTGCTCAAGCCGACCGCGGGTACGGCGCGCGTGGCGGGATTTGATGTCCAGGCTGACCCTTTGCAGGCACGGCGGCGCCTGGCTTATGTGCCGGATTTTCCCTTTCTTTATGACAAACTGACGCCATGGGAATTCCTTCGTTTTACAGGCCAGATTTTTCACATGAGCGAAGAGCGCATCCAGGAGGCTGGCCGTGAGTTGGTGACGCGTTTCCACCTGGAGCCTTTCATTGGCAAACCGATTGAAGGCCTTTCCCACGGCACCCGCCAGCGGGTGGCGATTGTCTCGGCCCTGCTGCATGATCCGGAAGTTCTTATTATTGATGAACCGATGGTGGGCCTGGACCCGCAACATGCCCGCGTTGTCAAAGATGTCCTTAAGGAAAGGACCCGGCGCGGGGCCACCGTTTTTCTCTCCACCCACCAATTGACCGTGGCCGAGGAAATGGCCGACCGCATCGGCATCATGCACCGGGGGCGATTGGCCGCCGTCGGGACCCGCGAACAATTGCGCGGCCAAGCCGGCTCCGCCGGCGCGCTGGAGGACGTTTTCCTCGCCCTGACCGAGGACGGGGCAAAAAACAACGGAGCCTCCGCCGCGGCATGACCCCGGCTGAGACATTCGCCACGCTCCTGCGCCGGCCGGAGCCGGTCCTGGCTCTGGCTCCCATGCAAGACGTGACCGATCTGGCCTTTTGGCGCGTGATGGCGCGATACGGCGGGGCCGATGTCTATTGGACGGAATATTTCCGCGTGCATGGCGATTCGCGGCCGGAAAAATGGATTGTTGATTCAATCGTTCAAAATCCCACCGGCCGTCCGGTCGTGGCGCAGATGATTGGCAACGATGTCCCCTCGCTCGTCCGCACGGCTAAAGAATTGGAACGTTTGCCGATCTCCGCCATTGATCTGAACCTCGGCTGCCCCGCTCCGGTCGTGTACCGCAAATGCGCCGGCGGCGGCTTGCTCAGGGAACTGGGAAGGATTGATGCGATTTTAGGCGCGTTGCGGGACGCCCTGAGCGTGCCGTTGACTGTCAAGACGCGCATTGGCTTCGATTCCTCCGAACCTTTTGAGGCGTTGCTGGCCCTTTTTTCCAAGCACCCGATTGATCTGCTGACGGTGCATGGGCGGACGGTGACGCAGATGTACCGACCGGGAGTGCGCTACGATCTCATTGCGCAAGCCGCTCGGCAACTCCGCTGCCCCGTTCTGGCCAATGGCAATATTCACTCGCCAAACCAGGCCCTGGGCGTGCTGGCGGAAACGGGCGCGGCCGGTCTCATGATTGGCCGCGGCGCGATTCGCAATCCTTGGTTATTCGAACAAATCCGGCAATGCCGCCGGGGCGAGCCTGTGCGGTTGCCGTCGGGCCGCGAAGTTTTGGTCTATATACGCGAAATATGGGAAGCTCAAATCACGCCGAAGGCCAGCGAATCATCCCAAGTCCAGCGGATGAAGAAGTTTATGAACTTTATTGGCGAAGGGGTCGTGCCCGCGGAAGACTTCCTTTTCCAGATTCGCCGGGTGACGACCCGTCAGGATTTTTTTCGCGCGTGCGAAACCCATCTGGACCACGACCGGCCAATGACCTTGGAGCCCCGGGAAACTGCGCCCGAAACGCTATGTCATTGATACTGAAGTCCAGGGCCGTTCGGGGAAAAAGTCATATCCGATTCCTTGAAGTTTTTGTAAGTCTTGACGTGAAAGTCCGCGAAAAGAATATTGACGCGATTGTTGTGCGTGGGCGAGGGGAGGGTAAAGAGGACATTCGTATCGTTGTCGTTGAGGTCGGCGTTGATCGGGAATGTCGGATAATTGCAATCGCCAGAGAGGATGTAATAAGAGGGCGTCACGATGCTGCGCATGCTGACACTGGCGGGGTTGAAGTCCGCGTTGACGTAAAACCCGACCGACCCCATGAAATAGTTATAGCCGGACTTGTTATAAAAAGAGCTGAAAGCGGGGCAGCGGAGGACGTTGGTGTTGTTGCCAAAGTAGGAGGAGAGCGGAACGGTCCAGGGTATGGGAGCGTTGGTCCAGGAGCCGGCGGCGGAGTCTCCGATTTTGGCATACGATACCGGCAATCGGTCCTCATTATCGTCGCCGTACATTTGCATGGCCAAGCCGATCTGTCGGAGGTTGTTGACGCAGAAAATGGCCACGCCTTTTTCTTTGGCCCGGGAAAGGGTCGGCAACAACATGCTGGCCAGAATCGAAATGATCGAAATAACGACCAAAAGCTCGATCAACGTGAAGGCTGCTTTTCGATTGTTCAAAATACTTCCTGACTCCTGATCGTAATTTACTCCCATTTGGGCACGTTACCAGCCAAATAAAGTGCGCAGTGTTCCAATATGTTCTAGTATTTGGGTGGCGCGGCAGCGCCGCCCAACCATCCTTTGGGTGGGGCGTTGCTGCCGCGGCGCCCTGATTTTAATGCGCAAGGCGCTTTCATTTCTGCGCGGCAGCCTTGGCTTTGACCTTGGCCATGGTGTCTTCTAACAGCTTTCGCTGGCTGACATCCATTTTCACCGAGTAGGCGACCTTCCGCAACGGTGCGACCGCCGCCACGTAATTGCTGGCCTCAATGTCCGCCAGCGCTTCGTCCAGTTGTTGCTTGGACGCGCCCGTAACCGTGGCGAAGGCGGCGCGTACCTTGGCGGTGTCGATATTCTTGTTGGAGCAGGCGAGGGGAAGGAGGCACAGCATCCCAACCAGGAAAGAGAGAAAAGTCAGCCTTTGTTTCATATACACGTTGTTCACCACAACGCGAAAAGGAGCGTAACAGGTTTCCCCGATTTGTCTGTCTTTTTGTGGGCGGAAAAGGAGTAAAACGTTGCAGTTGTTAGGGATTTGGCAATAATTCAGCCGGCTCATGAACGAATGGAACATTCAGTCCCGCTCCCGCGCCTGCCAGGCGTGTGGCAAGCCTTTTGCAGACAAACAGCCGTTTCACACCCTGCTTTTTGAGGAAAAGCAACAGTACCATCGGCTCGACATCTGCGTCGGTTGCTGGGATTCCCAATATCGCGAAGGCGCCAGCGAACGAAAGGGGTTTATTTCGCAGTGGCACGGGCTTTTTCAGCCGCCTCCGCCCGCGCCGGAAGAGCCTATTCAAAAGGCCTCCGCCGAATCGCTCCTGCGGGAGTTGCTGCAAACCAACGATCCCCAATACGGGCCGGTTTGCTACATCCTGGCAGTAATGCTCGAAAGAAAAAGGGTCCTAAAAGTCAAAGAACAACTCCACCGCCCCGAAGGGCGCGTCTTTATTTACGAACATCCCCCCTCCGGCGACCTCTTCACCATTGCCGATCCCAATTTGCGCCTGGATCAACTCGAGGAAGTGCAGCGGAACACCGCCAATCTGCTGGCGCACGGATTGAATCCGCCGCCTCCCGCCCCTCTTTCAAACGTGCCGGCAGAAACCACGGCTGTTGCCGTGGCTGCGGATGCTCCGCCGCCGCCGGTCGCGGAGAGTCTCGGCGCGCAGTCGTCGTGATCTTGTGGCTGACCTCAACGCACTTCAAAAGGAAATCCAGTATCGGTTCCGCGACGATACGCTCCTGCTCATGGCATTGACGCATCCATCCGTCGCGCACGAGCAAGGCCGGATGGTGCAGCACAACCAAAGGCTGGAGTTTCTGGGGGACGCGGTTCTTGGATTGGTCTTGACGCATGAGCTTTACGAAAAGTTCCAGAACGTAAGCGAAGGGCCACTGACTAAAGCGCGCGCCCAAATGATCAACCGACGGAGCCTCGCCGAGCAGGCACGGCAAATCCGGTTGCAGGATTATTTAATTTTAAGCCGGGGAGAAGAGGCCAATTTGGGCCGCAACCGCGCCTCCGCTCTGGCGGACGCGTTTGAAGCGCTGATCGGCGCGGTCTTCCTGGACGGCGGGTTTGGCGAGGTTCGCTCCTTTGTGCTCCGTTCCTTCCGCCGGGTTTTTGGCGAGTTAACTTCCATTCCCACCTTGGACAACCCAAAGGGTGAATTGCAGGAGATTCTGCAATCCAAGGCGCCCGGCGCGCCGGAGTATCAATTGGTCAACGTCACCGGTCCGCATCATGACCGCGAGTTTGAGTGTGTCGTCACCCACGAAGGAGTCGAATTAGGCCGGGGCAAGGGCAAAAGCAAAAAAGCCGCCGAAAGCGAAGCGGCCATTGCGGCTTTGAAGAGGTTACAGGTTTGAAGGGTGCGTTAGAATGTGCCGCAGATAAAGGTACATCAGCGGGGCGTTGAAGAGCAGGCTGTCCAAAAGGTCCAAAATACCCCCGATGCCGGGAAATAAATGGCCGGAATCCTTCAGGCCGGCTTCACGTTTAAAGAGGGACTCGATTAGATCGCCAATCACGGCGGCCATGCTGAGAATGACGCCGAGAATAACGGAGTGGGTCAGCGTCATGCCGGTCAAGTGGGCTCCCGCGAAATGTGCAAAGAGAACGCTCGCGCCGGTCGAGACGACGATGGCGCCGCCGAAGCCTTCCCAGGTTTTGCCCGGACTGATGCGGGGAATCATCTTATGCCGTCCGAAGAGGGAGCCAGCCGCATAGGCGCCGCAATCGCTAAACTTCGTAACAAGGATAAAATAAAGAACGTAATATTGCCCCTGGACACCAGCCTGGCAGAAGAAATTGATTTTCTGGATAAAGTTCAGAAGCCAAGGCACATACATCAGGCCCAGCAAGGTGGTCGAAATGGCCACAATGCCGGTATTGACGTGGCGCGAGACGAATTGGCGGATGCAAAGGCCCAGAACGAAAAGGATAAAAAAGCTCGTTTCGAAATCGTTCATGCGCGAGGGCGAAGCCGCCGGCCGGAAATCGCCGGAAATATAGACAAAAGTGGCCACAATCAAGAGCAGCCCGCCGAAGATACCCCACTTATCATAGCAGGCGTGGCCAAGCTTTCGCACCATGCCGTAAAACTCCAGCAAGCCGCAAACGGATAACACCGCGATGATCGTTAAAAAAACCCAATCCGAAAGCGCCTTATGCCCGGAGAAGAGCGCGCCAATGACGACGGTCCAGAGAAGGACAAAACTAAAGAGACGGCGAAAAAATATGGCGCCCTTGGACAGGGGAGCCGGCGCGGGTCTGATTGCTTCCGACATTGGGAGCAGGAGGGTAGCCCATTGGCCGGGGCTGTCGAGCCGCTTTTGCAAGATCGAGCGAAAGTCTTGTCAGACGGTCAAATCCACGTGAGAATGGGCTAGATTCAATGAACGGTATCGCAAAAATTTACAAGCCGGGTTTGGTTGGCCTGGCCGCCCTTCTCTTTTGTGTGGCGTCGCTCATGCAGAATCGGCTCAACACCGCCCGGGCTGATTTGGGCATGACCAGGCTGACCCCCCTGGAGAACGCCCCCCCGGTCCTCGCCTTTACGACGGTGGCGCTGGGCGGTTTTCGCGGCTTGATTGTCAACGCGCTTTGGATACGGGCCAATGATTTGCAGGACCAGGACAAATTCTTCGACATGGTGCAACTGGTCGATTGGATCACCAAGCTGGAGCCTCATTTTGTCGATGTTTGGAAGGTGGAAGCCTGGAACATGGCTTACAACATCTCTGTCAAGTTCAAAGACCCGGAGGACCGCTGGCATTGGGTCGAACGCGGCATCGAGTTGCTGCGGGACAATGCGCTGAAGTGGAATCCTGCCGAGACCGGCCTTTATCGCGATCTTTCCTGGATTTTTCAGCACAAAATGGGCGCTTACCTCGATGACGCGCACATGACCTATAAGTTTCACTGGGCGCAGGAAATGCAGGATGTCCTGGGGGGCCACCCCAATTTCGCGGCGTTGGAGAATCCGCAAACGCCCGCCGAGAAGGAGCGCGCCCGCAAATTGCGCGAAGTCTATAAAATGGACCCAGCCATCATCGAGAAAGTCGATAAGGACTATGGGCCCTTGGATTGGCGGTTGCCGGACGCGCACGCGGTCTATTGGGCGGAATTGGCGCGGCTCAAGGCCAAACCCAAAGAGCAGGAAACGGTTCGCCGTTCCATCTATCAATCCTTGCAGCAGGCTTGCCTCTGGGGCGCCTTGGATCGTTCGGTCACCAATGTGACGCCGGACAATTTCAGCCTGTTGCCGAACCTAGACGTGGTGCCCAAGGTCGATGCCGGCTTTGAAGAGATGATCGCCGCGACAGATGAGCCCGGCATGAAAGACAACGTCAAGAATGGCCACAAGAACTTTCTGAAAACGGTCGTGCCCTTGCTTTACGAAGACAATCGGATGGAGGACGCGGCCCGGTGGTTCGAGAAGCTCAAGGCGACCTACACCAATGCGTTCGTCGGGAAAATGGCGAACATCTCGTTGGAGGACTATGCTCTTGGCCAAATCGTCGAGAATTATGACGAGATGGACCCGAAGAAAGTGAACGCTGCCATTCTCAGCTTTTGCCATCGTGAATTTGTTTGTCTCGTTTTGGGCCAGGATGACAAGGCGGTCAATTATCAGCACCTGGCCTTCAGCATCTGGAGTCGTTATAGTGAGAAAATGTATGACGCCGCCCAAAAGCAGCGGCTGGGCTTAAAGCCTTTTGCCCAACTGCGCCAGGAAGTGCTCGATAAGGAGTTTGATCCGCTCCATCCGCGGATGAACCCGTACGCCCAAGCCATCCTTCGCACGAAACTCAACATGCCCGCGGCCAAACCGCCTCCGGCTCCCGCCGCGCCATCCGTGGAAACGTCTTCTTCCGACAATCCGCTTCCGAAATCGTAGGCAGGGCGCGCACTCCGCTGCGCGCCGGGGTATGTATCCGCCATAAATAATTCGACATTACAAAGAGAGTTTTCGGGAGGGGCGGGACATCGGGAGTTCAGCCGACGCGGAAAGAAATCCGTGTAATCAGGGTGCGGCCAAAACTATTCTGCAAGCGTTCGAGAATCTCGCGACGCCGGTAGCGCACAATTTCGTCCAGCCATACGCTGCTGTCCACCGTGACGAAGAGGGTGCCATCGCGCAGGCCGGTCGGTTGGGCGTGAACGGTGAGGTTGGGATCGAGCTGGCTGCGCCAGACCTTGAGGATTTCGGTTTCAGATTGGCGGCGGTCAAAGCGCAGTCCCGTCAGCACCTTGGGAATGATTGCGGAGGCCGGTTGCGCGGAAAGGCGGCGCGACTTTTCTTCCGCGGACCAATCCCACCCGCGCCATTGGGCCAAGGCCCGCTGGCGGGCGGAGCGCGGCGCCGACGCCGGCGAATAATTGCGAAAAGGGAAAGACCGTTCCATGACGTGGGCAGATCAGCGCGCCGTCATGGCTGATGCGTGACGATGGCAGTGTCCTCTTCGGCAGATCCTTCCTTTTCCGCCAGGTGCTCGTCCAGAACCAGGACGCCGTGAGGCGGCAAGTCGTAATTGCCGGTGAAAGTCCTTTCGGTCAGAAAATCATGCATGGGCTTGAAGAAGGTGATTCGCACGGTGCTCGTCTGGTGATTGAGGAGGAAGAATATCCTGGTGTCATCCTTTTGCCGCATGCTTACTTCCACGGTATCCGGCACTTTGAGCAATTGGGCCAACAAACAGGTATTGCGCAGCCACGCGATGAGGTCAAAGTAAAACTCCTGGTGCGAGGTGGTCCCGATATAGAGCGCCTTGCCCAAACCGAAGGTGTGCAAGGTCATGGCCGCTCGCCCGGCATAAAAGTCTTTGCCAAAAGTGGCCAGAATCTGGCAGTCGTGGGGTTCGATGATGTCACACCACAGGCGGGCCGGATGCACATGGCTGGTGTGGAAGGCGCCCTTGAACGCCAGATGGTTCTCCTCATCCGGCCCGAGGGGATCGAATTCCACCACCTCCATTCCAAATAAATCCGAGAGGTTATTGGGAAAACCGGAATCGGCGGCAATCTGATGCTCATCGACCAGGCCGGTATTGCAAGTGGCCACCAAAGTGCCGCCGTTTTGCACGTAAAGCTTTAAGGCGTCGGCCTCGGCGGCCGAGAGCAAACTGAGCGATGGCGCGATGACCACCTTGTATTTGGAGAGTTCGTCGATTGGCCGGGCAAAATCAACCGGGACGTTCCGGTCGTGCAACGCGGTATAAAACAGTTGCACGTGCTGCCGCAGGGAAAAGTACTTGTTGGGCTGGCGGGGCAGGGCCAGGGTCCAATCGTTGTCGTGCGTGTAAAGAATGCAGACCTCGGGGACGACTTGCGTTCCGGACAGGGCCGGCCCAAGGCGTTTGATCTCCTGGCCGATTTGGCTGATTTCCTTGTAAATACGATTATCGCCGCGTCCATCGTGGGTCAGGACGCCGCCGTAGAATTTTTCCTGGCCGATTCTGGGCTGCCGCCAGAAGAAGTAGAGCACGCCGTTGGCGCCGCGCGAAATGGTCTGGAACGTGAACAGCCGCACGACCCCCGGACGCACCAGCGAATTCACATCCTGCCAATTGACGTGTCCAGCCTTCTGTTCAATGACCCAGAACCCGCTGGCTTCGCCAGGCGCTTTGATCGCGGTTTTTTTCAGCGATCTCAGCAGGTCGGTTTCGCAGGCGTTCTCGGCGGTTTTCGATTTAATGGTGGCATTGCTGTTGAGGGAGACGAAATCCAGGACTTCTCCAACATCGAACAGATCCACCTGCTGGCCGAAGGCGCGGAGATTTGTCGTGACCGGGGCATGCGGCGTCAGTTCGCGCAACGTCTCGGCCTGCATGCGGACAAAAGCCACGATGGTATCGCTGCAAAAACGCCGCCAATCGAGCATCAAAGCGGGATTGTGCGGGGCTGGAGCGAGCCGGGGCATGGGCACATGTGACCAGTCCTGCACCGTCTGGCCCCAAAAGCGCGTGCCCATTAAGTCGTTGAGCCGGCCTATGGTTTCGTATTTGGCCTGCAGCCAGGCGTGCCAATCGCGGCGGGTTTCCTCGTTAAAGGAAGGTTGGACCGAATGCGCCCCGACGTTGTTGTCGATTTGCCAGGCGATCAACTGGGGGTGTTTGCCAAGGGCCCCGGCCATGGCCTGCACGATTTTTTTGGAATAACTCCAGTAAAGGTCGCTATTGAGGCAGCAGGCATGCCGCGTGCCATCGCACCACGGGATGCCGCGCTCGTCCACCGGCAGGATTTCGGGATACTTCTTTGTTAACCAGATGGGAGGCGCGGCGGTCGGCGTGGCCAGGACGACCTTGATGTCTTCCTCGCCCAGTAAATCCATCACGCGCCTGAGCCAGGAAAAATCGAATTGCCCTTCTGCGGGTTCACAGAGGCCCCAAACAAATTCCCCCATCCGAACCGTGTTCATCCCCGCGGCGACCATCAACTCAATGTCCGTCTTCCACCGCCCCTCTGGATCTTCAGCAGTCCCAGCGTAGGGGTGGACCCAATACTCTGGATGATAGTCGGTTCCGAAATACATAGCCTTCTGTTAGACTTAAAGACTTAACGGGTCCGCGTTTTGCCGGATTTTAGATACAATTCGCCCCGCTGGCAAGAGAAAAAACGGCAGTAATGTCACAAAAGGGCGCACGACAAGATTCTTCCAGTTGAAAAGAGAGAGCGAAGGCATCGCGGCGGGGCGCGGCCCCCCCCCGGGGGGGGCACAGCGGCTCAATTTACCTCAATTGGGTTCAATTTGGTTTGGGATGGCCTGGACTTCCGGCATCTGGTTGAGCCGGGAGAGGAGGTTGTGGGCCAGTTGGCGTTTTGGAGGCGCCGGTCAAGCTGTCGGCGGAGGGGCCAGCGGGAGGCGGACGATTCTGCCGTTGCGCGCCAGCGCGGCCCTCGAAAGCATTGCTTCGTTTCCATGCGCGGCAAGGATAGCGAGAATGAGTCGAGACTAAAATCCTACGGAAGGTTTTTGAACAGGTTTATTCCGCCCCAAATGCAGGAAAGCTGTTTTACGGTCATTACTGAGGAGACTTAGAATACAGTTTGCCGCCAGGCAATTTGTGCCAGGGCGACGGCAAAAAATCTTGTAGCGCTCCGTTAATCTGATACGTCTGGTGGGTCGTGGCCAGAAAAGACAGAGTCGAGTTTACTCCCGACCCGGAGTTTAACAATCCGTTTGCCGGATTGCAGATCGACGGCCTGCCCCTGGGGGCTGAAACGGCGCCAGCCTCTCCGGCTCCGCCTCGACGCGCCCTCGGCCGGGTGGTTTTGCGCCGGGAAACCGCTCATCGCGGCGGCAAGACGGTGATTGTCATCCACGATTTTGCCCCCCAAATCAGCAATCGATCCATCGAGGACCTGGGCCGGAAGCTCCGCCAGGCTTGCGGTTGCGGCGGCGTGATCAAGGAGCGCACGATTGAGATCCAGGGAAACCACGTCACGCGCTTGCGCGAATTGTTGGAGGCGGAAGGTTTCCGTGTCGCGGGTATCAAATAGTCGAAGTGTCCGATCTGGTAAACGTCATTTACGAGGACGCCGACCTGTTGATCGCCAATAAACCGGCGGGGTTGGTCTGCCACCCGACTAAAGATGGCGAGTATTCCAGCTTGATCGGGCGCTTGCGGCTTTACCTGGGGCCTGAAGGGTCCGTCCATTTGATCAACCGCCTCGACCGCGAAACCAGCGGTGTCACTGTGGCCGCAAAAAACGCTTCCGCGGCCGGCTTATTGGGCACGATCTGGCAAAACCGTGCCGTGCGGAAAGAGTATTTGGCCATTGTCCGCGGCTCGGTCCAGCAGGATACGGGACGCATCGACCTGCCTTTGGGCAAGGATGAAACCAGCGCGGTGGCCATAAAGGATTGCGTGCGGAGCGACGGCGCGGCGGCCTTGACGGAGTTTTTTGTCGAACGCCGCTTCCAGCGTGACGGGTGTCATTTCACACTCTTGCGACTCCTGCCCCTTACCGGACGCAAGCACCAAATCCGCATCCATCTCGCGGCCATTGGCCATTCCATTGTCGGGGATAAACTCTATGGACCCGACGAAAACCTTTATCTGGCGTTCGTGCGAGGCCAATTGAATGACGCGGACCGTCAGCAGTTGGTTTTGCCACATCACGCCTTGCACTGCCGGGCGATACGCCTTCCCTGGCGTGGGGAGAACCTGGTCTTTCAAGCCCCTCCGGAAAGCGCCTTTGCGAGGTTTTACGAGGGGCATTAATAGTTTCCGGGGAACGCGACCGGATCGGTACCGTCTCGGTCGCATCTTTCGGCGTCCCGCCGAAAGACTGGAGTTAGGACTTTTTGGAAGGTGTGACGCGGAGGGGAAGACTCAAGGGAGCAAACAGAGGAGGAGGAATTCAAAAGGCCGAAATTCGGGCTGAGCGGCAGCTCAGCCCCACCCTGTGTTTCCTCTGTTTCCTCTGTTTCCGCCCTGTTCAGTTCTTGATAATGGGGCTCGCGGCGCTCGCCCCTCCCGATAATCTTGTTGGAATGTCAAAGCACTTCGTCCTGGCGAAAGAGGTTGTCGCCAGGGTCGCCAGGGGTGCTTTTCGGTTTTTGCTTGGCGGTTTCACGCGTCTGACCGTAACGTGGCCCGTAGTATTAAGGCGAAGATACCCATGACCATGAAAGCCGTAGTTTATCGCGGCCGGGATGATCTGCGCCTTGAAACTTTGCCTGTCCCAGAAATCCAATCTGGCGAATTGCTGGTCAAAGTGGCTGTTTGCGGCGTCTGCCCGACCGACTTGAAGAAAATCCACTATGGGACAGTGCCTCCGCCGCGCGTCTTTGGACATGAGACTTCCGGGACGATTGCGAAAGTTGGCGCCGGGCTGCGGGGCTTCCGCGTCGGTGAGCGCGTGGCGCTGCATCATCATGTGCCGTGCCTGCGGTGCCACTATTGCCGGCACAAAGCGTTCGCGCAGTGCGCCGGTTACAAGCGCACTGGCATTACGGCAGGTTTCGAGCCGGCGGGCGGTGGCTACGCGGAATACGTCCGCGTCATGCCCTTTGTTTTGCCGGGAGTGGTGAAGATACCGGCAGGCAACAGTTTTATTGAAGGAGCCATGCTCGAACCGGTCAATACCGTGCTCAAAGCGGTCAAACGGCTGCGGTTATTGCGCGGCGATAGCGTCCTGGTGGCGGGGCAGGGGCCGATTGGGCTGATGTTTACCAAAATACTGAGTTTGCGCGGGATTCACGTCGCGGCCACGGATTTGCTGGAATCTCGCCTTAAACTGGCGTTGGCGTGGGGAGCACGCAAAGCTTTCCAAGCCCGGAGCAAGGGGCTGACGGATGAGATTCGGGCATCTTTTCCGTGCCTGGACGCAGCCGTTATCGCCGTACCGTCCGAAGCCGCTGTAACCCAGGCTGCGGAGCTGGTGCGCGGCTCCGGCCAAGTGTTGCTTTTTGCCCACACCCGCAAAGGAGAATCTGGCGCGGTGGATTTTGGCTCTGTTTGCCTTGAGGAAAAGGACTTGATTGGCAGCTATTCGTCGGATTTTACCCTGCAAGAGGAGGTTGCCAGGCTGGTTTTTTTGCGGCGCCTGGACGTGCGCAAATTGGTGACCCATGCGTTGCCGTTGGAACAGACGAAGGCAGCAGTGGCCATTGCCAGCCAACCGGCTACGGCATCGGCAAAGGTAGATTCTTTAAAAGTGGTTGTGGACCAAACACTTGCGGTTTTGGAAGCGGCCAATTTGATGAGAATTCCAGCTTGATGCGTCCTATTCGACAAAAAAGTCAAAAAAAACGCTCAAAAGTGGTTGACAATCTGGGTTTAGTGGTTAAAGCTTGCCTAACGATGCGGCAGAAAAAAAGTAAAAAAAAGTTGCAAAAAATCGGTTGACACACCCGATGCAATCTGAGAAAGTCGCGTCGCACACGGAAAGAAAACTTAAAATATGAGAACAAAAACAATGCTTCTATCGGCGTTGCTGGGAACACTCGGCAGCGTTTCATTGATGGCCCAATCGTCCACCAATGTTTATTCACTCAATGTAGTTGGCTACGTCAATGAGACGGTACCGGCTGGCGAATATGCCATTATTTCCTGCCCGCTGATCGCTTCTCCCGACAACACGCTCAATACGCTGTTGCCCAATACCACTGGCGCGTATGCGAAGGTGAAAGTTTATATTTACAGCCCGTCTTCCGGTTACACGGCAATCACCGGCACAAAGACGAGTTGGGGCGTTGAGGCTTCGACCGGCGGCGATGCTGGCACGAACACCCTCAATCCCGGTCAGGCGGCCTTTTTGCAGAACACGACTGCCAATCCTCTGACGCTGACCTTTGTCGGATCGGTTGCCTCAGGGCCGACGACGAATAGCATGGTCGGTAACAGCTACAACTTGGTGAGTTCGGTTGTGCCTGTTTCTGGCGATTTGGTAACAAACACTCTCTCGGCGCTGCCTAATGGCAACCCCAAGGATAAGATTTTTATCTATACTCCAGGGGCTGGCTTCCAACAGATTACGGCTGGAAAAACTGGTGCGTGGGGTTCAGACCCAACTTTATCCTATGTTGGCCAAGGATTCTTCTATCAGAACAACAGCGCGACACCAGTTAGCTGGGCTGAGAACTTTTCCGTCAGCACCCCGTAATCAGTGATCTCGATCAGCATAACAATCAAATAACACGAAATAGAATATGAAAAAGACACTTGCAGTGTTAACACTTCTGGCAGGAGCCGTGAGCGGGTATTCTCAAGGTCAAGTCAACATGTCAGATTATTTCAACTCGGACTACCAAATCACCATTTGGTCGCCTCAGGCTGCCGATGCTACGGTGGCGTTGACAGGCAACAGTCCCTCCACATTTGGACCAGGCGCTGTGAACGGCGGCGATATTCCTTCTGGAACGCAAACCGGATATACCGGCACACCGCTCGGCGGGTCAGCCACTGGTGCCGTGTCGCCAACGGACTTCGCGAACGGAAACCTTTGGTCAGTTGCGTTGTATGCGGCCCCTTACTCTGGGACTCTAGCTACCGCGCCACTACCGGCCACCGATCTGGTTCCCGGATCGACTGCGAATATGATGACGGTGCCTGGCAATATAGGTCTGTATAATAGCACTGCAAGCCCCTCTATTCCTGGTGTTCCAGGTGGAAGCGCGGCCCAGCTTGAGATCAAGGCTTGGTACAACGGTCAGGGTGCCTATCCGACTTTCGAGGCGGCGGCTGCTGCGAGTCCTGTCGTTCCGACTGGTTATTCCACCATCGGAGCTGAGACCTTGGTTGCACTGCCTGGGACACCTAATGATCTTCCTGCACCAGGAGAATCGCAAACTCTCGCTGGTGGAATCACAAGCTTCAGCTTGACTGGGGCAGGGGGATCAGTGACTCCTGAACCCAGCACGATCGCTCTTGGCATTATGGGAGCTTCGGCGTTCCTGATGCGCCTGCGTCGCAAACAGTAAGTTTTTTTCAACTCACAAGAGCCGCCCTAGTGGGCGGCTCTTTTTTTGTGCCCCGCCCGCCCCATCCGTCGGCGACCATCCGAAGGATTCCAGAAGAGTTTTTGAGACAGCGACGCATCGCCGAGGCGCCCAGAGGCGATGGTTTAGCCGGACTGATTCAATATTGCTCGGGGAGCGAGGGCGTCTCACCCGCAGCCTTCGGCGTCCCGCCGAAGGCATGGAGCTTGGAAATGATTCTTTGGCGGGTCCTACAAATATTTCGCGCCTACGGCGCTGACGGAGGCACCCATCAGAGGGCTCGTCGGAAATGCGTGTAAGGTGCAGACTGCGCCGCCGTCCAAATTATGGGGCAAAGCAGCAGCTTTGCCCTACCTGCACGCGTTTGTCACCGGCGGCGGCAATTGGATACAAATTGGACGGTTGAGAATGGATATGATTCTATCCTGGGGAAAGCGGTCCGGACGGCCCGCCCTTGCTGGGTTAATCCGTCCAGTAAAATACAGTTGGTATAGTAAAATAGTAAACCAACCTTCCCAGGTTCATTCAAGGTAGGGCTGAACTCGATGGACGGCTGTAGCTCTTTGCATTCCTCAAAGTCATCCACTTCGGCCTGGTGGGACGATGGGAAACCCATCGACGATACTTTATCCTTTTCAAAAGGACGTAATCGAGTAAAGTTGTCTCTTATGGAAAGAGAACTTAAACAGATCATCCGCCAGAAGATCACTGATGCACTCGCCGCTTCCGTGCCCGCGTATACCCACCGGGATGTCCATTTGCCTCGCATCAAAGGCAAGGCGATGGCCGTTATCGGTATGCGGCGCAGTGGCAAGACCACTTTTCTTTGGCAATGCCTGGGCGAACGTCTGGAGGCTGGGATGCCGCGCGAGGCTCTCCTCTATTTCAATTTTGAGGACGAACGTCTGGCGGATATGACCGCTCAAGAACTGCAATTGGTCGTCGAGGAATACTTTAGCCTGCACCCGGAGCGGCGCGACTCCAAGAGCGTTACTTTTTTTCTCGATGAAATTCAGGAGGTCCCGGGTTGGGAAACTTTCGTCCGCCGTCTGTTGGACACGGAAAAGGTGGAACTGTTTCTGTCTGGTTCATCCGCCCGTTTATTGAGCCGCGAGGTTGCCACCAGTATGCGTGGTCGGGCCATGGAGGCGCTGGTACATCCCTTCAGTTTGCGAGAGGTTTTGCGCCATCGCGGGGCAGAACCAAAGTTGCCATGGAATGATTTGCCCAAGGCCGCCCGCTCGGCTCTTGATAAACATTTTCGGGCCTATCTTTCGGAAGGCGGATTTCCCGAATCCCAAGGAGTGCCCATGCGGGACCGCGCCAGCCTGCTGCGCACCTACGTGGACGTGGCCATCCTGCGCGACGTGATCGAACGACATGGAGTCACCAATCCAGCCGCACTGCGCTGGCTGCAACGTCACTTGCTCGGAAACCCTGCCGCGCCCTTCAGCGTGCAAAAGTTTTTTGATGCTCTCAAATCCCAGGGATTGCCCGTCGGTAAGAACACCTTGCACGATTACCTCGCCCATTTGGAGGACGCATTTTTGGTGCGCACCGTCTCCTTGCACACCGCTTCGGAGCGCCAGCGCATGGTGAACCCCCGCAAAGCCTATCCGATAGACCCGGGCCTCATCTCGCTTTACGAGCGCGCTGGCCGAGCCAACCTTGGCCATGCCCTCGAAACAGTGATCTTACTCGAACTGGAACGTCGTGGGTGCGAGATAGACTACGTCCGCCCTCGCGATGGTTACGAAGTGGATTTTTTCGCACGCAACCCCACGGGCGGCATGAGCCTAATCCAAGTTTGCACCGATGTCAGCGATGCTGATACTTACACGCGGGAAGTGCGTGCCCTCACCGCTGCCGTCGCTGAATATCCAGGGGCCATTCCGTTGCTGCTCACATTCGATACGCTGCCACCTCGGCCTCCGCTGCCGGCACCATTGCGTTGGCAACCGGCTATCGCGTGGTTGTTAGGTGACGAATTGCCCCGCAAATCACGTTGAAATTGTGGGAGGGTTTGGTATTCATGCTGCGGCATTTTTTGGGAGGCCCCTTATCTCCAGACATGTTTTTTTGCCTGCCTCGGCGATCTCAATCGTACCGGCGGCAGAAGCAGGTAAGGATGCGGAGCAGTAGAAATGACGATGTTGATTCCGTTGATCGACCTCAAAGACGTGGCCACAGGCCCTGCATTTGCGTGTGTTTTTCATCAGGTGGGTGAAGGTGCTCAAGCCAGCCAAAAATCGCAAGCAAGGGAAGAAGAGAAAAAGGAAGAAGAATCTTCAGCAAATGTGTCGAAGAAAATCCAACGGAAGAAGATCCCATTCTCAACCGCCCGTTTTGCATCCATTCGATTTCGCCCTTGGCACGCGTTTAGCGACTGGATCGGGGGACCCTTACTTTACATAGCCCAATGCCCGGCAATAGGGTTCCAAAATCGGCAGAACTGAAGCCATGTGTTTTTCGTAGAATTGCCAGCGAGAGACAGAACGCGCATAGATAGGCTGGCTGGCGTCGTGATAAGTCGGCGAATAAATCTGCTTCTGCCTGCTTTTGTCATAAAACTGGGCCTGTCCTTCCTGCCAAGTCAAGCCTAGAAAATCAGTCACTCGCCTGCCTTCACTTTCCAAATTTGCCACGATATCTTCATAACGCGTTTCGATCCACGACAGGCCCTCCCACTTCCGCACAGCCAGCCAGACATCCATCAAATTCACGTAGTGCCGAACGGTACGTTCCAAGGTAAGGAAATTCGCATTGAACGGGTTGAGCGGCAGGTTTTGAAAATAACAACTCATCGCCACGTCCCGCGGGTCGCGCAACGCAATGACCACCTTTAATTCGGGAAAAACCCGCAGCCAAATGCGAAGCTTCGCGGTGGGGGACGGATTCTTGTCCAGTATGAGCTTCCCATTCGTGTCAGTTCCCAGCTCTTTTTTCAGGGCCTCAATATAACGTCGTCGAATCACGTTCAGCCGGGCCGGAGAGACTTGCGGGGACTCTTGCACCATCTTGGCAACGATGGTGGTAAACGCGCGGGACTCGTCCAGTGCCAGGACCCCCGGATGCGCGCCCAAGATCTGTTCCAAAAGCGTTGTCCCGCTGCGCGGATGACCTCCCAAAAAAGCCAGACCGGGAATTGGCTCGCGCTGCTTTTCCGGGAATTCCTTTGACCAGGTGCCCAGGATGTTGGCTGGCAGGGCCAGCGTCGTCCGACGGAGCATTTCCGCGAACTGGTCGTACTCGTTCAGCATCGCGCCGACGTCCCCCAGGACTTGCACCTTTTTCTTGGCTTCAACCAAATGGGTGATCGCCTCGTCGAAACGTTCCGTCCTATCGAGAATCTCCGCAAGCTCATAATGGCTGGCGTACTGGACAAATTGGTGCCGCGGCCCCGAGGCGATCAGATCGCGCAAGTGCCGCTCCGCGTCTTGGAGCTTGTTCTCCCGCCGGTCAATGACCGCTTGGAAATAGCGCGCTTGATCATCCCGCGGGTCGATCGCCAGACAGGATGCGATGGCTTCGCGCGCTTCGGGAAAGCGATGCTGTTGCTCAAAAAGAATGGCCAGCGCCATGCGCGGATTGATCCCGCGAGGCTCCAAAGAGGCCGCTTGCTCGAATGAGGCTCGCGCCTTCTCTCGCTGGCGCAGGTTCTGGTATTGGTGTCCGATTTGCAGCCGTAATTGTGCGTTGCGCGGTTCCACCTCAACCGCCTTGGTCCAGGCTCTCTCAGCCAAGTCCATCTGGCCGTCGCTTCCGGCGGCGCATCCGTATTCGAACCAAAGCGGCGCAAGATGCGGGGCTTGGCGCGTCAGCTTTTCATAAAGCAAGACCGATTGGGAGAAGCTGCCCGCTTGGGAAAGGGCGCGGGCCTCGTTGAGCTTTTTGTTGGATAAATTCACAAATCTAACTGGAAGAAGTTGGGAGTCCTGGCGCAGCCTCTCAATGAAGCCTTTACACCATCCCCTCTCCCGGCCTGCGGCCACCCTCTCCCCGCTTTGCGGGGGGAGGGCAGGAAGAGGGGTTCATTGTAAAGCCATTTCTGCAACAGCGCATTGGGATTGCTAATCGGCATACCAAGCCCAGTGTAATCAGAGGGGATCGGTTTGCCAGCCGCAAAACTTTTTTCGTGCGGATTTGACAGTTTCCTGCCGGGCCGATATGGTGCGTGAGTTAGAATGGCGCGTTCGTCTATCAGTTAGGACACGGCCCTCTCAAGGCTGAAAGACGGGTGCGATTCCCGTACGCGCTACCATGCTTTTGACTTTGCACATTGAACTTTGAACGGACCTTCCTCTTTTGGCTGTTGGCGTTGATCTGCCTGGCCCCAGAAGCGCGCGGAGCCCCCGCCAATCCTCTTCCAATTGCCGCTCGATACCATTTTGCGGGGGGTGAACGGGTGGCGAGCGGCACCAATCTGGCAACGTTCAATCGAATTGCTGCCTTGCGGACCACAGCAGCTTTCCAGAACCTGGCCCTCGACGAAGCTTCCGCCGCGGCAGTTCGCGGCATAGGTTTGGAAGGGCGGGCATCGGCCAAGGTTCTGCTCAAGCCTTTGCTGGCCGATTTGCTCCACGCTGAATCTTTGGGAGCCTTCGCCAGAGCCTCCAGTAACGTGCCGGACTTCGTCCTGGCGCTTCGCCTGGACGCCGCCCGCGCGGGATTCTGGCATGAGAACCTTGCCCAGTTATTTGGAGGTCCTGGCGAGAAAATCACAGCGGAAGGCTACAGCGGATGGCGGTGGAACACGGCAACGGGCCCGGGCTTGCCGACGAACTCCGATTCTTTTTGGATCGTTCCGGCAAGGGATTGGTTGCTCGTCGGACGAGGCGATGATTTCCTGGCGATGCAAGCAGAATATCTTCAGGGAATAAGCCGGCAAGGCAGCCCCGGTTCCGCGCTGAACGACAGTTTGATGGAGGCGGAGGTTGATCTGTCGCAATTGGCCTCTTGGCTGCCGGAGGGCGCGCGCCTCTTTAAGCCGGCGCGTGTCAAGCTCACCGTCACGGCCAAAGCGGACCATTTCCACATCAATGCCCAAGCCGTCTATCCGGAAGCTGTTCCGTGGGCCTCCCGGCCGTGGCAAATTCCGACTGAGTTGGTCCGAAATCCACTCATCAGTTTCACCGCGGGAGAGGATGTGGCCGCGTTTCTCGATTTGGGCCCATCCTTTGAGAGGATTGATCATAATCCCCTGACCAACCAATTCTGTGCCTGGGCGCTGGGTGACATGGTTTTCCAGAGCTACATGGCGTGGCCCGTTCCCAATGCTTCCAACGCCGTGCAAGCCCTTTCCGCGGAAGCTGCTCCCGCCTTTGATCCCTATCTGAAGAGACTTAACCACGGCAAAATTGTTTGGAGCCCCGAGAAGGGCCGGCTTGTTCTTTCCAATCTCGGAGTGGTGGCGCCCTCCCTCGAGGCCGCGCCTGTCCAGCAGGGGCAATACTTGTTTCTCTCTCTTTTTCCGCTCGCTTCCGCGAGCAAACCTGCGCCGGTAGAATTGTGGAAGGAGATTGAAGGGCACCATGACCTGGTCTGCTACGATTGGGAGGCAACCGGCCCGCGCCTGCAGCAATGGCGCTTGCTCAGCGGAATATTATGGCACTCTTCGCCTGTGGGCGACGATGAAACGACCGAGACGGCGAAACTCAAGGAGGATTGGCTCAATGCCATTGGCTCGCCCAAGGGCAATGCGGTGACCGTGATCACGCGAACTGCCCCCAACGAATTGTCCCTCGTCCGCACCGCTCCGCTGGGTTTGACCGGAATTGAATTGATTGTGCTTTCGGATTGGATCAGCCACTCCAAGCCGCATTGATACTGGGGTGCGGGCAGTCTTCTGCCCGCCGGGGAGGCGCGCACGGAGTGACGCGCCCTACCTTGCCCGATACTTTTGATCGCACGCAATGTCACTTTCTCGCTTGAATCTTCGTTTGAAACTGCCAAACTCGCGCGACATGAGACACAAATTCCTGGAGGTTTGTGGATGCTGCCTTGCCCTCGCGCTGAACGCCGGCGCCACGCCTTCCATCATTACCCCGCCCAAAAACATAACCGTCAACAATGCTTCCGATGCCGCCTTTTCCGTCGTGGCGAGCAACGCCGCCACTTACCAATGGCAGTTTCAGGGCAACGATATTTCCGGCGCGACCGGCGCGAGCCTGAGCCTGACCAATGTCAATACTAACCAAGCCGGGACCTACACGGTCGTCGCCGCCTCAACGGACAAGAGTTCGGTCAGCAATTCGGCGGTCTTGACCATCGTGCCGGGAACCATCGTCCAGTTTGCCATTTCCGGTTATCCTGGCGGGGCCAGCAATCTTACCGTTCAACTCTTTGACCATGATAAACCGGCCACGGTCGAGAATTTCATCCACTACATTCAGGCCGGGGCCTATACCAACCTGTTTTGGAGCCGGTGCGTTCCTGGATTTGTCTTGCAAGGGGGCGATTATGGAGCGGACGACCGCACCAATGGTTCTCTCCTGGCGTACAGCATTTATGAAGAATTCACGGTGAATCTCAATAGGAGTCCGGAGTTGCCGTGGCAGGTGGACAATGAGTTCAACGTTGGCCCGCTGATCCACAATGGCTTCGGCACCTTGGCCATGGCCAAAGCACAGGGCGAACCGGATTCAGCCGCGAACGCTTTCTTTTTCAACCTGGCGGACAATTCGTCCGATTTGGACAATCAAAGCGGCGGCTTTACGGTTTTCGGACGGATTCTTTCCGGCAGCAATGTGCTGGCGTACTTTAATGGGTTGAGCAAGCTGACCAATGGTATCTTTGACAGTGGCGCCGCGCCGTTCACCGACCTGCCGGTCAATTACAGTGGGCCGGTTCAACCGGGGGATTCCAACCTGTTTTTTGTTGATTTCAGCCTCATCACCCAGGCCGCCAGCGACACAAATCCTCCGACGGCGACTCTGACCTATCCGACGAATGGCGGCACGACGACCAATGCGGATTTGGTCCTGCGGGGCACGGCGAGCGATGACGGTGGAATGGCGCGGGTGATTTGCAATTTATTTGACTCGTTCGGATACAATCAGGACGCCTTTGGGGGAAACGCGGTTGGCACCACCAACTGGTCTTATGACGCGGGCAATCTTCCTCCGGGGGTTTATTACGCCAGCATCGAAGCGCAGGACGGCGCCGGCAATCTTTCCACTAACTTTGAGATTTCCTTCACTGTTCCGCGCTTCCCGTTCAACGCGGTCGCCAATGGCCCCGGGACGATCACTCCGCCGAATCTGAATGGAACCAACGTGGCCATTGGAAAGGACTTCAAAATCAAGGCCGCTCCGGCCGCCGGCGCGCAGTTTGTCAATTGGACAAGCGGGACGACGGCGTTCCTGAATCCGTCGGAGACGTTCGTCATGGCCAATGGATTACAGCTCACCGCGAACTTCGTCTCGAACACGATTCGCGGCGGCATCGCTTTCACCGGGCCTTTGCCCAACGCGAAACTGACCAATGCAACCGTGACGGTGCAAGGGAAAATCGCCGCGAATGTGGGTTCGGCGACAGTGACGTGCCAGTTTTTCACCGCGTCGGGTATTTCCGTCACCGGACAAATCGTGACCAATGGAACCGGGACGTGGTCCCTGGATCCGCTGACCTTTAACCCGGGCGAGTACGTGGTGCAGGCCATGGCGCTCGATTCGAGCGGCGGGAGCACGGTCATTTCCGAAAAGTTCACCGTCCTGAGTCCTTTGACCATCATTACCAACGGCCCTGGAACCACCTCTCTGGCCGGCGGCACGTATCAAGAGCCTGGAACCAAAGGCACGATAACGGCCAAGCCCGGAAAGGGCAGCTTCTTTTATGAATGGTCCGATGGAACGAGCGTTTATAACAACCCAACCCACGCCTACACCAATAGCTCGGGTCTCACGCTCATGGCGACCTTCATCGAAGACGCATTGCCGAACAGCATTTCATTCACCTATCCCACTTCGCAAGTGACGACGGATCGATTCATGGTGACGGGAAATATATCGGGCGATGTCGTTGACCCCAAAATCACCTGCCAGCTTCTCTCTGGCAATACTACTGAGGACTCGATGCAAGCCGCCACGATCAACGGGACGACGTGGTCTTGGGCGGTGAGCAACCTGAACCAGGGCCATTATACGGCGGTCGCGGTCGTGACGGATTCCAGCGGACACCAGAGCGTGGCTTCGCAGGCCTTTACCGTGAATTTTTATCCGGCGGTCGCGGGCAATTACTATGGGCTTTTTTTACCGACCAATTACAACATCAACGCGGAGACGGCGGGGCGTCTTAGTCTAAAGGTTGGCCAGACCGGAACGTTTAGCTCAAAGACCATTTTCCCATCCCGGACTTACAACGTGTCTTATTCGTTCGGAACATCCGGCGAATTTGCCTGGGAGGCGGGAGGATTTGACGGGGAGCTTTATTCCGGCATGGAGATCGATTTGACAAAGGGATACGAAGACGTGACAGGGTACGTGTACTCGTTGGGAGTCTATGCTGAATTATTGGGCTATCGTGGCGTGACGAGTCTTTCCACGACGAGCAGCCCGGCGGTTGGGAATTATGTTTTCAATTTGCAAACGATCACGAACCAGCAGGCGGGTGGACCGACGAACGACGGTTATGCAACGCTTGCGGTGGCGACCAACGGACAATTGAAACTGAGCGGAGTCCTCGCTGACAATACAACTTTCTCAGAAACTGTCGGCGTCTCGCAAAATGGGATTTGGCCTGTTTACGCCGGGCTTTATGGGGGCAGCGGCATGCTGATTGGCTGGGTCACCAATCAACCATCCGGCACGAATTCCGGGACATTGTATTGGATCAAACCGGCCACCAGAGGCGCCTATTACCCGAGCAATATGGCCATCTTCGCCAGTTTTACCGGCACAAATTACGTGGCGCCTGTTTCTGGCAGTCAATATCAAATTGTCTTCAGCGGCAACAGCATCAGCCCGCCGGTGACGAACGATTTGAACGTCGTCGGCGGTCAATTTGTTCCAACGACGGGGACTTCGGACCAATTGAAAATCTCCCTCTCCACAACAGGCGTTTTGAGCGGGAAGTTTTTGAATCCGTCCACGGGCAAAATGCTTCCTTTCGAGGGAGCGTTTACCAGCCCGTCGCAAGGCGGAACGGGTTTCGTTTTGGACACGGGCCACGAGACCGGCTCGCTGTCAATCACACTTCTGCCATGAGGATGGCCGGGCCGGCGTTTTTTTCAAATCCTGTGGGCGATGCATATTTGGGGGCGCGACGGCGCCGCCCCGCCATCTTTGGGCAGGGCGCTGCCACCCAACACCGCGCGTAAATGAATTGCCCCGCACACACTGTTTGTTAGACTGCACTTATGGATTCGAGAGATTTGCGGCGCACCTTTCTGGTTTGCCTCCTCCTTGGCCTTGGCACGATCGCTCTCTATGCTCCGGCCTTGACCTTCAACTACGTCAATACGGACGACCTAATTTACGTCGCGGGCAATCCTTTCGTCGCTCACGGCCTTTCCCTCCCGGCGTTCGGCTGGGCGTTCCGCACTGGCTACGGGGGCAATTGGCATCCGCTGACGTGGATTTCGCACATGCTCGATTGCCAATTATTTGGCCTGCAGCCAGGGGGCCATCACACCGTCAGCATTCTTTTACACGCGGTGAATGCGGTGCTTTTGTTCCTGGTGCTGCGGCGCATGACGAATTGTTTTTGGCGGAGCGTGGCCGTGGCCGCGCTCTTTGCCTGGCATCCGCTGCACGTGGAGTCGGTTGCCTGGATCGCGGAACGAAAGGACGTTCTCAGCGCTTTCTTCTGGATGCTAACGCTATGGGCTTGGATGCGCTATGTAGAGGAGGCCAAGGGGCAAAGCTCAAAATCGAAGCTTTTTTATTTATCGGCGCTGTCCCTCTTCGCGCTGGGGCTAATGTCCAAGCCGATGGTTGTGACGCTGCCCTGCGCGTTGCTGCTGCTGGATTGGTGGCCATTGGGACGCCTCCGGTTCGGCGCGGCGCCTGCCGGGGCGGAAGCGCTGCCTCCGCCCGGAGCGCAGATCACGCGACTCGTGGCCGAGAAAATCCCATTTTTCGTCTTATCGATCGCTTCGAGCGTTGTCACATTGCTGGCCGCGCGGCGGCAGGAGGCCCTTTCCGTCGTGGCGCATTTGCCGTTTAAGGTGAGATTTGTCACGGCGGTCCTTTCCTGCTTCCGTTATCTGGCAAAAACTCTTTGGCCGTCGGACCTGGGGGCGACGTATCCGTTTATGATGCGGCATACCCGTTGGGAGTTGATCGGCGCGGCGCTGATTCTGGCGGCGATAACCGTTTTGGCGCTGGGCGCGCGAAAATCCCGGCCCTACTGGCTCTTCGGCTGGCTCTGGTTTCTGGGCACTCTCTTGCCGGCGTTGAATCTTGTGGCCGTGGGGGCGCAACCCATGGCGGACCGCTACATGTATATCCCATCGATTGGTTTGCTCATTTTGATTTGTTGGGAGGTCTTTGACTTGGCCGCGGCGACGGAACACGCGCAATTGATCCTGGGCGGAATATGGGGCGCGGCCCTGGTCGGCTGTTGCGTCCTGACGTCTTTTCAACTTCAAATCTGGAGAAATGAGGAGACGTTGGTTTCGCATATCGCCATGCCGCGTTACAATTTTATGGGCCATGCTGATTATGCGGCCTTTCTTATGCGGCATAACCAATTGGCCCGCGCGGAGGTTGAATGCAATCAGGCTATCAGTATCCTGCCGACCTATGGCTTGCTTTACCTCATGCAGGGCGACATTTTGCGCCTGGAAGGAAAATTCGATCGCTCGGTCGAGAAACTCAGTCTCGCGCTGAAATACGATCCGGGACTTGTCGGCGCCAGAATACCACTAGGCCGGGCCTACCTCGGTCTGAAACGGCCAGCCGACGCGGCGGGTCAATTCCGGGCTGTTTTGCAATGCCAACCGCGAAATTTTGAGGCCGACGCCTGGCTTGCCAGGTCCTTGCTGATCCAAGGCAAAACCAACGAGGGCATTGCCGAGTTTCGCCGGACACTTTCTTTGCAACCGAACGAGGTTGAAGTGTTGAATGATCTGGCCTGGCTCCTGGCCACCAGTCCGCATTCCGAAATCAGGAATGGCGCCGAGGCGGTGAAACTGGCCAGCCAGGCTTGTCAATTAACAGGCAACAAGCAACCGCTTCTCATGGGCACGCTTGCCGCCGCGTATGCGGAAGCCGGCCGGTGGGACGAAGCCGTCGCAGCCGCGCAGAAAGCGCACGATTTGGCGGCTGCCGGCGGCCAGAAGGCTGTGGCCGAGAGAAATCTGCAATTGCGGCAACTTTATCGCAGCCACCAGGCGTTTCACGAAAAACAGTAGAGGGAGCGCTCAAAAAAGTGAGATTGCTGTAACCTTTTTCGAGCCGCCAAAGTCTGAATAAGAGAATAACCGATTGGGGGTGTTTGCATCCCAAATGCAACCGGTTGAGTATTAACGTTCTACAATATGGACTGCAAAATGATGACAGTACGTTCCTTTCTCAAAGCCATTGCGGGCGCAGTGGCCTTAGTGGGCATGGTTGCCTACGCGCAGGCGGAGGACAAAACCCTCGATCCTAGCGGCACATGGACTTGGACCACTCCTGGGCGAAACGGGGGACCAGAGCGAACCTTCACTTTGACCCTGAAGAATTCCGACGGGAAAATTACCGGTTCACTTTCGACTCCCGGTCGCAATGGTAATGCAAACAAGACGGACATTTCCAACGCCAAGTTGGAGAGTGGCACGCTTTCCTTTGAAGTCAGCCGCGAAAGAAACGGCCAGACCATGACCACAGTCTATAAAGGCACTTTGGCAGGGGACAAGATTACAGGGAAGACATTGCTCAAAGACAGTGACCGTCCTGGACGCGATTGGACCGCGAAGCGTTCAACGACCGGCAGTTAAGCCATTGGAATTTCACTCGATCACGGCATGGCCTTCGCGCCATGCCGTTTTTTCTTGTTGCGAGTCGCGGAAGGCGACTAGTATGACCGCCTTAAATCTATGAAATTATTTAGCGCATTTGTGGTTTCACTTTCCTGCGGCGTCCTCTTGGCCTTGCCTTCGAGAGCGCAGGAAAACAACACGTTGACCGACGCGGAAAAGGCCGAAGGCTGGCAGCTTTTGTTCAATGGGAAGGATGCGAGCGGTTGGCATAACTTCAAACAAGAGGGTCTTCGTTCCGGGTGGCAGATTAAAGACGGCACTCTCGTCTGCGTCGATCCTCGCAATGCCGGGGACATCGTGACCAGCAATAAGTTTGACTGGTTTGAATTACAACTGGATTACAAAATCTCCCACGCGGGAAACAGCGGAATCATGTTCCACGTCACCGACAGAGGCGGTCAGATTTGGGCGACGGGGCCTGAATTCCAATTGGAGGACAACGTCGAGGCCGCAGATCCTGTTCGTTGCGGCTGGCTTTATGCCTTGTATCAGCCGCCGCTCGATCCCGCTACCGGCAAGACTTTGGATGCGACCAAGCCCGTTGGAGAATGGAACCATGTCCGTTTGCTGATCGCGCCGCCGCCGCAGAAATGCGAACACGATATCAATGGCGTCAAGTACTTCGACTACGTTTTGCATAGCGAAGACTTCAATAACCGGGTGGCCAACAGCAAGTTCGCCAGCATGCCCAATTTCGCGCGGTCTGACATCGGTTACATTGGCTTGCAGGGTGACCACGGGTCGGTGGCCTTTCGCGACATCAAGATTCGCCCGATCAAAGCGAACGCCGCGCCCGCGCCTTAACAGTGGTCCATGTTTATGGATTGGGGAGCGCGGGCGTCCCGCCCGCCGCCTTCGGCATTCCGCCGAAGGCATCAGCGTATCGACATGGTTTACGCAATCCGAAACCTAAGAGCGCGCTCCAACGTTGGAGGAAGCCTATTCCGATTGGACGCGCTCGCGGGATTCTTTAAAACGTCGGAGGACGGCGTTTATTTTCGTCTGATAACCCTTGCCCAAAGATTTAAACCAATCGAGCACATCGGCATCTACCCGCAATGTGATCGGCCTTTTCGATTGTGGGTGATTGACCTTGATTTTGGACCAATCAATAAATTCGTCAATTTGATCGCTTCCCTCATCGAAGAGACGGTCAAATTCCCGGGCGCTGACCGTCCGTTTTCCATCGATACTGGTGATTGTGCGCTTACGACTGGTGTTCATATATTTGCTTTTCTTTCTTGCGGGCCCGCCGGACCGAAATCAAACGGACATTGCCACCACGCGCCGTCACAATAGCCGCCCAGTGCTCGCCTGCAATTTTGCCAATCACTAACGTCCGAGGTTCCCCTGGAAAACTTAATGTAACAGTGACTGTTTTGCCGAGCCAAAGCGATTCCTGGATAGGGCGCGCACTCCGTTGCGCGCCCCTCCCGGCGGCCAGCGGAGTGGCCGCCCTACCATTGTTTATTGGTCATTGAAATTTGCCAATGGCCAATGTCTCAGTGGCCAATTCTCGATTGACCGCGATCCGAGTTGTCTCAGGCGCGCGGAAGTTGTTTTTGCATGGCCTCTTAGTTGAGTTCCGCCAGGAAGCGGTAACCGACGCCGCGTACGGTATCGAGGTGCTTGGCCACCGGGCCGAGCTTTTCGCGCAGGCGCCGCATGTGAGTATCGACCGTGCGGGTGTCAATATGAGTTTCATATTCCCAGACGTCGCGCAAGAGCTGATCACGGGATTGGACATGCCCGATGCGCTGGATGAGGAGAGTCAGCAGCTTGAATTCGGTGGCGGTCAGGTCCACGCGTTTGCCTTTGACCGTCACGAGATGACGGGAGACATCCACTTGCAAGGGGCCGAAAATAAATGCGGTCTTGGCCTGCGGGCTGGCGTTCTGTTCGAGCCTTTTTTTGACACGGAGGACCAATTCGCGCGGGCTGAACGGCTTGGAGACATAATCCGTGGCCCCCAATTCCAAACCGAGGATGCGGTCGATTTCGCTGGCCCGAGCGGTCAGCATGATGATGGGGATGGCGCTCGTTTTGGGGTCGCGCCGCAGCAACTTGCAGACCTCCAGCCCATCCATTTCTGGCAGCATGAGATCGAGCAGGATTAAGTCGGGCGTGGCGGAGCGGGCTTTGCGCAACGCTTCCGCGCCGTCCGACGCCGTTTCAGTCTGAAAACCCGCCTGTCCGAGATTGTAGGTAACCAGATCAAGAACATCGGGTTCGTCGTCCACCACCAGCACTCTGCTTTTCACCTCTTCACTGTGGCCAAAACCCGCCTGTAAACAACAACGGGAACGTGACAAGTGAGTTACAGTTTCAAGACGGCGCGCTCTTTTGCTGATAGGTCTCGATCAATTCCTTGATCCGTTGGGCATCGCCTTTCCGATGGCCGTGGCTGGAAATGGGGTCCGTGCCGCCGGAGGATTCGATCAAAATCTCCGACCAAAAAAGCCCGGTATGAATATGGACGGACGCCACCTTTTGAATCCCGATGCTCATTTCATCTTGTCTAAACCAGGACCGTTTACGCCGGGCAACGGCTCTGTCCGTCACTTCGATGATGGTGGGAAAGAGAAGGTTTCCACGAGTCCAACGGCTGGCTTGAAATAATTCAGAAGGCATACTCCGCGAAATTCATTAGGGGAATTTTGGCAGAGAAAGCCCCGAAAGCAATCTCCTTAATGACAATGAGATTTGGGCGTTGCGGCAGCAACTCCCTACCCAAGTGGTGGGCGGCGCTGCCGCGCCGCCCAAATGTAAGAGGCAAAGCGACGGGCTTTTGAAATTAAGGCTAATTCCACTCAGGCCGCCAGGGCTGCCTCGACTGGCGGACTGTCGCGCTCTTCAATTTCCTGGCGCATTTTTTTCAAGGCCTCATCCTGGATTTGCCGAATACGTTCACGGGAGACATGAAAATGCGCCCCGACTTGTTCCAGCGTTTTCGGCGCCTCATCATCCAAGCCGAAGCGCATGATCAAAATGGCAGTCTCGCGCTCGTTCAACTTCGCCAGCGCTTCCCGCACCAAATCGGCGTCGTTTTCCTTGAGCAACCGTTGGAAGGGCGGGGCGGCGTCGGGGTCCGCCACCACCTCGGAAATGCGGCTCGGCTCCTGGTCGTTCAGCGGCGAATCCAGCGATAACGGCGTTTTGGCGGCGTCGCGGTAGCGGCGGATGCGGCGAGCGTCCAATCCCAGGTGTTCGGCCAATTCCTGGTCCGTCGGTTCGCGGTCAAAAGTATCGTGCAATTGCATTTCGGCCCGGCGCATTTTCGCCACCCTTTCGACGACGTGGGCCGGCAAGCGGATGGTCTTGGATTGGTTGGCCAGCGCCGCCATCATCGATTGTTTGATCCACCAGGCGGCGTAAGTCGAGAGCTTGGCCCCTTTTTTCGGGTCGAACCGTTCGACCCCTTTCATCAGCCCGATGTTGCCTTCGTTGATCAAATCGAGCAAAGGCAGCCCCAGATTCTCGTAATCGCGCGCAATCTTCACCACGAGGCGCAGATTGGCGGTAATCATTTGTTCCCGGGCGCGTTGGTCGCCTTTCTTGATTCGCCGGGCGAGTTGAATTTCCTCTTGCGGGGTGATCAATTTTACCTGGCCAATTTCGTTCAGGTATAATTGCAGAGTGTCGCCTCGGGTCGGTTCCGAAGGAGCCGAATCATGGGCGTCGTTGTCCGGCTCGCGGGAGGACACGCGCCAGGCGCGGGGCGTGCGGATTTTGGCCGCGGCAGGCCGCGTTTTATCCATATTGTTCTTTCTTGAATTCGGCTTCATGGTGTTAAACTTCACATGTAGTTGACCGTTTAGTCGAATATTCATTCAAAAAAATATTCAACCTGTTTTGGCGGGGCTGGGTTTGAGGCCCAGCATGGCAAAAACGCCCCCGGCGGTATGGCGCAACCCTGAGACATCGTTTTGGATGCGGGCCTGGGTGAGCAGGCCCAAGCCGTAAGCCAGGATCATTTGAGCCATAACCGCTGGGTCCGCGACCCTCAGCCAGCCCCCCGCCTGGGCGTCGCGAATGGCGGATTCCAAGTAACGGCGCTTAAATTCGAGGATTTCCTGAATCTTTTTGCGCAAGCCATCATCCTGGGTGCAGATTTCCGATCCCAGGGCGAAGAGCGGGCAGCCCAGGACCCGGCCATATTTGCGCCTGATTTCAAGCTGGGAGCGGTAGCTCAGTTCGCAGTACTTTTTAAGCCGGTCAAGCGGCGGAACCGTGGGAGAAAAGATGGCATCGAGTTCGGCCCGCCAGACGCGCCAATTGGCCTCGAATGCCGCCGCCGCCAAGTCCGACTTGGAATCAAAAAAGTAATAAAAACTTCCCTTTTTTACCCCGGCCTTTTCACAAATCTGATCAATGGTGGTGTTGCCATAGGAACCCGTCCAGATGAGCTCCAACACCGCCTCCATTAATCGGGCTTTGGCGTCACTTACGCGACCCATGGTTCTTTCCTGCGCCGTTGTTTCATCGCAGGGCAAATCTAAGCTAGTTAACTAAATCGTCAACTATTCCGGGAGGGTATTTTCGACCGCTCCGCCTTTGGCGCCGGCCGCCCGCGCCTCTTCCGCGCGCAGTTGAAGGGTCACTTCCAGGCCTTTTGGCTGCCGGTTGCGGCAGACGACGCTTCCACCGCAAGCTTCCACGCAGGTTTTGACGATGGCCAGGCCCAGCCCGACTCCGCCCGTGGCGCGGTCGCGTGAGGCGTCAACGCGGTAGAAAGGATCGAAAACTCGCGCCAGTTCATTCGCGGGAACACCGGGGCCGCAGTCGGAGACGGTGATGCGGGCCTGGTTCCCGTCACGGTGGCCGGAGAGGGTGATCGGGCCCGCCTCACCGGCATAACGAATCGAGTTTCGGAGCAAATTGGCCAGGGCGCGGGCGAGCAATTCCGCGTCGGCCATCACTCGCAAATCCTCGGGAATCTCGACATGGACGGCCGCGCCTTCGACGGCCTCGCGGCGAACAGCTTTATCGGCAGCCTCGCGCGCGCAGACCGGACGCAAGGGAGCAGGCCGTGCGCTCAAGGAGGCTTTGGAAAACGAAAGCAGCTCATTGACGAGGCTGGCCATGTGCGCCGCCTCATCTTCGGCGCTGGTGAGGTATTTCTGTTGATCTGTTTTGGTGCGCTGTCCAAGAATGGCAAGCGAGACGCGCAGTTTTGCCAGCGGGGAGCACAACTCATGCGCCACGTCGCCCAGGAAGCGCTTTTGGCCGGAGACCAATCCATCCAGCCGGGCGGCCATTTGGTTAATGGCCCGCCCCAGCGTGCCCAATTCGTCGCGGCGCCGCTCGTTGACGCGGGTGTCAAAGCGTCCGGCGGCGATTTGCCGGGTGGCCTCGGTCATTTGCGCGATGGAACGGTTGATGCCATGCACGAGCGGGAACCAGAGCAGCACGGAAAGGAGCAGGGCGGCGGCTCCGGTCACCAGCCAGGGAGAGCTGTCAAAGAATAATCCACCGGCCGATAAGGAATCCGAAACGATGACCAGCGCCAAAGGACCCGGATGCGGGTTGCCGGCCTGATGAAAGTGGGCCGGGGCGACCACCCAATAGCGCGAAGGCTCCGTCGTGTGGGTCATGAATTTGGGGCGCGGCCCTGGCGGCGGGCGATCCGGTTCCCTGGCAAAAGGCGGCGGGCCTGCTCCGGAAGAACCTGGTGTGGAAGGCCCGTCCAGGCGTTGCGGCGGACGGCGGTCATGCCGGAAAGGGCCGCGGAACATTTCCAGGCGGCGGCGAATTTCATCGGGGAGGACAACGGGGGTTCCGGCCAGCGCCTCGGCGTCGCCGCCGAAGACGAGGAAATGCGCATGCGGCTGATAACGGTCGTCAAATTCTTTGACAGTGGCATTCCAATTCGTGACTGGCTCCTGGCCCAGTTCGAGCAGGAGGCTTTCGCTGACCGCGTCGATGCGGTCATTGGCCAGGCTGGAAAGCAGCCAATCCTGCCCCAGGCCAAATTGAGCCAGGAGCAGGGCATAGAGCAGCAGGCCGAGCAGGATAAGGTTGAGGACGAACCACAGAAGAATCTTGGCGGAAAGGGGAAAGCGGTTGGGCATAACTCACTCCGATTCCGGGTTGATGAGCATGTAGCCGACCGAGCGGTAGGTGCGGATAAAGCGCGGGTTTTTGGGATCGTCCCCGAGCTTTTTGCGCAGCGCCCAAATATGCACATCGACGGAGCGATCATAGACGTCGTAATGCCGTTCCGCGGCAGCTTCAACCAATTCCTCCCGGGATTTGACCCTGCCCCGGGCGCGCGCCAGGCAGGCCAGCAGATCGAATTCCAGCGCGGTCAAGTCCAGGTTTTTGTCGCCCAAAACGGCCAATCGCTGGCCGGGAGCGAGCCGCAACGGCCCGACAACAATTTCCGGCTCCGGTTTATCACCGGTTTTGGCCGGGGCGGTCGCGGCGCGGCGGATGACGGCGCGCAGGCGGGCGAGCAATTCGCGGCTGGAGAAGGTCTTGGGCAAATAATCGTCCGCGCCAACCTCCAGGCCCGCAATCCGGTCGGCTTCCTCCCCGCGGGCAGTGAGCATGAGGACGGGGACATTTGATTTGGCGCGGAGACGCTTTAGCAGATCGAAGCCATTGAGACCTGGGAGCATGACATCGAGGATCACGGCCGCCCAACTCTCATTGCAGGCGCGCTCCAATCCGTCGGGGCCATTGTAGGCGGCGGCGACTTCGTAGCCCAGCGGTTCAAGGTAATCGCGGATGAGCTGGCAGAGCCCGCGATCATCGTCAATCATGAGGATGCGGACGGCGCTGTTGGGTCCACCGCCGGGAGGTTGTGTAAAAGGCGCGGGCATTTGTTTCTGTCATCAGATTAGCCCAGGACGCGGAAAAATCCGCAAAATTAACTCTGCCTTAACAATTTTCCTGCCATTGGCAAATCACAATTAAATGAAAAGGGGGCCACACCAAGGAAACGAAGGCAACGAAGGTCAAAGGAGATCGCAGGGAGCGGCGATGACTTGGAAGCCGGAATTCAAAAAACGGAAGTCAAGGCAGAACAAGAAGTTTCACGGCAAAGCTCGCGGCGAAACTTGACTTGTTTTTCAGGTCCTATTGATATTTTGTTTTTAACCACAGAGACACCGAGGCACAGAGATGCAAGTTAAAGCGGCGGACTCTATCGCGTTGCATTTTTTTGCCTCGAACCCAATAGAATCAAGCGCATGAAGAACGCGTCCACCGAAACAGCCAGGCAAAGGCTGAATGACCTGACCGGCAAGGTCATCGGCTTGTGCATCGAAATCCACCGTCAATTGGGACCCGGATTACTCGAAAGCGCCTATGAGGAATGCCTGGCGTATGAACTGTCCAAAGCGGGACTGCGCTTCGAGCGCCAGCGCCCGCGGCCGGTGCATTACAAGGAAGTGCAACTGGATTGCGGTTATCGACTCGACCTTGTCATCGAAGACGCGCTGATCGTCGAACTGAAGGCGGTCACGGAGTTGCATCCGATCCACGAGGCGCAATTGCTCACGTATCTGAAGCTGGACCGGAAATCCCTTGGCCTGCTCGTCAATTTCAACGTTCCGACCCTCAAACAAGGAGTCAAACGCGTGGCGTGCGGCGACCTCTTCAAGGAGGAAATGGGCGGGCGGAGTTCCGCCTTTCGGCTCATCAGCCTTCTCTGTGTCTCTGTGCCTTTGTGGTTTCAATCCTAAATCTGAGAGATAATTCGACGAGATTTTGGGTGCAAGAATCTAATGTAGGGCAGCCCCATGCCAAGGCGTAGAGATCCAAATTGGCCATGCGAGTCCCTGGCCAAGATTCAGCTTGAATGTTGAATTGCTCAGGGAGCCGCAAAATTAACTCCGGCTTAACAATTTTCCTGCCTTTGGCAAATCACGGCTTAACAGAGGGATGGTCAATTAGAGTGTATGAAGAACAGGAGCAAGAGAATCGGGCCGGGTGGCCGGGTGGCTTTTGTCTCATCATCACAGGAATGAACCTATATGAAAAAACTATCAACTATTGTGGCGGCAGCACTGCTTGCCACCGCCTGGACGCTTGCGGCCCAGCCAGCCGATAACTCGTCCTCAGACCCACAGGATAATCCACCGCCGCCGCCGCGGCATCATCACCCGCCGCTGCCGCTGGTCATGGCGCTGGATACCAATCATGACGGGATCATTGACGCGAACGAGATCGCCAATGCGCCCGCCGCCTTGAAGACGCTGGATAAAAACGGCGATGGCCAATTGACCATCGACGAGTACATGCCGAAGCGGCCCGACGGCTCTTCAGGCCCGCCGCCCGTCGGACCGGATGGGCAGAAGCCGCCCATGCCCCTGATTGTCACCGCACTGGACGTCAACGGTGATGGCGTGATCGATGCCAGCGAGATAGCCAACGCCTCGGCCGTGCTGTTGAAACTGGACAAGAACGGTGACGGCAAATTGACGCGGGACGAATACCTTGGACCTCGGGCGGGCCGCCCTCCAGGCCCACCGCCGGGTAATGGCGGTCCTCCTCCCGATGACGGCGGCCCGCCGCCAAGTCAATAATACGGTAGCAGCGCGCAGCAGCGCGCAAGCCGGGGATTTGAAGTCCCCGGTTTGGGCGCCGCGTCCAGCGGTGCAAGGTAGGGACGCCTCGGCGAAGCGTCCAGGGCCACGCCAGCTTTGGACGCCTCGGCGAGGCGACCCTAGTGTGCTTGGCAGGTGTTGTGAACTATCGGGATGAAAGGAACCCGACGGAGGCGATGACGCCAACCGTAGCGGAAGGTTAGGCCGAGGCCGCAAGGCGCAGGT
>JBKQWF010000021.1:0-11822 GCA_052139695.1 Limisphaerales bacterium
GACGGTTAAGCCCGCCTCCGCACAAGACTTCGGCGCGGCAGCCTTGCTCTCGCTGGACGCGAGCGAAGGCTGGTGGGTTGCCACGGATTCGCACCGTGTTCTCGCCGGTTAAGAGCCGGGACTTCACTGTCAAAGTTTGCAACCCGAGCGCGACGTGAAGGCGGAGTTGAACCGCCGCAACCAGGTCTGTGATGCCCTGGCCGGCACCGGTGTTCGCGTCGCGGAAAAAGACTAAGAAGATTTTTGATTAGGCGGAACCAGTTGATAATCCCTGCAGGACAGCCTGGACTTCTGGTGATCCGCAAATCCTCGTCGGCGGTTTGGCTCCCGCCTTGAGGAGTGCCGAAACTGTTCCCGCGTAGTCGCCGCTCTCTGGATGCCAGCCATGCTCTGAAGCGTGAATGGCCCAACCCAAAGGCGCGCCGCCATAATCCGAATCCTCCGCCTCCAGCGGCGGGTGGAATCGAAGGATGAGTTGAGCCATTTCCACGTTACCGTGCCACGCGGCCCAGTGAAGCGCGGTGCCACCGTGTTGACCGCGTGCATCTACCGGCCAGCCAGCTTCTAACATGAGGCGAACCGCGTCGATGTTTTGGTCTTGGGCGGCGTCCACGAGCTTGCGACGTTCCCCCGGGGAGAGTGATTTTGGCATCTCCGGCGACGCCGCCAGAAGGCGATTAAAAAGATCCTTGTCACCGAGGTCAAGGGCCTGCGCCAGCTTCAGCGAATCCGGGCTGCGTTCCATCAAAAGCTTCAGGACCTCCGTGTGCCCGGCTTGTCGCGCCAGCACATGTGGCGTTTTGTTCCAGCCGAGTGTCCATATGTAAATGCAGCCGCCCGCCTTCTCATTCTTTTTCGGGAAACACTCGAGCGACACATTTAGATGAATCCGCGAAGGGTCTTCATCCAGGAGGCGGCGAACGAGATTCAAGTCGCCCAACGCCGAAGCCATGAGCAGATCAGTTTGGCAACCACGCGAAACCAGGTAGCGTGCCACGTCCCGACGGTCCCGCATCATCCATTGGGCCGGCGTTGATTCGTGGTCGATATCGAGGGCATCAATGTCGGCGCCGTGGTCGAGGAGGAAAGAGGCGACTTCAATCGAGCTGGCAAAGTGGAGTGGCGTCTGGCCGTCTCCACCCCGCGCGGAAACGACGCTTGGATCGGCCGCCACCAATTCGTTTAGCTTGTCGAGCATTCCCATGCGCGCGGCCGCATGAGCATCGACCCGCGCGCCGCGTTCGATTAGGAAGTCGGCCAGTCCACAATCGTTATCGAGGACGCCGAAACTGCCGGCCCACCAGTGGCTGCGCCCATTGATGTCGGCACCCGAACGCAGCAGCAGATCGACCATCTCGCGGTTGCTGTGGCGGACCGCGGCGAGCAAAGGCGTGGTGCCGAAGGCGCCGTTCGGAAGCGCTTCATTGAGCCGCTCCTTCAATGCTGGAAATCTCTCGAGCACTTCGGCGACTTGTGAGACGTTATTGGCCTGAATGGTAGATTCAAGCGCGGCGGCGGGGTCATGTTCAACTTCAGACATGAACGAAATCTACCGCGACGCGAGGCTAGCGACAAGCTGGCACAACTTGGTCGTAGCATGAGGGTAGCGCGCCCTCTATTTCGGTTTGGAGAAATGGAATAAATAGTCGTTGTTGGATATTTCAAATGGCACAACAATCCACGTGTGACGTTTCCGGCTGAATTGCTGCAACGCCTTGCCGCCGCCAAGAGCGTGACCGTCCTTACGGGTGCTGGCGCATCCGCGGAAAGCGGCGTCCCCACGTTTCGCGATGCCCAGACCGGACTCTGGGCGAAGTTCAGTCCCGAGGAATTGGCCACGCCGCGCGCCTTCCAGCGCAATCCCAAGCTCGTCTGGGAGTGGTATGACTGGCGAAGGAAACTCGTCGCAGGCGCGAAGCCAATCCTATGTCTCAGATAATAATACCTGCGGATCTTGATTCTGAACTGCGGCGCAGCATCTGTCCACTTTGGAAGCGATGCAGACGGTATCCGGAGTTTATTGGGAGCTCGGTTCTCCTCACCCTCGGCGGCCGATTCTTTATTATAACGGCCCAACACGTTGTTGATGCCTTCGAAGGAAAAAGTTTAAACGTTGGAAATTCTCAGGCGTTTCGTCCCATCGTTGGCGAGATTTATAGCTCAGCCGCTTTGAAGCAGCTGGATATCTGTTATATACAGATTCATCCCGATATCGCAGTTTGGCTCTCAGGCGATTATCGATTCCTGCGTGCTGAACAAGTTTCCGCTTCCGACCATTGGCAGCGCTCTTCGTATCACTTCTTTGGGATTCCTTTCCGGAAGGTCGGCGACAAGCCAAAAAACTCGCTCTTTACGTTTCCAGTATATTCATACTCAAGCTTTTCTATCGACTGTGCTGAATATGCGGCAAACGGCCTTTCGCCGGACGCCCACGTCGCCGTGGATTTTGTCGAACGGAAAGTGAGAGATGCAACTGGACGAACGATTACGGCACCAAATCCAGAGGAAAGAGCGGAGGGGCCGTTTTCTGCCAACCAAACGACCACAAATACGATCAAGATGGTCATCCAATGAAAAGACTGGTCGCGATTACGACACTGCATAAAAGGGGTCGCTTAGTGGGATTGCTCTGATCGTCACGGAATGGAATACAAACCACACACGAAAGAGAATCAAAAAACGATAGTCCGCAGAATGCCACTTAGACCCACTTAGACCCTCATTTGTATCCTTGTGATACATCGCTTTGGGAAAGACGGCAATAGCCATCATCAGCACAAAAGCGCGCATTCTCAAAACGGGCGATACGGCGGAAACCCCTATTAAACTTGGGGAAAAGTGGTGTTTTGCCAATGAAAACAAGGTGGTGGTAGGTGATGGATTCGAACCATCGAAGGCGTAAGCCAGCAGATTTACAGTCTGCCCCCGTTGGCCACTTGGGTAACCTACCAAATCCCACATTATCAAGCATTTGCCAGATGCCGTGCTCCTGCTGGTTCCATGCCGGGCGCACTGCAAACCGGACCAACGCCGGGCGGTGAGAAAAACAACCCGCCCTTCGCCAATCCAAAGACGGCAAATGGCGGTCATTTTTGCGTTCCCCGCTTGCTGCAATATGTGGGCAGCGCCGCGTATTTTGCAAGAATCAAGGTCCGGGGCAAGTTCATTCGTGCCAGTTTTGGTTGAATTCTTTTCGTTTCCTGTTTTTTCTCCTCCCCTCTGCTCCGCGAAACTGCGGTTCTTCTACAGGGAATGGGAAACGAGGAATTCTGTCCCCGGTTGCTCCTTCGAAGCTTTGTTGATGGTGGGTTGGCCGGGACTCGAACCCGGGACCAATGCCTTAAAAGGGCACTGCTCTACCAACTGAGCTACCAACCCATCATGTTCAAATACAAGCAGTTACAGATGTTCTTTGCAGGTGAAAAATCGAACTTGTCACCTTTACTTGTAACCCATTCCGTGCTAGATTGCTTTCGTGAAATTGAAAGAGCAAAAAGCATCGGAACTGGTTGCTGAACAACCAGTTTTCCATAAAGTCGCAGAGAACCTGTATCGGCTCGAATCATCGGGCGGTTACTATGCCTTACTCAAACGCGGAGGCAAGCAGTTTCGTCGGTCTTTGAAAACAAAAGATCGGAAGCTCGCCGACCGCCGCCTAAATGATCTTCGCGCAAAAATCGGCTGTTTGCAAATTTCGCCAGAGGCCAGATTGAGCTTCACCCAAGCCGCGCAACTGTGGCTGGAAACCAACAAGCACGCCCTGAGCAGCAGCACTGTCAAGCGCAAGGAGATGTACGTCAAAGGGCTGCTCCCCTTTTTCGAGAACATGCCCGTTCGCAATGTTATGCCGCAGGATTGCGACCGCTGGGTCAAGGAGCGCGGCGCGGCGCTGGCCTCGGAAACCTTCGTTCACGAATTGGATGTATTGAAAGCGGTCTTCGACTTTGCCCTGGGCCGGGGATTGATTCTTTCCAATCCAGCGCAGCACATCAAACGCCGGAGAGTCATTTCCAAAACAATCATTGTCCCGACCCTCGACCAATTTCAGGAACTCGTTCGCACAATCCGGCAATCGGACGGAAGAAAGGACAGCCAGGAAAAGGCCAAAGACGGCGCGGATTTGGTTGAATTTCTGGCCTATTCGGGCGCGCGTATTGGAGAAGTGACCGGCGGCGCGGATGCCAATGAAAAGCGGCCCTTGCTTTGGGCGGACGTTCAAACTGAGCGCGGCACGATTTTTCTCCCCGGAACCAAGACGGAAGCCGCCCCGCGCACCATCCCCATGTCGGAGAAACTGCGGGAGCTTTTGGTGCGTCTCAGACAGGAGAAGAATCTTCAGCCAAGTGACCGGATCATTCCGACGCGAAGCGCCCGCAAATGTTTGCAGACCGCCTGCAAAAAATTGGGATTCCCGCAATTCACCCATCACGACTTCCGGCATTTTTTTGCGACCACCTGTATTGAATCCGGTGTGGATATTCCGACCGTGAGCCGTTGGCTCGGTCACAAGGATGGCGGCGCCTTGGCGATGAAACGCTACGGCCATCTCCGGCAAGAGCACAGCTTCGCGATGATTAAACGGGTGAGCTTTGACAAGCCTGCAAATATCGTTCCGCTCCCAAAATCGGCGGATGCCGAAACCGCCGACAAGCATCCTGCTCTCGCTGAGGACAGACGCGCCATTGCCAACGCCAAAGCGAAATACGCGTTTCCGTGGTGGGCATCAGAGAATCCGCTAGAGGTTTTTTGGGGACAACTGCACGAGGAAACAATAATTGTTCCGGTCGAGAAATTCCTTGAAGTCGCCAAACAAGCGATGGGCCGCGAGGTTCTCAAATCGGAATTGGCCGACCGCGAGGCTTTGGTTGATGAACTGTCCGCGAGAATTCCGTCGACAACATTGGATGAAGTTCGCGCCAGAACATCGGCGCAAAACGCCACCGACCGCAAATGAGCGTGAGCTTGCTTTTTGAGGTAATAATGCCCGAATTCTTCCACGCTCGGTGAGGGAACCGGAGTGGAACTCCATCAGTTATCTTGCAATCGGTTTTTGGCATGGTTGCTGCGTAGCGTTTCCCGTTTCCCGCCTTATAGACCTCCAAGGAAACGGAAACAGGAAACAGTCCCTTTGCTCCAGCGGAGTGCCACAACGCTGGGAAGCGACCCGAGCGCCGATTTGGAGCCTTGCGAACCGGCTGGAGGCCGGACGAGGTGTGACTGCTCGCCCGGCCAACTCCTGCGAGGCAGGTTCAAAGCGATAAATCCCACGGGGGGCTAACCACCAGATCCGCTCCGCTGAGGCGGCTATTAAATTGCACTTTCATTGGCCGAGACTTAGGACATATTGCGACGATTCAAAGGCCCCAAATCGGGGCACAAAGAATCACGAAACGCATATGAAAAGCAAACTAGGATCGCGGCTGACATTACTGGCGTTGGTTGCTGGCGTCCACCAAGCGGCCGCCCAAGGCACGACGGTTTTTCCCATCGCCACGAACGGTGCCGCAAGCCAGGCCGGAATTTTCGCCGAGTTCGGCGGCACGAATTATTTGGTCGGCCTCCAAGGTGATGGAACGACCAATTCCACCGCCATCTCCGCTCAATTGATTTCGACCAACGGCACGCTGGTCGGTTCACGCATTTTGCCTGGGCGGACGGGCGGCATCCCTTACGTCGCGTTCGGAGGCACAAATTTTCTGTTGGTTTGGTCTGATAATGCGCTTGTCGCTTCGGGAGGGAATGACCAGATTTACGGCCAGTTTGTCAATCAGACAGGCACGCTTGTTGGCGGTCCTTTTACGTTCGGCCCAACCAGTGAAGAACAGGATATGCAAGGAGGCGGTGGCAGCCTGCTGGCGTCTGACGGCGAAAATTATTTGGCCGTTTGGGATACTGGCGGGTTTCATGACTCCCCCGGCGGTGATATCCATGCAGCGCTATTCAATCAAACAGGGTCTTTGGTGGTTCCAGTGATTCCTATTACCAGCGAAACCAATGGGGCGCTGACCCCAACCGTCGCTTTCGGGAAAACCAATTATCTGGTGGTTTGGAATAACCGGCGGGAGACAGGCCCCGAAGAATACGACATTTACGGAGAATTTATTTCGACCAATGGCACGCAGGGCAGCCCGTTCGTCATCAGCCAGACACCAACTCCAAGTTACGATCCTTGCTGCGCGGCGTTTGACGGCACAAACTTTATGGTGGCTTGGGACAAAGATATTGGATTGGGGTATCCCAATCTAGCCAACTGGAATCTCTATGGCCGGGTGGTTTCGCCAAATGGAACTTTCCTCGGAAGCGAGGTGGCCATGATCACAAATGCCAACAATCAGGCTTATCCTTCCCTGGCCTTCGACGGCGCAAATTACTTGCTGGCATTGGACGTGGGCGCGCCATCACCCAATACCCAGATTGTGTTTCAGTTTTTCAACCCGGCAGCCAGTGCAATTGGCCCGCAATTCTATTTATTCTCCCCGCAAGGGACAAATAGGCCAATTTTTGGCGGTGTATTGTTTGATGGCAACCAATTCGAGATAACCGCCACAGTGGGGGAGGCAACAGGCAATGGTCCCGAAGGTATCGTTTTTTCCGGCGGCACCGGCACTTATGGAACTTTCCTTTCCACCAATATCACAGCCTCGTCCGCTCTCGGCTACACTTACACGACTAATGCCGATGGCGTCACCATCGCCATCTCCGGTTACTCCGGGCCGGGTGGGGCTGTGATTATTCCGACGAACATCAACGGCCTGTTGGTTACGGGCATCGGAGATTATGCATTCGAGAACCTTACCAACCTGACAAGCGTCACGATTGACGACAGCATCACCAACATCGGAGAGGTAGCGATCGTGGGCTGTTCCAGCCTGACAGCCATAACGGTGGATCCAGGGAATCCGGTTTACAACAGTGTGGATGGAGTTTTGTTCGACAAGAACCTGACGACTCTCATCCAATATCCGGGTGGCCTGGGCGGAAGTTACGCAATTCCCGGAGGCATCACCCGCATCGGAAACTATGCGTTCGAATACTGCGCCAGTCTGATCAGCGTCACGATCCCCAACACCGTTACCAACATCGGAGCATATACGTTCCAGTACTGCCCGGGCCTGACCAGCGTCACAATTCCCAACAGCGTGACCAGCATCGGAGATGCCGCGTTCTATTCCTGCACCAACCTGATCAGTGTCACTATTGGCACGAATGTCACCAGTATCGCAGAGGCGACGTTTTATTCCTGCACCAGCCTGACCAACGTCACCATCCCCAACAGTGTCACCAGCATCGGAGCGTTTGCGTTTCGATCGTGTAGCCATGTGACGAGTATTGCAATCCCTAATAGCGTCACCACCGTCGGAGACAAGGCTTTCTACGAATGCGGAAACCTGAACGGCGTCACAATAGGAAATGGGGTGACCAGCATCGGAGAAAGTGTGTTCGATACCTGCGCAAGACTGGGCAGCGTTACGATCGGCACAAATGTCACCAGTATCGGAGATAATATGTTCCAAGGCTGCACCAGTCTGACCAATGTCACGATCGGCTACGGCGTCACCACCATCGGGCAGAGGATGTTCGCTGACTGCTTCAGTCTGACCAGCGTTACAATTCCCGCCAGCGTCACCAGCATCGGGGATGCGGCGTTTTCATATGGCGGCTTGACCAGGGTGTATTTCGACGGTAATGCCCCCGGTGCTGGTTTGTCTGTGTTCGAAAACTTCTATGCGCCGACGGTTTATTATATGCTGGGAACCAGCGGGTGGGGAGCGAGTTTCGCCGGGAGTCCAACCTTGCTGTGGGACCCTCCGCTTCCATTCGGTTACACGATTGCTAACGGCATGATCCGCATCAACGGCTACATCGGTTCCGGTGGTGCCGTGACCATCCCCAGCGAGATCGTTGGGCTGCCTGTAACCAGCATCGCAGATCTTGCGTTCGAGAACGCAACCAATCTGACGAGCGTCACAATGGGCAATAGCCTCACCAGCATCGGAGAAAATGCGTTTGATGGGTGTTCCAGCCTGACTACGGTGACGATTGCGGGCAGCGTCACCAACTTTGGAGACTATAACACGTATTGGGGCTTTCAGGACTACGCGTTCGACCACTGCCCGAATCTGAGAGAAGCCTATTTCCAGGGCAACGCTCCGAGCCCTGACACGACAATGTTTTATGGAGACACCAATGTGACTGTTTATCATTTGGAAGGCACAACTGGCTGGGTTGAGTTCTCTAACTATTATACCGGCCTTCCAGTCGTGCAGTTGACCGGGATGGCCATCGCCGCCAATCCGACCAACGGCCCGCTTCCACTGACGGTGAGTTTCACTTCTTCGGAGGTTGACAGCGCCGGCAATATCATCACCAATTGGAACTGGAGTTTTGGCGACGGCTCAACCAGCACTGCGCAGAATCCCTCCCACACTTACAGCGTTCCTGGCAATTTCGCTCCCAGCCTTCTGGCAACAAACAGCCTTGGCGCCCGGTGTTTCGGATCGGGGCCGTCCATCACGGCGTCGCCGCTCACGGTTGCGGTCACCGCCAATCCAACCAACGGCCTGCTTCCACTTACCGTGGGCTTCACTTCTGCGGGGGTTGACAGCGGCGGCAATACTATCAGCCTTTGGGATTGGACCTTTGGCGATGGTTCTACGAGCACGGCGCAGAATCCCTCGCACACTTACAGTATTCCCGGCAGTTTCAATCCAATCCTCCTGGCAACAAACAGCCACGGTGCCCGGGTTTTCGGATCAGGGCTGTCCATTACAGCCACCAGTCTGGTTTTGAACGGCGGCTTTGAAACAGGCAGCACCACTGGCTGGACTTTTTCCGGGGGAGACAATGGATTTGACAATAATAGCCTCATTGACAACGGTTCCCAATCGGGCATCTTCCCGCACTCAGGGAATTACCTTTTGGCGTTGCAGTCAATCAATGCACCCAGTTATCTTTCCCAAACGCTGGCCACGACTCCGGGAGCGCCCTATTCGCTCTCTTTGTGGTTGGATAGCCCCGATGGCCAAACCCCCAACGAGTTTGTCGTCTCCTGGAATGGACACACCCTCTTTAATGATGTGAATATCCCCGCCATCGGATGGACCAACCTGCAGTTTTTGGTCTCGGCCACCGGAACCAACACGGTTTTGGAATTCGGATTCCGGGATGATAGCACCTATCTCGGTCTCGATGACATCACCGTTTGGCCGGCGCCCGCCGCGGCGTTCACCGCCAACCCAACCAACGGCGTTTTTCCACTCACGGTGAGCTTTGCCTCTGCGGGCGTTGATAGCGCGGGCAACACCATCACGCGTTGGAACTGGGCTTTTGGAGATGGTTCAACCAGCACTTCTCAGAATCCCTCCCACACCTACACCACCAATGGCACTTTCTCCGTCGCTCTCATTGCGACCAACAACATTGGCGGCACGGTTGCCGGCGTCGGCCCTGCTTCAATCACAACCACAATTGCGCCGTTTTACTCAGGCCTGATTCAGAATGGCGGCTTTGAAACAGGGGATTTCACCGGCTGGACGCTGTCGGGCGACACTGTCATCAATGGCGCAATTTACAACGGCGTGGTCAGGTCCTCGTTTACCACCGGCGCGGGAGTCCCTTATGTTCACTCCGGCATTTATGGCGCGGCGTTGGGCGAAACCGGATTCTTGGCGACTCTCTCTCAATCGTTTTCCACCGTCTCGGGCCAGCGTTACCTCCTTTCCTTCTGGCTGGAAAATCCGGGCAACCTGCCCACCGAAAAATTCAATGTCAATTGGAACACCAACAACGATTCCACCAACAACATTTATATGGTGACAAATCCCCCGGCTTTCACTTGGAGCAACTTCACCTTTGTGGTCACTGCCGCTGGCACGAACACAACGCTCCAGTTCGCGGCGGAAAACGACCAGGATTTTTTTGGCCTCGACGACATCAGAGTCGTGCCACTGCAACCCGGCATTGCCAGCGCCAGACTGTCCGGAACAAATCTGGTACTTAATGGGATCAACGGGCAGTCCGGCGGGATCTATTATGTGCTGATGAGCACGAATCTCGCCCTGCCGTTGAGCCAGTGGACACCTGTTGTTAGCAATGTTTTAAGCGTCAGCGGAAATTTCACTATCACCGCCACCAATACGGTGAACCGAAACATCCCGCAAAGGTTTTACATTCTCGAAACGCAATGAGCATAGAAGGAACCCCGCTTCCATCTCCATCAGATACCACGAAAGGCTCGCCATTAAAAGTCGTGTGCGTTCTCATAAACAGCCAAATAATTTATCCGCGCTCGCCAAACTGCTATGATGTCTCGCGCAAGAATCGGTCGAGATCGTCTCTGGAATAGATCGGGTGGCGCAGTGCGCGGGAAGGATGGAGCAGGCCCCGCTTTGCTAATCGGTCAATGGTCACTGGGTTCACCCCCAAATACGTCGCGGCCTCGGCGCGTTTGAATCCCTTTTTCTCGATCAATGTTTTTGTTTCCGCGCCATTCGTCTGACCCAGGCGAGACGGCGTTTGCAGTTTGGTTAACTGTTCGTTTTCTTTGAGCATAAATCCTCCGGCTTTTCGATTTCGATTAACTCAATCAAGCCCTGTGCGCCTTTCCACACTTCCGCGTACTTTTCCGGCACGGGCATAACCCACTCGACGGCGCGTTCCTGAAAGGCCACCGCCAAGTTTCGCAGATTTCGCCCGGTAATCCGCACCTTGTGATTGACGAATGAAAGCGCAATCGTGTCGCTATCGTGGGCGGACACGAACTCGGCGAGTTCCAAATGGTGATAGGGGAGCAGATAGAAACGGGTGGGGGTCAGTTCCAGCCGTATATTGTCCAACGGAACATGGCTGCCCATCACTTCGCGGCTCAGGTGATAACACTCCGGGCATTCCTTGAATTCTCTCATTCTTAAATCGCTCATACTCCGATGCCTCCTCCATGCCTTTGTTTGGACTGTTGACTTTGGATGATTCTTCGCGCCGTCCGAACGGCTGGCGATTGCCGGACCGACTCTGATTGTTTCGGCGTTTCCGTTTGCGGCATCGCCTCGGACGCCTTAACGGCTTCCGCCTGCCCAAACAGTTCAGCCCGGCGCTGCGCGGTTCGACGTTGCGAGTCCTGGACGCTGAGGACGTATCCAATATCACGGCCCCAAGCCTTTGCCAGCGCATGGACCACGGATTCTTTGACGATGTCCAAGGCCAGTTCGCGGCCCCCGGAACGGATGACATTTTGGCGAAGCTGGATTTTGTCGGCGGTGAAAATCTGGACGCCTTTCCGACCCCGCGAAATGGTCACATACCATTGCTGGTCGTTGGTTGCGGCCTGCACGGCGGAATCGGAGAACAGGACGTAATCCACCGTCTTGCCCTGGGCGGCGTAGGAAGTGACCGCGTAGCCGCGTACAAATTGGCGATAGGACTTGTCCAGCGTCCGGCCATCCGCCAGGGCGATGCGTCCATCCGGGTGAACCTGCTTGACCGCGACGAGTTCGCCATTGACCACCTTGCTGCCGTTCGTGGCCGCTCCATTGGCTTTCAATTGCAGCCTGTCGCCATTGGATAATGGCAGTTCCTTGGGCTGGCAAACTGTGAGCCGGTCGAGGTCTTTGAAGGGAACCGGGCGAATGCGCTGGTTGGCCTCAATCAATAAATGTTTGTCGGTGACGGCGAGCACGCGGCCGCTGTCACCGGGCTTGTAACCGCTGACGGGCCGGTTAAAGACCACCACGGAATCAGGAGTGTAAGATCGCGCATCCCGTTTTTGGGCATCCGTCAAATCCAGTCGTTCCAAGGCGGTCACGGCGGTTTCCTCCTGGCCGACC
>JBKQWF010000022.1:0-13310 GCA_052139695.1 Limisphaerales bacterium
CGAGTCATGGATACAGTGGCAAAATTACAGGAGATGACACTCGAAAGAATCTGCAAGAAACTGCCAGGCGTGCAAAAGCGCAAGTAGTTCTAGATGCCTAAGTTACACGTTAACTTCGTGCCATTCGCCTATAGCCGCTACGCGGACCCGGTCCATAAGATTAGCATTGTCCCCCGCGGTCAGGCCGCGCTGGGCTATACGCTCCAAGTGCCCGAGGAGGACCATTATCTCATGAACCAGTCCGCCTTGTTGGACAAGATCAAGGGGCAACTGGGAGGCCGCGCCGCCGAGGATGTCATCTTTCATGACGTCAGCACCGGGGCGGAAAACGACTTGCAGCACGCCACCGCGTTGGCGCGCCAAATGGTGGCGATGTTCGGGATGAGCGACGTTATTGGCCTGGCGCAGTGCGCGCGCCGTGAGGGAGTGTTCGACCTCAATCCGCGAGGCAGCGCCGTGCAGCGCGATTGCAGCGAACAAACGGCCCGGGAAATTGACGAGGAAGTGAAAAAGATATTAAGCCAGGCCTACGGCGAGGCCAAAGCGATTCTTCAGGCACATCATGATCAACTGGAACTTGTCGCTAGCAAGTTATTGGAACATGAAACTTTGGACGCCCAGTCGTTCCAGGAACTCCTCCACCGGCCGCCTCCTGCTCCCTGCCCTCACCATAATGGCGCATAGCCCTGGTCGTCGGACACATTCCAGGGCCCTTGTCGGAGAAACACTGACAGGGTTTTCTCCTATCGTCTGACAGAAAAAGAAGCTGATTTCTGATTCCGGGTTGACCCCATAGCCGCCATCATGGCGAAACCTATGGAGAAAATCCTGATGATCGCCCTGGGCCTGTCGGTGGCCGGTGTCTTGGCGCCCGCTTCCCACGCAACTGAATCAGCCAGTAATGTTGTCGTCTGGGTCGAGGACTCGCTTCCAGCCGGAGCCCAAGCGAGCTCCGATGGGGGCGATTCCTGGAATTGGGTTTCCAGCGACCCCTCTCCTTATTCTGGCACTTTATCTCAAAAATCCAGCGTGGGAGCCGGCTTGCACGAACACTTTTTCACAAGCGCCACCCAAACCCTGACGGTCAATGTCGGCGACGTTCTCTTTGCCGCTGTTTACCTCGACCCTGGGAATGTGCCAGACGAAATCATGCTGCAATGGAACAATGGCTCCTGGGAACATCGCGCCTATTGGGGCGGGGCGTTCATCACTTACGGCGGCGACCAAACGGCCAGCAGCTATTACATGGGCCCCCTGCCGGCCCCCGGTCAATGGACTCTTCTCTCCGTTCCGGCCAGCCTGGTCGGGTTGGAGGGCTCCACCGTCAGCGGCATGGCGTTCAGCTTGGACGATGGGGGCGCGAACTGGGACTTCGCCGGAGACGCTAGTTCCATTGTCACCAGTCCGCCCTCCGGTGGAACTGCCACCTCTCCCGGAACGACCAACTCAGCGACAACGCCATCCGCCCCTGTAACTCCTACGACTCCCACCACGACAAACTACTCGTCCGTTATCACCAATGCGTTCGCTCAAGACTCTTCGACGAACGCTCTTCCCGGCCTGGCTTCGGTGGATGACATGACCCTGCAACTGCCAAAGGTGGGAGATAACGCGCCGCACATTCTCACGCCAACGCTGTTGGAATTGGATTTAATCACCACAACCGAGCAAGCCAATCCGCCGCCGGTAACAAACTGGAACCTGGTCAATGCCAGGTCGCAATTTGTCGCGCCTGCGCTCAGCGCCTTTACCGTGACCGCCAATGGTCAATTGATCACGGTCACGACGGTAGGATTCAAACGCCGCCCGCTTTACGCGCCCATGTCCAATTATGATCTGCGAGTGGCGGACTCACTCTATCTGGAATTGTCCACGCCCATCGCTGACAACCAAACGGTGCAAGTCCTCAATCCCGGCGGCGCCCTCTGGTCCTCTAACACGCAATTTGTCGCCACATCCAATCCTCTGCGCTTTAACCCCGCCAACCATTACCGGCTGGCAATGCTGTTACCCTGATTGTTCTCGTTCAGCGCAACTCCCCGATCTTCACTTGGAAGGCCATTAAGAATGCTGGAAATAGTCCCCTGGCTAATTCCCACCGAGCGCGCCGCATACTCAGTCCGGGACACTTCATTGCGCAACTGAGGAAGGCTGACCACGGCATAACTGGCCACGTCCGGCTGCCGTATCTCCCGGGCAGCTTGCTCCAGGTGGTTAATGCAATTGACATCGTGGGTGAGGAGAAGCTTGGTGTAATCCCGGTCAACTTGCGCGCCACTGGCCTTTTGCAAACGGTCAATTTCCCGCTGGTTCTTCCAGCCGGGAGTGTTAGCTAAGGCGGCCCCATAACGCTGGGCCAATGCTTGCAACTGGCTATACTTTTGTGATTGTTCGGCCCGGACCGACTCGGCCAGTTTTTTGACGCCTGCGCTTTCGGCTTTTGCCGCGGCAAGGTCCGCCAAGGCCACTTCCATTTGCGTGCGGCGCGCGGACTCATTGAGGAACTCTCTCATCCGCCGCGGATTAGTGCTCATCAGTTCCGGCGGTGCTTCCACCGGATAGATGGACAAGGGCGGCGGGTCCTGCGTCGCTCCCAGGGGCGTGGGTATCCCCGGGATTTGACCATTTCCATCCGGGGAGGTGACCCCGGAGAGCTGGAGAATCGAATAGGGATAGTTTTGAGCGTGAAGCGCTGAAGTGGTGAAGAGCAGCAAGCCGAGCGCTGTTCCGGCCTGGAGGACGCGCGTCAGGCGTCCGGCGGAGTTTTGGCATTTTTTCATAGTTTTTGTTCAACCTTTCTCAGGTAATTTTCCTACGACAGCAGCGAGTTTGCTACTGGGGGAAAACCCGGCTTTAGCACCGGAAAACAGCCCCGGTGCCGGGGCGGCAACTACTTAGTGCGCCATCAATGCCGGGGTAGGAACATCTGCCCCCGCATGCGCGGCCAACGAGCGAACCATCTCTTCGTCCAGGAGCAACTCTCGTTTTTCCCGAGGCGCCAGCGCCGCCGTGCCTTCGTGGCGATACTTCAGTTCCAGCCCCTCCAAGTAATGCCGGCGCATTTCATCCTTAGTCGAACCGCCGCTGAGAAGGGACAGATGCACGGCACGGACCGATGGGTCTCCCAGCACACGTTCCAAGGCGTCCACCGGTTTAGCCCACGGCAGGCCGGCCGCGAACACCAATCCTTCTTCTCGAGTCAAAAGAATCGGCGGAGGGTCCGTTTCCTCTGGCGTGAGAAACAGGCCCTTTTTTCGCGCCCACTCCCCCAAGGTGACACGACTGCTCCAAATGGACATCGGAATGGCTAGAAGGAATCCAAGCAGCACCGGTGAAAACCACCAAAACAGTTTGGGATCTCCCTCTACCAACAGGATCGTCCATACAATTCCCAGGACGGTGCTGGGCCAGAACCGCCGGATCGCTTCAGCCAGCGTGGTCTCGGCTTCGCCGCGGTCTTGCGCGTCCCACTTGACATTTTTACCCAGCAGAATGCCAATGACAAAGTGGCTTTGCAAAAGGGCCAGAACCGGGGCCAGCAGGGTGGCGGCCACCGTCTCCACCAGGACGCTTAGGGCAAACTTTCCCCCGCCGCCAAATCCCTCGCGATCTTCGCGGCGCAGATGAACGAGGAGGCTCAACACCTTCGGCAGAATGAGCAACCCTATAACAGTCAAGAATAGCATAACCGCCTGTCTTTCCTGCGACAGTCTCCAGACGGGATAAAGCGCGGGTCCCGTGGGAAAATAGGCGTGCGGCACGATTGTTTCGCGAATTCCCTCAATCGTGCTCAAAACCAGCATCAGGATCCAGAGAGGCGCCGCCAGGTACCCCATGATTCCCAGGACCAGATGGAGGCGGTTGATGGGATGCAATCCGGGGGTGAACAACAAACGAATGTGCTGCATGTTCCCCTGGCACCAGCGCCGGTCGCGCGCCGCGTAGCTGATCAGCGAATGCGGCACTTCCTCGTAACTGCCGCGCAATTCACTCGCCAGATAGACCTTCCATCCCGCCCGGCGCATGAAGGCGGCTTCGATAAAATCATGGCTGAGAATCGATCCTCCCAACGGTTCTCTCCCCGATAACTTCGGCAGCCGGCAGTGCTCGACAAACGGCTCAATCCGGATGATGGCGTTGTGCCCCCAGTAATTGGCCGCCGTGCCCTGCCAGAAATTGAGTCCGGTGAGAAAAATGGAAGTGTAGGCGTGGGTGGCAAATTGCCGCAGCCGCCCGAAAAACGTATGGCGATTCACCGGCAACGGCGGCGCCTGGATGATGCCAGCCCGAGGATGACGCTCCATCAACCGCACCAGATCGACCAGGCAGCGCCCGGTCATGATGCTATCGGCGTCAAAAACAATCATGTAGCGATAGCGCCCGCCCCAGTTCTCGCAAAAATCGGCGATATTGCCCGTTTTCCGGTCCACATTTTCCTGGCGATTGCGGTAAAAAACCCGCTCCGGCTCGCTCACGGACCGCCGCAAATCCACAAAGGCCATCTCTTCCCGCACCCAGACATCGGCATCCGTCGTATCACTGAGAATGAAGAATTCGAAAAACCGCAGGAACCCTGTCGCTTCCAGGCTTTCATAAGTGGCTTTAATCCCCGCGAACACTCCAGCCGGGTCCTCATTATAAACCGGCACCACCACCGCCGTGCGGGGCCAAGCGGCATCCGGTGGCGCCGGTTCGGCCAGGGCCCGCCGCAATTTGAGCGAACCGCCGCCTGCCAAGCGGACGGCAAAACCAATCGCCGCCGTCCAAAAAGAGAGGGTGATGGGAAGCATCAACACTAGAAACAAGACGAAGACGGCTATTTTCAACGAATTCAGTCCATTGGTTTCCGCCAGGGCAAACATGCGCCGGCCAATGATCGCAACCGTGCCAACCGCCAGGGAAGCGAAGCACATTTGCCCCAGCGCGGTGCGGAGCAGAATGAGCCAACGACGAGGGTTTTTAAGGGAGGGCGCGATCATATGATGGATCCTTAATTTGATTTTTGATAATCGTAAATCCACGTTTCACTTTCCGGCTGGTTGTCCGCTTGCAGCCGTAAGCGAAGCTCCGTTCGTTTGCCTTCCTCCCCAGCCAAATCAAAGAAAACTTGCCATCCGCCACTCGCGTCATTGGTTTGGACCACGATGTTTTGCGCCCGTCCCGGCGAGACTTGGATGCGGGCAGAACCAGGGGCGCTTAAATCGGCCGGTTGCGGGGCCGTTCCGGCAAAATCAATGACAAAACGTGTGGGAACATCGCCGTTTGCCGGACGAAGCCGGGTGGAATGCACTTGCAACATTGGGCCTTCTTCCGGCCCGTTCAGGGAAGCGGATACCCGGTATGTCAAATGTAATTCCTGGCCGGGCAGTGGCAGATCCCGAGGCGTCCAATAGGCGACAATGTTGTCGTTGTAATCGGTAGTCGTCGGAATCTCCACTAATTCGATGGCGCCCGCCCCCCATCTTTCCCCCTCCTCAATCCAATAGACGGGACGCCGCTCAAAACGGTTGCCAAGGTCATCATAATCGCCAAAGTGACGGTCCCGCTGCATCAAGCCGAATTTCTTTCCTTCGGCTGCGGGAAACCGGCTAATCCGATGGGCTTTCACCGGGTTAACGAGCGGCCGCCAAAGCCAATCGCCCGCGCTCGCCTCAAAGAGCAGGCCGTCGGAATCATGCACTTGTGGCCGGTAATCCGAAAAATAACGGGTGCTGTTTTCGCCGCTCATGAAAAGGCTCGCCATGGGAGCAAGCCCGATTTTTTTGGGGGTCCTGCGAAAGAACAGGCTCGCTTCCACTTCCACCCGGGTCGTGTCGCCCGGTTCGATGACAAAGCAATAGGCCCCGGCCACGCTCGGGCTGTCCATCAGAGCGTACACGCGCATCCCCCCAGCCAGCGGCGGGGGCTTTTCCAGCCAGAATTCCGTGAAACGGGGAAACTCCTCGCCGGTCGGTTCCGCCGTATCAATTGCCAGGCCGCGATTAGAGGCCCCGTACCGTTGCGACGCTCCCAGCACGCGGTAATACGTTGCTCCCAAAAACTCCGCCACTTCGTCCATTTTTTGTGGAGAGTTCAGCGGATAGAGCAGGCGAAAGCCCCCGAAGCCCAATGTTGGCGGCAGGTCGCCGGGAATCCGATTGGTATTGAAATCAAATTGTCGCGGGGAATAGGCCAAGTCACTCACTTTTCCCCCGTCGATCACATGGATTTTCACCGGGTCTTGATACAAATAACCCCGCTGGAAGAATTGGGCCATGAAGCGCACATGGTCATCCTTCCAGAGATTGTGCTCAGGGCGGAAGCGAATCCCCTGATATTGGTCGTAGGTCATTTTCTTGAGCACATCGGGCAAGTCCGTGTTTTGCGGCGCTTGAAAAGGCTTTCCCGCCAGAACGTGCGCCAGAGCGCGCACCGTCTCGAAGGAAAAGCCGCCTCTTTCGCCCGCCAATAGTTCTTGAGTCAAGAAAATGACGCTGCATGTCAATAATAGTACAGCGGTTTTCCTGGCCTTGTTCCTAGCCGGTAAACCCATCAACATAACGGCACAATAAGCCAGGAGACGAGGGCTTTCACTGGGCAGTTCCCCCAATGCCCTGGGCATTTACCACCAGCGGTGCGGGACCGCCAATGAACTTCCCTGGACCCGCTTCACTCACGGCGCCTGCCATCTGGCCCCGGCGGAAGTGCCGGATATGTCCTTCAGATTTAGCGAGGTCAACGCCGTGCTGGCCAAAGAAACTGCCGGTTATAAAGACAATCCGCGACACACCGCGCCACCCTTGTCCAGCGTGGAAGCATCTCTCTACCCCTTTGTCAACCCTGGCCCCGTGGATGTGCGCGGCGGGCATCATGATGCTGGTGATTATGGCAAGTACACCATCAACAGCGCCTCCTTTATCCAATTTCCGCGTGTGGCCAAGGGTGCTGCCATAGACGGTGATCTGTTCACTGAACGCGAACCGGAATAGCTGTCCGGTGCGGCCACCGCAGACTGTGGCTAAAGGCCAGAGCCGCAAGCGCAAACAAAGGTCTCGTGACGTTTTTGGGAACAATCGTGACATAATACGCTGCCTCCTTTGGCTCTTCATGAGGGGAGCCCCCCCGGGGTGGTCAAAGTGGCTCAATTTGGTTCAATTTAGTTCAATTAGGCTCGGATTGCGGCGGCAAGCGGCTTTCCGAGGCGCCGTCGGGGCGGTTCTGCTGACCGGATGCGCTGCTGTTTCCGTTTCTCTGCGATTTGGCGGTGAATGTTTCCATGCGCGGCAATGATAGCAAGGATACGTCAAATCTAAAATCCTATGGAAGGAGTTTGAACAGGTTTCACGTGTTGCTCATGAATTGAACGGGAACACCGTCACTTGCTCCCGGCCTTCGAGTGTCAACACCATGTATTTCGCAAATTCCGCCTTCTCCCCATCGCGCTGTGCGGTCCGGTTCTGGACCCTTGAACTTAAAATTGATTTTGCTTTCATGGTGGGTGTCGAGCCAAATAACTACAAATATCAAGGACACCGTGGACATTTTTCGAGATCCGTCCTCTTGCCAGTAATTGATTGGATCGAACTTTGTTTTCACGCTTCCGGAATATCGGACCGAGCAAGAGGTCAGATTCACTACTGGGATCGATTCCCTGTCATTCGTGGCAAGCCCAGGTGAGACGCACAACCTGATGGTTGAACTGAGCGATGGAGAGCGGTGCCGCATCGCTATCGTCGCGCCGCCAACGCCGCCTCTTCTTGCGAATGGGAGAGGCATCCTAGTGGTTGCGGGATTTGCCGCCGTAGCTCTTCTCGCCTACTGGCCGCGACGTGTCATCCCGCTGGCGACGCTGCTTTCGTGCGGTTGGATAGCCCCGTTGTCATTTTGGGCCCTCACCATCGTCGGAGGCTTTATTCATGGCCATTACAACCACCTGCGTATGGTGGTGAGCGAGCTTGGCGCCATTGACGCTCGGTCGGAACTTTTTATGTCCATTGGCGAAGTCTTTGTGGGCGTGACATGCCTTCTTTTCTCGGCGGGAATCCATAGGGCAAGCCGGGAAAGAGGGCTGAACATTCTGCCGGCTTTATGCACGCTGGCCATGCCTGTCTCCATGGCATGGGCGGCCGTTTTTCCGATGCACCATGAACTGCACGGAGCGCTCGGGCCGTTGCCGCTGCTCTTGAACGTCGGGGCCTTACTGGCCTTCTTGTTTTGGAGGAGGCCTGATGTCGTGAGCCTGGGGTGGTTGTCTCTGGCCGCCTTCGGACTGATGGGCCTGATTTTCCTGCGCTTCGTCGCAGGCATCCAGTCTAACTACCCTGGCCTCGTCCAGCGCTTCTACTATGCCGGCTGGTCGGTCTGGTCCGTTTGTCTTGGATGCGGCTTCCTCGCGAACATAGGCGCGGCAAACCGAATGAATCAAATTTAAAGTGCCACTCGTTCATAGTGCGTTATTCACGAAATAGGGCATTTGCCGGTCACGACGGCGATCCAGCTCGCTGGCATATTGCAGCCCCAACGTGGGGGCGTTCTTCTTCATCCAAACCGTCAATGCTGTTTTTCCTGTGGGCGGCGTGCTCACGTAAAGCAGTTCGGACATCAACCCGCGGATTTCCTCGCGCGTGATGAACATATCGTGCTTGATCCATCCCACCAGTTTTCCAAGCAAACACCCCACTCCCGGCGACACGTTGACCAACGTGCGTGGCCGGCCAATCGCGCCGCCGACGGCTTTCACCAACTCGCGGTAAGTAAATGTTTCGGGGCCGATGGCGTTGATAACGACGTTTTCCCTCCCCATCCCTTCAGCGACAGCCAACTCCGCCAGATCATCCACATGAATCGGTTGAAGCCGATACGAACCGTCGCCGAACACGGCAAAAAATGGAAACCGCCGGAGCGCCCAGGCGATGTTGTTGATCAGGATATCCTCTCGCCCAAACAAAACGGTTGGCCGAAGGATCGCATGAGAAAGTCCGCTTTCCTGTAACGCCCGTTCCAGGCGTGCTTTGCCGGCAAAATATTCCAACGGCGAGTCCTCCGACGGATTGGTGATGCTGACATGAACCACGCGCCGGACGCCCGCGCGTCGCGCCGCTTCAAACAACACCAGCGTGTTTTGCACCGCCTCCCCATGAGTGAACATGCCGTGGTTGAAGCGAACCCAGTAGGTGTTATACAGGACGTCCACGCCCGCCAGTGCCGCCGCCAGCTTGTCCGGCTCTCCAAAGGAAAGCGGAACTGCGCGAATTCGGCCGCCAAACGGATTGGCGCGGTTCGCGGAGTTGGTCAGCGTGACCACCGTCCGTCCCTGTTCCAGCAAACGAGCGGCGATGTAACGGCCAGAATAGCCAAACGCCCCTGTGACCGCGTGAACCTCATTCTTATTCATATTTCTGTATTTCCTGTATATTGTGATATATACGGCCAAAAAAATTTACTTTAGCCAGCTTCGAATCTGCGCGCCCCATTTGACGAGCTTAACCCTGGATGCCAGAGGCAACCGCCGGATTTCGCCAAACCAACCATCCATCAACTCGAAAAACTCCAGCATTTCCTTCACCCTTTCTTTGGTGTGGGTATCCACCTTGGCGCCATCGTTGAGCAGCGCCTGCGTTTCGCGCAGCATCTTAAGGGTCGGGTCCATCTCCCGACGCTTGCGTTCGTCTAGTAGGATTTCAAATAATTGCCAAACGTCCTTGATGGATTGAAAGTGTTCACGCCGATCTCCCGCGACCCGGAGCACTTTGACGACCCCCCATGATTGAAGATCCTTGAGGCTGTTGCTCACATGAGAGCGCGCTACGCCCAAAGCCTCGACAATTTCGTCCGCAGTCATTGGCTTGGGCCAGAAATACAGCAAGGCATGGATTTGCGCCACCATACGGCTGATGCCCCAGCGCGAACCCATTTCTCCCCAGTGCAAAACCAGTTTCTCAATGACCGGGTCTAAATTCATTTCTCTTTTTACAGAAAATAGCAGAAACCCATTCAAAGTCAAAGAACTATCTTTTGGAACCGCATTTTTACGGTTGCTGACTCAGTTCTTGCGCGTTCGATTCATTTCCTTTTCCTTCTGGGGGAGCGGGCTCCACCGAAGCGTTCAATTTCGTAACTGTGTTATCAGTTAATGGTATTGTAATGGTATTGTAATATAACGATTCATGGCGGCATCGGTCTTTGCCAGGCTGCGGGGCATGGCGCGCAAGCTCAGAATCCAATATGCCGGATCCATCTGCCACGTGATGAACCCGGGCGACCGTCGCGGTCCCATTTTCGACGGCGACCGGAAAAAGGGCCAAGGGCCAGTCCTTTAATTATGACACTATAAAAGGTGCCCAGGGTCAACGCAGAAGCCCGCCTGGACCTCCTGGACCGATTGACGCGCGCAACCAGCCTTCGCCCGGAAGCCCAGGCTGCCTGAAAATGTAGCGGGTCTGCAGCGGGTTCGTAGTGGGTTTTCAGCGGGTTAAATGCCTGACCATCAATGACGTAGCCGGTGTAGCGGGTTTTCGGACATACGACCTGATCAATCGTGAATGGGAATTGGGCTAGCCGTTCACTAAGAGCGTGATTTGAAAATAGATCGGGTAAGGGATTGCGAGCGCGGCGGGGCGGATGGCGAGGCGTGAGGAAGGCGCATATTCGAGAGAAATCTGTAACTGACGAGCAACGAAGCCAGCCGCCCCGCCCCGCCGCAAGACCGGCTGAGATATTTTCAAAACACGCTCTAAGATCGTCAAACCCGGTGCGCGACGTTGCCTCTTTGCGAACGGACCATGAGCGTCGCCCGTAAGGACGTTGCCCCCGCCTGGACTCGCAGCTTTCCGATTTCAAAGCAGCCCGAGACTATCGGAGAACAACTGAGAAAGAAACGTTTTGATTTGGGAATCCGCCAGGCGGAAGCCGCTCGCCAGCTTGGGGTTAGCCAACTGACCTTGAGCCTCTGGGAGCGCGACAAGGTATATCCGACCTGGGCATATCAGCCCCGTTTGATCGAGTATTTGGATTGCGATCCGTTCACCGATCCGGCCCTTGGAAGACCCAAAGGCAACGAAACATCAGGCGTTGCCTTTTTAGCACCGACAGGCCCCCTGTCCCTTGGTCAACAAATCAGGAAACGGCGCCTGGAATTGAGAAAAAACCGGAAGGAAAGCGCTGAGGAACTGGGGGTGAGCGAGAAAACCCTTTGGGGCTGGGAGACTGGCAGATGCGAACCGGATTCCATCCATCGGCCGCTAGTCAAGGAATTCCTCACTGGGGCTTGAATCTGATTTCCTGCCACAATCGGCGTCAATGATGGAAATCAGTGGCACTGCGCAAAGGCTTTAAATGTCGATTTTGAGTGACGTTTTCTTGACGACGAAAAGCGGCTGGGACACCCTCCGAAAATTTATGAATGAATTGCAAAACCTAAGTGTAGAACAATTGCGTCAGGTTATTACCATCAAGGAGGAAATCGAAGTGCTGAAATTGGATGTCACCGATCACTTCAAAACCAGCCACTCGGGGTCGAATCAAAACCAGCCACTCCGAGGTGCTTGATTCATATCAGATTTCTTGTTTCAGGCAAGGGACTTTCCAATTTTTCGTATCTGCTGGCACAACATCGCTTCATCTCTAGCCATACTTGCCAGTCAGCGCTCAACGGGGTTCTAGCTTTCGGGAAGCCAACCGAGAGCGGCATTGATTTCGTCGGTCAGCCAGGCCGCGTAGTCCGCTTGGGAGATGTTGCTTGCCAGCCACGTGCATTTGCCGTCGCGCGCCTTGAGTTGGATGCCGTGGAAGGTCGCCACGCCGGAGTTGCTGCTGCTGGACTCGCCGTCCTTTTGGCATGTGATTTCCGCGATCTCGCTTACATTGAAAGTTCGCCCCCAATGAAAGAACAGTGCGCGTCTCTCCATGACCAGCGACCCCTGACGCGCTTTCACGTCTTGGCTGACGAGCCAATTGTAGGTCACAATGAAACCAAAAAATGCGCCCGGCAATAGGAGCAAGGCCCCGAGGGAGATGGTGATGATTCGCATCAGGTCAGGCAGTGGCGCAAGGAACAGCGCGACCGCAATCCCCGTGAATATCAATCCGATGACGGTGGGCCCGATGAGTTTGCGGCGGCCGGCCGCGAGATGGAGGTGCAATCCCCCGCCCGCAAGCGACTGGCAGTCAATTCCGCGCTCGCGCAATTGCGCCCGGGGATCAGGCCCAAGGCCCCGGTGAAGCGGCGCCTGCGCGGGCGTCTCAGGCGCCGTTTCCTGGACCGCGGCCACGCCAACAGGCACCTCGAAGCGTGAAAAATAATTGACAAGGCCGGATGGGCCGCGTGCTTCCAGGCGCCAGAGAATCTCGCGGCGCAAATCAACCCCGTTCGTGGCTGGCGCGTCGGCCGGAATGTGGAACCGCACAGGAATCTCCGTCCCGTCGAGGTTGCTGTGAACCTTGTCGAGGTTCTGCGATTGCTGCCACAGCACACGCTCCGTCTTGCTTTTCCTTGTCGTGCTGCGTTGGATGCACCGAAGGCGGAGTCGTATCGGCCCACCGCCGGGGACCGGGCGATCCACATGAATGACCGCGGCCAGCTCGCCGCCGGGCTTCGCGGGATCCATGTTGACGTGGAGAATGGACCCACCGAATTTCCTGACTCGCAAGCTTCGGCGCAACGCCCACAGCAACAAACCCAGGCCAACTGCGGGAAATGCCAGGGTAACCAGCCGGGCGTAGTCTTGCTCCTTCAGCGCGTCGCTCACCATCGGCGCGACGATGAAAACCGAGGCGGCCATCCATGCGGACGCAAATATCCAGAGCATGAGGAGAGTCTCCTCCGCCTGGTCCGGGATCGTTCCGCCGGGCGAGCTTTCTTCTTTAGCCGACGCACTCATAAGAATTTGCTTTGAGCCATGCTCCGTGTTTTGGCTTAGTCGTAAGCAGCAAAGTAAAACGAGCAGAACCGGAAAGCGAGCCATTCATCTCGCCGGTTCTGCGGTCGAAGGTTCGTTGGACTTGGATTTGCTTTTCTTATTTTTGTCCTCTTTGCCGGCAACGGTGGCGTGATCTTTAAGCCGGTAACTCCGCCCGGTAATGGCGATGGTCTGGGCGTGGTGCAGGAAACGATCCAAGATTGCGCCGGCTGTCGGCACGTCGCCCAAGAGTTTACCCCATTCCTCCAGTGGCCGGTTGCTGGTCATGATGGTGGACCGGTTTTCATACCGGCGCATGATCACTTCAAACAGATGCTCGCCGGAGTTCTTGGGCAACTGCTTCAGGCCGAAATCGTCAATGATCAGAAGCTCCGGGTTGAGATAACGGCGCAGAGTTCGGTCCTGCTGGTTAAA
>JBKQWF010000023.1:0-15286 GCA_052139695.1 Limisphaerales bacterium
CCGGCAATCTCGTCGCCGGCCAGATCCGCCCGCCCAAGGACAAGGAACGCTTTTTCGCCCTGCTCAAGGTCGAGGCGGTTGACACCGAGGACCCCGACAAGGCCAAGGACAAAACCCATTTCGACAACCTCACGCCGCTGTTTCCTCACAAGCGGTTCCTGCTGGAAACCAACCAGGACGAACTGTCCACCCGCGTGCTGGACCTGGTCTGTCCGCTCGGCAAGGGCACGCGCGGCTTGATCGTCGCCCCGCCGCGCACCGGCAAGACCGTCCTGATGCAAAAGCTGGCCAACGCCATCCTCAAGAACAACCCTGAGGCCTACCTCTTTATTCTTCTGATTGATGAACGCCCCGAGGAAGTGACCGACATGGAACGAAGCTGCCGCGGCGCGGAAGTGATCAGTTCCACGTTTGACGAGCCGCCGGAGCGGCACGTGCAAGTGGCGGAAATGGTCATTGAAAAAGCCAAGCGCATGATCGAGCACAAGCGGGACACCGTTATTTTGCTTGACTCTATCACCCGCCTGGCCCGCGCTTACAACACCATCCAGCCGCATTCGGGAAAGATTCTTTCCGGCGGCGTCGATGCCAACGCCCTGCACAAGCCCAAGCGGTTCTTTGGCGCCGCGCGCAACATCGAGGAAGGCGGTTCGCTTACCATCATCGCCACCGCGCTCATCGACACCGGCTCGCGCATGGACGAAGTGATTTTCGAGGAATTCAAAGGCACGGGCAACATGGAAGTTCATCTGGACCGCCATTTGGTGGACCGGCGCATCTTTCCTTCGATCAATATTGAACTATCCGGCACGCGCAAGGAGGAGTTGCTTTACCATCCCGACGAATACAACAAGGTCGTCATCTTGCGCCGCGCTCTTACCGGCGTGCCTCCCGTGGAAGCCATGGAATTGTTGCTCGGCAAATTGAAAAAAATGCGCAGCAACATCGAATTCCTACTCACCATGGCGGTCTAAGCCGCGCCTGACGACGAATCCCGTGGCCTGGGGAGCGCGACCGTCCCGGTCGCTGTGGTCGGCGTCTCGCCGCCCACATGTTTCGCCCGTCCCATCACCGATTATGCAAAAATTACCGTCGCCTCGACTCGATTTTCGCGCACACGCTCGTGGCTGTCACGGGTTCTCTTTCCGCTTAAAAACCCAGAGAAATCTGGCGGGCGGAGGAACGCGCTCAAAGCAGTTCGTGCCCCAAAAAATGCCGGTGGGTGGAAACGTCGCGACTCCGAAAGGTTCGTAAAAGGTATCGGTGTAATGGATCAACCACTGGCGAATGGCCTCGAAGTCTTCGGGACGCGACGGCAGCCACGACGGCGAGAGGTTGACGAAAACCACGAACCCGGGCTTTCCTTGCTCCACCTCGCTGATCATTTCACGCTGCATTTTTTCGCGCAGCGGTTGGTCCTCGACCAGGTCATACATGTAAATGTAACCCGTCACCGAGCGGCGGTGCGCGTAGAAAAGCAGTTCGGGTTCCGAGCCGAGAACCGCCAGGGTCGCGTCGGCAGGCGTATGTTCTCTCAAATAATCGCCCACGTCTGGATAGACTTCGAACTCATTCCGTCCGTAAGTGCTGTCGCTGATCTGCGCCGGTGTCATCTCGAAAAAGACGTCCCGGCGGCTCAGGACGATGAAACACCAACAGACCGCAAAGAGAATCCACGGGATTTCTCGCTGGCCCGCCGTCTCCAGCGCGTAACCGGCGAGAAGCGCGAGCGCCGGAAGCAAAAGAATGAAATAATGAGGACTAAAATAAAACGCGGGACAAACTGCGGCCGCCGATAGGATCAGCAACGCTATGGGGAAAAATCTCCTGCCTCGTGCCATGGCAAAGATGCGGACCAAACCGGCTGCGGCCCAAAGCCAAAGCAGAACGTCCCATTTCAACCCCGCGAAGAACAAGGCCAATCGGTCCCGCCCAAAGGACCACGTCTCCACCGTGGCATGAACCGAAGCATAGGTCACCGTCCAAAACCAAAACCTCGACCAGACCCGGGCTTGCCACAGCCAACCCGCCGTCACCACGAGCGGCATCAACACACCGCAGCAAAAGACGGCCATTCTGGGACCATGCTTTTTCCGGAAGACGGGTTTTTCTTCCCACGCGGACCGAGCCAGCACGGAAAGTCCCAGGAGGGCAAACGCGCCTCCAGGTTGCTTCATCAGAAAAGCCATTCCGCAGAGCGCGCCGCTCAGAAGAATCATCCCAAGCTGCCCTCGTTCTTCTACTCGCGGAAGCAAAACTATCCCGGCCAAAGCCGCCACAACCACCAATTGCGTGGCATGTCCCGCCAATCCGACGACGGCTTGGCTGAGCGACAGCAGCGCAAATGTCGCCGCCGCCGCCAACGAGGCCGGCGGACCGAGAAACCGCCGGCCCAGTCGATACATCAAGATGATCGCCCCGAGATTCACCAGGCAAAACCCCAGATGGATGCCCGATGGTGTCTGCCCAAACACGGCCATGATGAGGGCGTAAGCCGCATAAACCCCGGGCATCTTGAAATTATAAACCCATTGATAGGGGGGAATACCCTGAAGCATCAATTGGCCGGCATATGCGTATTCGCCCTCGTCCCGTTCCAGCGGCACCGCGCGGATGCGCCACCGCACCAGCGTCACAAACAGCAAAATGAAAACCAGGCCCAGGATGGGCCAATGGCGGCGCAGTCTATTCATAAAGAGAGGGCCAGCGGAGGCTGCCAGGCAGCTTGGGTAGGGCGCGCTCTCCGAGCGCGCCGGTCCGAATGCCGGCCCCGGCGCGCACAGAGTGCGCGCCCTACCTTTCCACTACGCAATGTTTTGAGACAATCTCAGCAGCCACCCCAGATCATCGTGGAGACCGCGCCGGGAATTGCAAATTGAAATTCGCCGGCGAAAGGCGAACGTGGCAAAAGTCTCCGCCACAGGGTTACAAAATCGGCGGTGGATTGGAATGGGAAAACGAACTGTTCGATGTCATGATTCCGCCATGCCAATCGAAACAAACGCTATCGATCAACAGGAACACCGGGCTATTGCTGGCGTCTGCGTGCTGGCCGCTTTCGCGGACGGGGCGCAGAGCGAAAACGAGCGCGCCCGCATCCAGCAGATTGTCAACGGCTTTTCCGGCGAAGGCCTGGACGTGGCGGCGGTTTATCAGGAGGTGCTCGGAGGAAGGTTCACGCTGGCAACCGCTGCCGGTCAACTGCAAACTTTCCCGGCTCGCGCCCTCGCCTACGAAATGGCGGTTTGCGTCTGCCACGCCGACGGCCAGGCGAATGATTCCGAAAAGAAATTCCTTTCCGACCTTCAGCAAGCCCTCCGGCTGGAGGCTTCCGCCACGGAGAATCATTTGCAAACAGCCCAAGCCTTGGCCGCTCCACCGCCCATCATCACGGGACCGCCGATGGTGAACGCCAATCGTGAAGCGGAAGTGGACCAGATGATCTTGAATGCCTCCATCCTTAACGGCGCGCTGGAAATCATGCCGCACACTTTGGCGACCATGGCCATTGTCCCGCTGCAGATGCGCTTGGTTTACCGGGTCGGCCATGCCTACGGATTCGAGTTGGACCGCGGCCATATCACGGACTTTCTCGCCACTGTTGGGGTTGGGCTGACCTCCCAGGTTTTTGAGGGATTCACGCGGCAATTGATCGGCGGCTTTGCCCGACGGCTGACGGGCGGCCTGCTCGGCGGCATGGCAGGGGAGGCGGCGGGGTTGGCGGTCGCGTTTGCCTCCACCTACGCCATTGGACAGGTGGCGAAAAGGTACTATTCCAGTGGTCGAACTCTCAGCGCGGCACAACTAAAAGATGTTTTTTCCACGATGCTCGCCAATGGCCGCTCGATGCAAGGCCGTTACACTGGGGACATCCTGCAGCGGTCGCGCCAAGTCAACGTCGCCGAATTGCTCCCGCTGACCAGGCAGCAGACATAAAAGGGCGATTTTGCTTTCCTCGCCATGATGCTGCCTGTACCAAGAACCCATGCCGAGACTGAATCTCGAGAGAATGTGGCACAGCCCTGATGCCGAGAATCCGGTCACGTGCGGACGCGGTTGCAACGGCTAGGGCAGGGCATGGCAATTCTTCCGAAATATTCCAACCAAACCGATCGCGAAGGTGTTTTTCAACAACTGCGCGAGGATTATGAACAGGCTGTCCTTGGTTTGTTTGAGCCGGGAACGGAAGCGGAGCAAGTGCGGCCAAAGCTCGCGGTGGTCGGCCACACTTCTAATTTTCTTGACAATATGCGCCTGCCGATCCATCGCTGGTTTCGCTACAGCGCGGGGTTTTCCGCCGAATGGGTGAAATGGCTTTTGGCCGAGAGAGCGGGCAGTGAGCTTCGGGTTGTGGATCCTTTCGTCGGCTCTGGAACGACTTGTCTCGCCTGCGACGAAATGAAGATCCCTTCTTACGGCATAGAAGCTCATCCGTTTGTGTACCGAGTCGCCAAGGCAAAGTTGAATTACGGTGCCGATCCGGCCCGGTTCGCGGCGAAGGCACAAAGGGCCTTCTTGTCTGCTCGCACTGCCATTGCGCAGACAGAGCACTATCCGGAGATTATCCAAAAGTGTTACGGACTTGAAACGCTCGATTACCTGGATCGGTTCCGCCAAGCCGTCGAGTTGGAGCACGACGGTTCGCCCGAAGCTGAACTTCTCTGGATGGCCTTGGTTTCGTCGTTGCGCGCCGTTTCGGAAGCCGGGACGGCACCATGGCAATATGTTTTGCCTGGCCGCCGGAAAACCGTGCCACCATCACCCGAAGGGGCTTTACGCAAAGCCGTTCAAATGATTGCCGCTGATATACACTTTATGGCGCGCCGGGCAAAGCCGCTGGCGAAATTGCGTGTGGACGACGCGAGACACTGCAGAACAGTTCCCGACGCCTGGGCGACGCTCGTAATCACTTCCCCGCCGTATGCGAATAACTATGACTATGCCGATGCCACTCGTTTGGAGATGGCCTTCCTCGGCGAAATTCGTGGGTGGGGCGACCTTCAAGAAGCGGTCCGACGCCATTTGGTTCGAGCCTGCTCCCAGCATGTTCCGCCTAATTCCGTCAATTTGGATGAAATCCTGGGGGCGCGGGAATTGGAGCCAATCCGGGATGAGATTGTGGCCGTTTGCCGGACGCTTTCCAGTATCCGGTTGGAACGGGGCGGGAAAAAAACCTACCACAACATGATCGCCTGCTACTTCCTCGATTTGGCGCAGACCTGGAGCGCTCTGCGCAGGGTGTGCGATTCCCCCTCTGAGGTCTGCTTTGTCATCGGCGATTCCGCGCCCTATGGGGTGTATGTTCCGGTGATTGAATGGTTCGGCAAATTGGCGTTGGCCGCGGGGTTCACCTCTTGGAAATTCGATAAGCTTCGGGATCGCAATATCAAATGGAAGAACAGAAAACACCGCGTTCCGTTGTGTGAAGGGCATCTTTGGGTATCAGGATAAAGCGAGGAACTTTCATGGCTGAATCGCTCGCGCATCGTTGGGGACAGATAATTGGAGAGGTTTTGAAAAGTTCGTCCGCAGCGTGTTGGGCGAAATCGCGCAGCGGCACGGCCTGTATCTGGATTTTAAGCGGGCACGCGCGGCTCGCGGTGGCCAGGAAAAGGTCGCTTGGCAGGATGGTTACGGCAACAAACATGACCTTGATTATGTTTTGGAACGTGGAGGAACCGAGGAAAAGCTTGGGGTTCCGATCGCTTTTGTCGAGTCGGCTTGGCGGCGCTACACGAAACATTCAAAGAATAAGGCGCAGGAGATTGAAGCGGCGGTTATGCCGATTGCGTTGACCTTCTCACGCCACCAGCCGTTTTGCGGCGCGGTGCTCGCGGGAGAATTCACGCGGTCAGCCATCCATCAGTTGGAATCAAAAGGTTTTACTGTTGTTCATATTTCTTACGATTCAATTCTCGCCGCTTTTCGCGAGCTTGGTATAGACGCTTCCTCAGAAGATGGAGTTGGCGGCACAACGGAAGAACAGTTTCGGGATAAGATCATACGGTGGCAGTCATTACCGCAGCCACAGTCAACAGATCTGCTGTTGGCCAAACTTCGCGGTCTCCACCAGATGGAAATCGCCATTTTTCAACAGAGCCTCGAAGCCGCACTGACCCGCCAAGTTGCGTCGGTCCGCTTGACCATCCTTCGCGGCCAGACAGTGGAGTGTTTAGACGTGGACAGCGCGGTCGCCTACTTGCTTGAGGAAGAAAAAAGCTACCGCTTGCGCGAAGGGGGCGAGCAACGCGAGGCTTTTGAAGTGCAGATCCGATTCAACAATGAATCGAAAATAGAAGCGACATTTCTAAAGCGAGCCGAGGCCATAGCGTTTCTGCGGACTTTCGCCTGAGAAAACTGAAACTTCTCTCCTGCGTCCGACCGCTTTGCAACTTCCGCAAACATTGCTTGCCCGGTTTTGCCCTGAGGCTGTATAGTTCCAGTGGTTTTGCCAGGGCCCATGGAATGTGGACTTACGAACCCCGCGAGGGCAGGAATGCAGCAACGGCAGTTTGCTCCGCATCCGCCGTGGTCGCCCTGGCATTCCCTTATTTTCTGAGGACATGTCGTATCAAGTCATAGCGCGCAAATACCGCCCGCAGCGGTTTGCGGATGTCGTGGGCCAGGAACACGTCACGCAGACCCTTTCCAACGCCATCGCGCAAAACCGCATCGCGCACGCCTACTTGTTCGTGGGCCCGCGCGGCACCGGCAAAACGACCATCGCCCGCATCTTCGCCAAGTGCCTTAATTGCACCAACGGCCCGGCGGTGGAATTCCCGGACGATGATCCGCGCGTGAAGGAAATCACGGAGGGCCGGGCCATGGACGTGATGGAAATCGACGGTGCCAGCAACCGTGGGATTGATGAGGTCCGGGAATTGCGCGAGACCGTCAAATATTCTCCGGCCTCGTCGCGCTTTAAGATCTATATCATTGACGAAGTTCACATGCTGACGAAGGAGGCCTTCAACGCCTTGCTCAAAACGCTGGAGGAGCCGCCCGCCCACGTCAAATTCATGTTCGCCACGACCGAGGCGGAAAAAGTCCTGCCCACGATTCTCTCGCGCTGCCAGCGGTTCGACCTCCGCCGCATTCCGGCGGCCCTCATCGTCCAGCACCTGGCCAGCATCGCCCAGCAGGAGAACGTGCGCATCGATGAAGCCGCGCTCCATGCCATTGCCCGCGGCGCGGACGGCGGCATGCGCGACGCGGAATCGACTCTCGACCAATTGATCAGTTTTTGCGGCTCGGAAATTGCCGAGGCCGATGTGTTGTCGATGTTTGGTTTGGCGGCGCGCAGCCAGATTCTGGCCCTGGGTGATGCCCTGCTGGCCGGCGAAGCCGGCCCGGCCCTGCGGCAGTTAAACGATCTCGCTCAGCAAGGCAAAGACATCGCGCGCCTGGTGGCGGAATTGCTGAACTATTTTCGCAACCTGCTCATTTTTCAGGTGTCGAAAGGCGACCTGCGGCTCATCGAAGCTTCGGAAGCGGAAGCTGCCGCGCTGGCGGCGCAGGCCAGCCGGGTGCCCAGCGATGCTTTGACGCGGATGCTGGAAGTGCTCTCGGATTGCGAGGGGCGCTTGCGCGATACCGCCTCGAAACGGATTTTGGTCGAAGTGACGTTGCTGAAAATGATCGAGGCTCGCGACGCCATGAGCATCGACACCGTTCTCAGGCAAGTGCAGCAGTTGCGCACCGAGGCCGCCTCCGTTACAAAAACAGCCTTGCCCCGGCCAGCTTCTCCCATTGCCGCTAAACCGGCTCCGCTCGCCGCCCCGGCGCCCGCGACGGCAGTGCCGGCGGAAACTGATCTCAACCAACTCTGGGCTAAATTGGTCGAGGCAGTTGGGCGGGCCAGCCAGTTCGTCAATTCTTACTTAAAGCGGGCCCATCCGGTCTCTCTGGCAAAAAACGTCTTGACGATCGGATTCGATCCGGAAGATGCCGACCAGTTGCCGCTCGTCGATAATTCGCGCAACCACACGTTGCTGCAAACCAAGCTCGCTGAATTGGGTTACCCGCGCGCCCAAGTCCGCTTCGCGGTGCATGATGCTCCCGTAGGCGAAAAAACGGCTGCACCCGCGCCGTTGCCCGTTTCTTCCTCGCCGGAAAAGCCGGTTGCCGTCCCGGCGCCAGTCTCGTCGGCGTCGCCCGTTTCACCCGCTGCCGCTCCCGCGCCATTGGCCCAGAATGATTTCAAAAACGATCCGCTCATCCAAAAGGCGCTGGAGGTTTTCAAAGGCCAGATCATTGACGTCCGCTCTTAAACCGCAAACCACCACTTCTCTATGTCCAGTCTCGGAAAACTCGTCAAGCAGGCTTCGCGCATGCAACAACAAATGGAACAAATCCAGGCCCAACTGGCCCTTCGCACCGTCGAAGGCACCAGCGGTGGCGGCGCGGTCAAAGTCGTGGCCAAGTGCGACGGCAAAATTGCTTCCATTAAAATTGATCCTCAAGCCATCAATCCCGCCGACGCCCAACTGCTCGAAGACATGATTGTCACGGCCGCCAATTCCGCCTTGGACCAGGCCAAACTGGTTTCTTCCGCGGAAATGGGCAAGGTCACCCAGGGATTTAATTTGCCTGGACTGATGTAACTCGTGCTGTTGCCCGCCGCCATCGCAACATTGAGCGACGAGCTCGGACGTCTGCCCGGCATTGGCCCCCGCACGGCGGCGCGGCTGGCTTTGCATCTGGCGCAAAGCGACGCCGGCTCGGTCCACCAGTTGGCCCAGGCGATTGTCCGGGCGCGAGACCTCATCCGCGCTTGCGCGGTGTGCGGGGCATTGACCGAGGGCGACACTTGCTCCATCTGCGCCGACCCGCGGCGTGATGGAACCCTTCTCTGTGTGGTGGAGCGTCCGCTGGACGTTTTTGCCTTGGAAAAGGCGGGCAGCTTCCGGGGCAAATATCATGTGCTGGGCGGCAAGATTTCTCCTCTCAATGGGGTCGAGCCGGAGGACCTGCGCATCGCTGAATTGGAATCGCGCCTGGCAGGGGTTAAAGAAGTGATCGTGGCCTTGGGGACCGACGTGGAGGGTGACGCGACCAGTTTTTACCTCGGCAAACGCCTGGCGGGGAAAGTCCCCAAAATCTCCCGCATTGCCCACGGTATTCCCGCGGGCGCGGGACTGGAGTTCTCCGATGAGGTGACCCTCGGTCTGGCCTTGGAAGGCCGGCGAGAAATGTCTTCGTAAGCTCTTTTATGAAAGAACCGTCCGTTGTGGTTTTCGACTTAGGCAAAGTGTTGCTGGACTTTGACTACGGCATCGCCGCGGCCAAACTGGCTGCGCGCAGCCGCCTGACTCCAGTAGAGATACAGCACTTGCTGGGTCAATCCGCGCTGATTTATCGCTTTGAGACTGGGCTCATGACGGAGCGCGAGTTTTTCGACGAAATCCGCGCGGCCAGCGGATATTCAGGCAGCGCGGATGAGTTTTTCGAAGCGTTCGCCGACATTTTTTGTGAAATCATTCCCATCGTTCAGGTTCACGCGGCGCTGAAGGCGCACAAGGTCCCGACTTTTATTCTCTCCAACACCAACCCGATTGCCGTCCGCCACATCCGCAAAACCTATCCTTTTTTTGCCCATTTCGATGGTTACGTTCTTTCCTATGAGCATCAGGTCATGAAGCCGGACGCGAAGATTTATGCGCTGATCGAGGGATTGGCAGGCAGGACGCGCGAGGAAATTGTGTATTTGGATGACCGTCCGGAAAATGTCGAAGGTGGACTGTCCCGCGGTTGGCGGGCGCTGGTCCATCAGACCCCCGAACAGACGATCCCCATCCTGCGCCAATGGGGCTTGCCCGTAAGTTAACTCTTAAGAAAGTGGGGCAGCTCCGGATCGCCCAGAGAAAGGACCCTTTCCGAAAGGTCGTTCAAGGCGCGGCGGGCCGGTTCAAAACGCTCCGCCAGTGTGTCAAAAACCGACGCCAAATCGTACCGCGCTGCCAGCCTGTGAGCGCTGGCGGCGCGATAGTTAGCGCGTCCCAATTGTTCATAATAGCTCAACCCCGGAGCCCCGCGGCGCTCGGCCCGGTGGCGGATATGTTCTGGAAACACTCCAGACAAGAATAGAGAGTGATTGCCGATGTGCGCGCGAATGCAAAAGGCCGTGTGATCATCGGCAGTTTGCAGGGCGGTGAGCATTTCAAAAAAGTATCGCAGCCGTGCTGGCTGGCCTGGGACGACGCATTGCGTTCGTTCCTGCTGCGAAAATTCGGTCAACATTTCCGCCACGTAGTCGGCCACGTTTCGGTCATCCAGACCGGCTCGACGGAGGACATGCCGGACCAGCACGTAAAAGTAAAGATGGGCTGAGACCCGCAGACACCCTTGCTGCTCCAGCAAAGCGCGATAAAGCTTTTCGTCGTCCAGGATCAAATCCCGGCATTCCGAATCCGTCAGGAGAGCGGTCAACATGGCCGCCTCGCCTTTCTTGCGCCCCAGAACCTTGAGGATGAAGTCAATATCATCCGCGGTAAACTGGACCCGGCAATTCGCTTGAATCACTCTCATAATTCTTGTACAAGCACGTTTAATTCCAGTCTCTCACAACCCTTGCGATTTCCTGTCGGCAGTGACGCGGTTTTGCTCGAGGAATTCTTTCCGGCAAGTGAGAAGAGCTTCGCATTCAAGGAGATGTGTTGGGAATCCAACTGGACGCAGGGCGCCCCTGCCGGTGAGACTTTTTTTCTCCACTCTTGCTTATGCTTCATTCCAGTTCTCGTTATTGTGCGAAGTTGCCGCCTTCGTGGGCAAAATGCATCAGCGGCCGTGTTTTCCGTTGTTGTCGGGCCGTGAGCTTGCTGTTACGGTTCGAGCGATTTCAAATTTCAAATTGTGAGCTGCAAAGCAGTGCTGCTGCTGGGAGCCGTCACCCTGGCGTGCTTGCTGCCCTTCTTGGGCAAACCGATTCATATCGACGATCCGCTCTTTGTCTGGACGGCCCGGCATCTTCAGTCCCATCCGCTGGATTTCTACGGTTTTGCCGTCGATTGGGGGCTTGCGCCCGCCCCCATGTCCGGGCAAATGCAGAACCCGCCGTTGGCGGCTTACTATTTGGCATTGGTTGGGCGGCTCTTCGGCTGGAGTGAGGGAGCCCTGCATTTTGGCTTCCTGTTGCCGGCGCTGGCGTTCATTCTCGGAACATTCTATCTGGCACGCCGCTTTTGTGCCCATCCTCTGGCCGCCGCCTGGGCCGCGGTGGCTGCGCCCGTCTTCTTGCTTTCGGCCACCAGCCTGATGTGCGACACGACGATGATGGCGCTGTGGGTCTGGTCGGTTTATTGGTGGATGGAAGGATTGGAACGGAACGGAAAAGCGCCGCACGGCTGGCGGCGGCTGCCCTGTTGATTGCCGGCTGCAGCCTGACCAAGTACTTCGGAGCCAGTTTGATCCCGTTGTTATTGGTTTATACGGTGTGGCGCGAGCGGCGCGCGGGATATTGGATACCGTTTCTCGGGTTGCCGATTCTGGTGCTGGCTGGCTACCAATGGCTGACTTATCGTCTCTATGGCCAAGGTTTGCTTGTGTCGGCGGCGGTTTATGCCTCGCACCTGCGCATCGAGGGCGGCTTGGGTGTCAAAGTGTTTGAGGCGCTGGCTTTCACGGGTGGCTGTATCCTGGTTCCGCTCGCGGCAACACCGTTGCTTTGGAAAAAAAAGGGGCTGGTTGCCACGCTCATGGGCGCGGCGGCGGCAGCTCTCTTGGTGCTGGCGATGAAAAAGGTGGGCATCACCGTGGTGGCCGGACCGGGACACGTCAAGTGGCTGTTGGTCCTGCAACTGGCGCTCTTTGCCAGTGGGGGATTCATGATCCTGGTTTTGGCGGCCTGCGATGCCCTGGGGGAGAGAACTCCAGAGGCGGTACTGCTTTTCCTGTGGCTCGTCGGGACTTTTATCTTCGTCGCGGTGGTGAACTGGACCGTTTCCGGGAGGAACATCCTGCCGATGCTGCCTGCGGCCTGCTTCATTTTGATACGACGGTTGGAACGGCAAGCAAAGGAGGTTCGCTCTCTCTCCTGGCCGCTGGGAATATCGCTGGTGGTGGCGTTGCTGGTCGCACAAGGAGATTGGCAGTTGGCGAATTCCGCGCGCCAGGCGGCGCTGCTGATGAACCGGCAATGGGGCGCGCGTTCCGCTCCAGTCTATTTCGAGGGCCATTGGGGTTTTCAGTATTACATGGAGCAATTGGGGGCCAAACCGCTCATTCTCGAACCTCTCCGTTTGCCTCCCCACGCGGTCATCGTCATGCCGGTGAATAACACCTGCTGGGTGGACCTTCCGACCAATCAAATGGAGCCGCTGGCAGAGGTGACCGTGAAAGCAGCCAATTGGGTCACCCTTATGAATAACTCCATCGGGGCCGGCTATTATTCGGATGAGTGGGGCCCGGCCCCCTACCTCTTTGGCCCGGCTCAGCCGGAGCAGTATTCTATTCTTAAAACAAAATGACGAAGCTCGGATAAGCAGATGGACGGCGTGCCGGCGACGCTCATCGCACGCGTCTGCTTGTCCTATATCAGCACATCAACGACTTCGTATTGTTCGATTACGGGAACCGTTACCTTCCACCAGTCGCCGGCTCGTGCCACTGCCAACCGCCGGCCATGGCGGTCCTTCGCCGCTCGAACCGGCTGGCGGACGCACACGGTCGCGTTATGCACCGGGAGCACAAAGTCGATGTTGAGGTGCGGCGCAGAGTTGGCTCCGTACGTGGGGGTGCAAGGGCCGGCGGGCCGTCCAACAACTGCATTAGTCAGGAAGACCCGAAACCCCGCGCTCGTTCTGTAGGGGATCATTTCGACGGTTCTGGGCGCGTCAACCGTGAGAGAAGGCGCATAGTGCCTTTCCAAGGCCTGTCTCACGAATTGACGGATGGCTCGAAGATCAGTGTCAAGGAGTTCCTTGAAGACGCGCCAGGAGAGATAAACGTAATGGCCATGTCCGAAGGCTCCGCGAACCGCGGCTGGGGTATCGCTCGTGCGGCCCGGGTGTATTTTGTGGGAAACCCAACGTTCATTTGTTTCCACAAGTGCGGGAGGCGTGAGGAAGCCAAGAGGCTCCGACTGCGGGTCAGGACTGAAGCGGACTGCTTCGGTGATGCGCAGAAAAGGGTCATCGATGTCCGCCACGGGGCGGACGAAGCTTACCGGCCAAGCGTGCGGATCGCCGGGCTTGAGAAAGCCGAATCCTGGCTCCGTCGCGGGCCGCCACGTGTGGTCGCGGGTTGCGCTCAGGTAATCGAAAAGCAAGACGCCGCCCCCGGCGCACCAGGCCCGCAGAACGGTTACGGTTTTGGGGTGGAGCGCCCGCGTGTTGGGAACAACAATAACGCGCAAGGCGGCGAGCGAAGCCGGGGAGAGGTTCTCCTCGATAATGACGTCATACGGCAGGCGCTCGTCCGCGAATAATTTGCAGGCTCCGGCAAAGTCATGGGCCACGTCCGCGGAGGACTGCCGTCCGATCTCCTTTTGCAGTTCGTAATTGCGGTGGCTATAGAGGACGCCGATCTCGGCGAAAGGTATTGTTCCATCGAGGTGGGGTGATAAATCATCCACCACCCGATAGGCTTCGCGAATGACTTTCCATGCTTTCGGTTCGAACGTTCCGTCTATATTCGGCTGATCGACGATCTCAATGGCCGCGTTGTGGGAGACAATGTCGGCCGCTTCCCATCGCATTAATTCGACCGGTTTGATGGTGAAATCGCACGATTGGTTGAAGCGGGCGGTAAACATCTCGAAATCCCGTCCATTGGCCAACGCGCGGGTAAACTTCGTCATATAGCCTTGGTACACATAATCCTTTCCCCAAGGTTCTGCTTCTTTGGGAATGAAATCGTCCAAGTCGAAGCAGCCGCCCCAGTTGTGCGTGAACAAAACCTCGGGCTGGGTATTCTTGACAGCAGAGCGGGCGGCCGCAAGATACTGGCGGAGGAACCGGTCGCGAAAGTCTAAATAAAGGGCGCGCCTCTCCCCATCGAGCGGGTTGGGAATGGCATCGCCCAGCCCCGCTTCCCGCCAAAGCCGTTGGCAGCTGGCGCAATAGCAGGGAGCGTTGACCGAGTCGAAGGTGTATTGGATGATGTCCAGCCACAGCCCGCTGAATTTATAATTGGCCGCAAGCTCGCTGATGTGGTCCAGGGTGTGTTGGCCGTAGCCCGTGTTGACGCACAGCGAAGTCCAGTGGCCGCCTTGGTGCTGGTCGGCGCCGCTCCAGGTCACCATTCGCCAGTCATGGTGAGCCCGCTGGCTATATTCGTCCCAGCCAATGGAGATATACGCAATCACGGCCACTCCTTGCCGCTTGGCTTCGGAGATGATCTCCCCAAAGAGATCTTGCTGAACGGCGGGGTGCTTTCTGCCGACTTTCGTCTCGTGGTAGCAGTTTCCCCAATGATCTTTGGCAAAGGCAAGGACCACTTCCCCACCGTTCTCTTTCAGGGTGCGGATGTAGGTCTCCGCGCTCGCGCGCGACAAGACGCCTTCAGGATACTCGGAGAAATGGAAATCCAAGCATAGTCGCTTGTAGCCCAAGCGCTTCCTTGGAGCGGCCGGCGGCGAGGCGGGAAAGGGCGGGGGTTCTGGTGCTTCGGTTGTCGAACCAAGCAGCGGTGTTGAGCCAAGCAAGGCTCCAACCGGCGCGGCGCCGATCCAGGTTAGAAGCTCCCGGCGGCTCAAGCCGGGTTTCGAGTTGGGTTCATTCATAAGAGAAATAGGGGGGCTTCCTCTCCCATCGCCGGTTGCGTCGGAACGACGAATTCCCGGCCTGCGGCGATTTAGTCCATGTTGTTGAAATCAAGAAATGGGTAACAGGTGAATGCTTCTTTGACAACGATAACTCTGGAAAATATGTGAATTCACGGGCTCCTGGGGCCTGGCCATCCACGAAACGGCAGGATGATTCTCCAAACACGCTCTCGAGGAATTTGTGGAAATCCCTTTTCTTTGGACGATTGGGCAGGGTGCAGGCATGTTAAGGCGTTGTATTTGGCATGGCCGAACTTAATGACAGAGATGCAGTTTAAAATCTTCTCTGTGTCTTTGTGCCTCTGTGGTTTCCATCCTAAATCTGAGAGATGCTGGATGAAAAACCTTCGGTAGGTTTCACATCTTGACGCATTTTTGTTTTCATAGCCCCGCATGATAACAATGCAACATTCAAGGGGGCCCCGATGACGCGCAACGGCAAAATCGCCCGGCTCCCGCTGGCCGTCCGTCAGCAACTCAACCAGCGCCTCCTAAATGGCGAGCTGGCCCAGGACCTCCTCTCCT
>JBKQWF010000024.1:0-33049 GCA_052139695.1 Limisphaerales bacterium
TGGTGGCGGCTTGGTAATCCGCCAGGTCGTTCGGGGTAAAGACAGCCGTTAGCGTATTGGTGCCGGAGTTTAAAACAGTCCCGTTGGTGGGAGTGTAGGCAAAGCTGCCGGCCACGTTCGCCGAGGCATTCAACTGGCTGGCGCTCAGGGGGGTGCCGTAGATGATGTCATTGGGGTTGGACCAGAGGACTACCGGTTCTCCCGCAGTGATGGTCAGAAGGCCGCTGACATAGTTGATGCTGTAGTTGCCCAAGCCAGTGCCGACGGCCACGCTTGGCACAATGGGATAAGGCGACCCTGCCACCGTCGCGCTCGCCGCCGCGCCGGCGCTGGTCAAGGTCACGCTCAAAACGGTATCACTATTGAGCAGTCCGCTGGCGGAGAACTCCGTGCCGGCAAAGGTCACCGTCTGGCCAAACATCTTGACACGGTTATTGGCTGTAATCGTTAAGGGCGCGGGGGAAACGAGCAGGCTGACCGAGGCGGAAGCAGTGGTGTAATCGGCCGTGTCAGAAGGCGTAAAAAGGACCGAAAGCGTCTGCGTGCCAGCCGCTAGAACAGTCCCATTTGTTGGAGTATAGGCAAAGTTCCCAGGCACGTTGGCTGTGGCATTCAACTGGCTGGGGCCGAGGGCAGTGCCGTAGGAGATGGACGCCGGGTTGGACCAGGTTATAACCGGTGTTTCCCTGGCAATCGTGAGAGTGGCGATTGTGCTGGTCACGTTACCCCATTGGTTGGCGACGACCACAGCGTAACTTCCGGCGTTGGCTTCAGTGAGATTGTTGATGACCAGCGTTGAGGATGTCGCCCCGGAGATATTGGCGCCATTAAACTGCCATTGGTAGGAGAGCGGAGCGACACCTGTCGCCGTGACGCTCAAGGTGGCGCTGCCTCCGACTGTGGAGCTCTGGCTGGCAGGTTCTGTGGCGATGGCTGGCTGGTAAACACCGGCCAGCGCATTGATTAAGTTGCTCCCCGCGGGCGTGCCCCAACCGGTGCAAAGATCGTAACCGGGCGTAGCGAAGTAGAAGGAAGGGCTGCCGCTGGAAGTATTGTTGCCGCTGGTGATATCGTGAAAGCAGAGACTGTAATTGGGTCCCCGCCCAAGTGTGTAGATGGCCGGATTGAGAAAGCCGGCAGACGGAAAGTTGGAGTTGGCCGCTTGCTCGTTAACCAGCGCCGTATATCCAGCCCACAACGGCGCGGAACAACTGGTGCCAATGAAATCTCCCAACAAGCCGTTGTCGGATGCCACAAAGACGTTCGAAGCCGTCAGCGCGACATCGGGAATATTGCGCATGCTGGTTGAACCATTGTTCGCCACCATACTCACGCTGGCTTGCCAGGACGGAATCGAATAGACGGTGCTGACACCACCGCCGCTGCCCCAGTATCCATCCCCGCCGGCGAACCAAACGCCCGACGTGCTCTCCACGTTCGTTGACGAGTTCCATACGGTCTCTGCCACGTAAGTTCCGTTCCCGCCGCTGGTGGTCAAGCTGGTTCCGCCGACGCTGATAACGTATGGGCTGTCCGCCGGAACCCAAATCGAAGAGACCCAGGCGTCGCCGTCGCCGGAGGCCTGAAAGAAAGATTGCCCTTGCGCGGCCATTTGTTGGAAGAATGAATCAAAGGATGTGTTGGGGTCATTGCCGCCGGTATAACCCCAGGCCGAGCTGAATTGCTTAATCTGGCTGCGGGACGCCATGGCATCGAGGGCGTCGAGCCAGTATTGGACTTCTGTTCCACCAACCGAGCCGCTGACGGAGTTTGTGCATTCAAAGACAACAACGGCGGCCAAGCCCGGCGCCATGGAAATGGCCATTTCAATATCCAGCGCCACCTCGCTGTTTCCTGCTCCGGGAATGCCGTTGAAATTATCGATCAAGACATTTTGCAGCGGAACGTCCGGGAGCGGAGGGTTGCACCATCCTTCGTAATTGGTAATGTCGCTGCTGTAATAGCCATCCGCCTCGAATAAACCCACCATCTGCCCCGTGCCCAGGAGCGATACCCCGGGAGCATAGGCGTTGCGAAAGTCTTGCCCAATAAACTCGCCATTGGGGCCCGAACCCTCGGCAGCCCCGGATGGGGCGGCGGCAATCGTGCTATGCGTTGACCGGCGCACTAATGAGTAATCGCTCAACCCGGAGACATTCAGGATGGGCAAACCAGGGTCCACCCAAGGTTCCGTGGTCGGAGCGTGGAACCTTCGCGGTTCAGCCGGATGTTGATAGGCCCGCAAAGTGACGTGAAACGCGCTCTCAATGTCCGAAACCTTCCCCCGCACATCGATGATCTGCCGGCTGTGGTGGGTGGCTTCGATGGTCAATCCCCCAGCCCTGGCAAAATTGATGACCGCCTGATAATCCTGCTCGGTGGGGCCGAATTCTTCGCTAAATTGCGCTGGGCTGAGGTAACGACGATACTCAGGGCTGGCGGGATCATAGAGTCGCCGTAGCAAGCTGGCCAAAGCATCAGGGTGGCGCAAGGGCAGGCTGATGGCGAGGCGCAGCGAATTCGTTTCCGCGAGCGGGCCAAGAGGACGCGTCAGCGCCCGGGAAGGCGCGAGATGTCCCGACAAGCTATGCCGCCCTACGGCTGGCGGAGCGGCAGGTTCACCCGCTTTGGTGGCCGCCGCGACTGAAGCGAATGCGGCCAGCACGATGAGACTCAACTTCTTCATGGAAAGGCAAACGCGGGGCTTTGAACATGATGGATGTAACCCTCGGCTTGCTGATGGCCGCTCTCGAATCCGCGCATCCGGGCGACCAATTCCTGAAGCGAATAGAATTTATCCGGGCTCTGGCTGGCGTGCGCGTAGCAGGCGGCACGTTTGCGGGAAATAACGGCGGTAATGTCCACATAGTCCGTAGGGGCGAATTGAACGGTGTCTTCGCCGTTGGAAACTTCGTAGAAATAGAGGGCGCACTTCTTCCCCATTCGTTTCCATGCCTCGTACGTGAGGTTTGAAACGGCGCGATGATCGGGGTGATGGTCAATGGGCCATTGGGTAAAGAGAACGTTGGGCTGCTCGGCCTGGACAAGCCGATGAAATTGATCGTAATGGTCCTGGTCAACGATTGCCTTGCCGTCAATTTGCCCCGCGAAAGCAGGCCTTGCTTTGAGTATTTCGCACGCTTTGGCGGCTTCGGCGACGCGCACGGGAGCGGGATCGTAGGATGGTTTGTCGGTCCATTCGCCTTTGTTCAAATAGAGGACAACGACCTCATGCCCCAAGTCCGACAAACGAGCGATCGTTCCCCCGCAGCCGTATTCCGGGTCGCCGGGATGGCCGCCTGTCACCATCACTTTGAGCTTAGGCCGGCTGGCCGAAGGTTGGTCAGGCAGAACTTCCGCGGTAGTGGAAGTCAGAGGCAAAGCCGCGACGGCTACGCTTCCGAGCCATCCGGTTTTGGTGAGCATTTCCCGGCGACTGATTGGCTTCATAGAGGCATTTTGAAGACAATCGCCGGAAGGGAAAGCAAAAAGGGCAGCCTCAAAGCCAAACGGAAAAAAGGAAAGCGGCCTGTGGCTGACAGGCCGCTCTCACAAAACCGATCTAAACTTCGCTCACATCACAGACGCCAAGTCTAGGATTGATGAATTAACTTTTGCGACGGCGAGCCAGGAACCCGCAGGCTCCGAGGATGCCGAGAGCAATGGTGGTGGGCTCTGGAACAACAGTCCCGGTCTGAACGACAGCGCCAAATTGCAAGCCGGGATTATTTGGATCCGGGGTTGATTGAATCAATGACCAAGCCGTGCCGTTATTGACCCAAGCATCGTTGTAATTTCCCCCAGTACTCGGCACTGGAACACCAAAACCATTTTTGGTCGATGAATTGAAAATGCTCAACCCAGCCGTCTCGCCTGACACCCCATCGTTAATTCCAGAGAAAGTCAAGGTCCAGGTAAAATCCGCAGGAACCACGACATCGGGAGTGTATGTCAAAGTTGCACCAGTAGTGCTAGTAAAGGAGCTTAAACTCAAGGGGCCTGAGGTATAAACGCGTGTTCCGGGAGAATTATAACCGGATACAGCGCCGCCATTATTATCATAGAAGTTCAACGTTACTTGCTCATTGCCAGACAGCGAGCTTCCCGTTGAATTAAGGAAGAATTGAACGGCAAACGAAGTGATGTCATAGGTGCCCGTTCCGCTTCCAAGAATGATTTCATTTCCGACTTGCTGGTTGCCGCTGTTGCCGAAGCTGTAATTTCCGACTTGCGAGCTCGTGCCGACGCTCGTGCCGACGGTTTGGCCGGTATTATTGTAAATAACCTGTCCCTGGGTGGTCTGAGCGAGAATAGCAACCACTCCAGCAGCCAATCCTTGGAGGAAAAGGAACGTGATGCGATTTTTCATAGTTTTTATCGGTTTACGGCAGGCATAGTTTCCCGCTCGTGTATGTGCATTAAACGGGAAAAGGAGGGGGATTGTCAAGCTCTTTTGGCAGAAGAAACGCAGTTTTTTTCTGATGCATAACCATTTGATTCATAAAGACATCCCTCATTTCCGCACCCCTTCCGACCAGATTAAATGTTTTATTTACAATTCGTCGCAACCATACCCGAAGCCGTTTTCTGGAAACCCGCAAGCCTTTTTGTTGGCTTCAGCCAAAGGAATGGGAGAACTCCAATGGTCGATGGCACGCAGATTGCTATGCAAGAATCTCCTAAAGACTTCGCTCGAAACCTTTACTTTGGATTCAAAATCCAGATTTGCCTGCCAATGGCCTCGAACAATGCTTTCGGATCCGTTTGATCGAGGCGGGCCAAAACTCTTTCCCATCGATAAGCGAAACTGCCGCCCGGATCGTAAGGACAATGTTTGAAGAGGGTGTCAAAGCCGCGGCGGCGTTTGCGATAGTCCTGCTGAATGTGGACAAAACGTTCCTGCAGGCCGACGAGATAGGCCTGGGCGAAATCGGCGCCATTGGAAAGCAGTTTGGCCCGAATATTGACGGGCCGGGCGTAATGCTCGGCAAAGGCGGTCAGAGGACTTTTGTAGTCGCCAAAGGCGCCGCTATGATCGCTCACCAGAATATCAGCGGGAACTCCGTCTTCCCCTTCACGGATGACTTCGTCTCCATCATCAAAGACCGGGCAAGTGCCCAAGTAGAGGGAACGTCCGACGATGATGCTGGCAGCGGCGGCTTTGCCCAGGAGAGCGGCGAGCTTTATGGCGTAATCGGGTCGCGCCAATTTCTCCATTGGCACCTTGTCACTGGCGATGCCTTCCAGGTAGTCCCTTTCGAAGTAGGTGGTCCGAATGATCTTGCCGCGGTAGCGGGGGGCTGTCCCGGTATAGATTTCGTTGAGTTGGCGCATCATGACGCGCGTGAGCAGATTCATACCCAGTTGGCGGCAGCCCAGCCGGCGATCCAGCCAATAATCGGTGTACTCGTCGGCCTCCTGGATGGCAGCGAAAAGGTCCTTGCCTTCATCGAGATGTTCCCAAACACCCCATTTGAGCAAGCGCATGAAACGCTTGATCGGCTGGCGTTCGCCGCGCAGGCGGAACTCGGCCAGGTAAACCCCACGCCGTCCGCCTTTTTGCGGACGCGCCTGCGAGAGCGATTCCGGAATGCGGCTGAGATTGATGTATTCGAGATCGCCGTACTCGCGAATGAGATTAAAAATGATCCCCTTGGCGCGCGGGTCAAAGAGTCTTTGCAGCGCCTGGTCCTCGGGATGATTGGCGGCCTCATCGAAAAGCGGGTCGAGAATGAATTCGCCTTCTTCGAAACGCCCCCCGGGGAGCCATTCCACGCGCAAGTAAAACTCAGAGCTTAACCCACTGAGAATCTGATCGGTTTCGGTTTCATTGCCCTCCAGAAAGAGAGTGGCGATCATGCGATGAGACCAGGCCTCGTTGCCGCACTCATCCCGGCGGAATGCCTCATGCACCGCGGAAACAAAATGGAGTTTTAGTTCTTCATATTTGGCGCGCAATTCCGGCGAAGCAAGCTGGGCGAAGATGATGCCGGAAAAAAGAGCCGGGCCAAAATGGCGCAAATCGGTGGCAAAGAACGCCACTTCTGGCCGTCCTATGTGGTTGAGGCGGATGGAATAGGTGGCAATCTCCTGGAGTTGCCTGGCCAGCGCGGCATCGTCGAGTTTGCCCAGGTTCGAGAACTCTTCGCACGTCAGCCAGCGCGTGCCGGTGAGGCGATTATAGAAATAAATGTGGCCCTCTTGGATGGCCACCTTGGAACTGAGAATGAGTCTCGCTTTGGACTCCTTGGTAGTGGGGATGGAACTTAGCCGCCAACATTCGCCCCGGTGCTTGATCGCTTCGACAACCCGCCGGTCCGATACGGAGAGGAATACGATCAGCCGTTTGGAAATCAACTCCTGGAGCAGTTCGTCGGCCGCAAAGGCCAGGTCCATTCGCGCGGGATTAGGCCGGATCAAGATGTGCTCCGGCTCAAAAATAAGATCAACGGATTTGCGGCAAATCTCTTCCTCTTGCTCCAGAGTGAGAGGAGCCGCGCCAGCCTTGGCTCGCTGGGTATTGAGCAGGTCAATAAAAGCAGATCGTTGCCAGGCATGGACGCCCGGCAGCAGCGTGTAAAGGGTCCTGTGCTCCGGAAACAGGGTCCCGATCCGAACCTTTTGGCGGCCCAATTCATCCCGCTCAAATGGGTGGGCACCAATCAGTTCTAAAGCCATACCCACGTCCCCATCTGGCGATGCCGCCCGGAGGAGCCAATGCGCAGAGTCGTTTTCATGAAGTCATAGCCTGGCCAAAGACATTTGAAATTTGGGCGTTGCGGCAGCAACGCCCTACCCAAGAATGGTGGGGCGGCGCTGCCGCGCAGCCCAAATGTGAAAGACAGTTTGGCGGATTTTTCAAGTTTAAAAATCTAATATACTATCGGCAAAAAGTGGGAAGCAAGCAACGGAAAGGGATAGAAGCCAATAGAAGCTGAAAGTTCTCTCAATTTTGTTTGGTGCGGTGCGTCGATTATGAATAAGCTCTTCCGGCTGAATGAGGCGAGAAACAGATTTCGTGCTGGAACGAGCTGCCTGGCCGGCGATGCTGTTGGAGGAGGGCGGAAGTATCCGCCGCGCGAATCAGGCCGCGCGGCGCATGTTTGGCTTTTCCAGCAAAGGGGGAACCCTTGACCTGGCCGGTATCTGGGACCCGTCCAATGAAGTTTCTCCGGAGAACTTGCTGCGTGCGCCCGCCACTGGGGAAATAACCCGCTTGAAGCTCCGTGTGGCTGGCGATGGTTCGGCCCAGTTCGTCGCGCACCTGGCAAAAGTGGTGCGTGAGAGCAGCGTCTATTTGGTTTTGCAGTTGTTCAAAAGCTCGGGCGGGGCCTTTCCGGATCTTGTCTATGCGCCGTCGTCAAAAGAAACTCCCTCACCTGTCAAAGCGGCGGCCACGCCGGCAAAGAAGTCCACGGTGGAGGAAGGATTTCTTTTGCAAAATGCCGGTTGGCCCGCGCTGCTTTTGCGCAAAACGGGCAAGGTCCTGCGGGCCAACCCAGCCGCCATTGTTGCTTTTGGCGGCGGGATTGAAAAAGAAGATGCCACTCTGGCCTCAATCTGGCCGGAACACAACCAGGCGGCCGCGCAGCAGTTTCTCACCGACCCCCCGGAGCGGCCTGTTTTGAAGGTGACGCTCAAGAGCGGATTGCCCGCCGCTTTTGAGGCGCGCTTGTGCGGAACGGCGGATGAACAGGTTTTCTTGCTGCAATTGCTTCCGGAAAAGGCCCAGGCCAAAGCAGAAGCTGCGCCACCCGGGACGCCAGCCGGGGCTGGAGAAGCGGATGCCAGCCTGGCGCATAAACAAAAACTGGATTGCGCTTTGCAATTGGCGCGGTCCGTGGCCTTGGATTTTAACAACGCGCTCACCAGCATCTTGGGGCACGCTTCGCTCTTGCTCAGCAAAACGGAAAGTACGCACCCGTGGCGCAATTCGCTGACGGAAATCGAGAAATCCGCCGCCAAGGCCGCGGAGATTGCCAACGACCTGGGGGCCTTCAGCCGCCAGGAAAAGGATGCGAAGGTGCAGGTGGCCGGCAATCTGAATGTTCTTCTCGAAAGGACGCTGGACGCCTTCCAGAGTTCAATGGAAAAACCCATCACGATTTCGCGCCAACTGGAACGGAGGCTCTACACCGCCAATTTCGACGAGGCCAAGATGCAGCAGGCCTTGGCCAAAGTGTTGGAAAACGCCGTGGAATCGATCCCGGGCGAGGGAAAAATAAGCGTGCAGACGCGCAATGTCGAGTTGGCCAAGGACACCCAGGATGGCGCCGCCAAACTGGCCCCGGGCAATTACGTGTGCGTGGTCGTCTCCGATACCGGGGAGGGAATCCCGGCCGAGGTCATGCCGCGTATTTTCGAGCCTTTCTTCACCACCAAGGGCGCGCGTCATCGCGGGCTGGGACTGGCCTGGGTCTATGGCATCGTGACCAACCACGGCGGCGGCGTGGGCGTCTCGAGCCAGCGCCACGAGGGCACCATTGTGCGCCTCTATTTGCCCGCCACGGGGCGAATCGTGCGCGAGGCCCCCATGTCGCCGGCGGACTTAAGCGGAACCCAGACGGTGCTTCTGGTGGATGACGATGACCTTCTCTTGACCATGGGCCAGATGGTCCTCTCCTCTTTCGGATACACCGTTTTAACCGCCAATAGCGGCAAAAAGGGCCTGGAAATTATTTCCACGTCCAAGAAGAAAATCGACCTGATGATCACGGACCTGGTCATGCCGAACATGAGCGGGCGGGAGCTGACCGAGCAGGTTTTGCGCCTCAAACCCGAGACCCGCATTTTGTGGAGCAGCGGTTATGTGCGGGCCCCCGGGACGCAGGAACAGGAGCCTTACCTGCAAAAGCCTTTTTCCAGCCAGGACCTGCTGCGCAAGGTCAAGGAAATCCTCACGACTCAGGGAAAAACTTGACAGCAGGCCGGTTTTCCCCTTAAAAGAATTGAAATATCATTAGTTGACTTTATTCTGAAGTGGGGGTTGAATTAAGCTATGCAAATTGAAAGTTTAAAAGTTTATTGTGATTTAGTCGAAACGGAAAGCTTTACCAAGGCGGCGGAGGTCAACAATATTACCCAATCGGCCGTCAGCCAGCAAATCAGCTCGCTGGAGAAACTCTTCAAGTCGCTGCTGATTGAACGCAGCAAGAAGAAGTTCCGCCTGACGCGCGAGGGGCAGGTGCTTTACGCCTACAGCAAACAAATCATCCAAACTTATGATTCTCTGCAGAACCGCCTGCAAGAGATCAAAGACATCATTTCCGGGACCATCCGCGTGGCCACCATTTACAGCATTGGCCTGCACGATTTGCCGGCCTATCTGAAAAAATTCCTCAAGATTTATCCCACGGTCAATGTCCACGTGGAATACCGCCGGGCCAACCAGGTGTATGAAGACGTGATGGGCAATGTGGTGGATTTGGGGTTGGTGGCGTATCCGTCGCGCGACCCGAAGATTGAGCTGGTGCCCTTGCGCAAAGACACGCTGGTGCTGATTTGCCATCCATCGCATCCGCTGGCCAAGCTGACGTCGATCAAGCTCTCGCAGTTGGCCGGGCAGAAATTCGTCAGTTTCGAGCCGGACATCCCGACGCGCAAAGCGATCGACAAGATCTTCAAGGACCACCACGTCAGCGTGCAATCGGTCATGGAATTTGATAACATTGAGACGGTCAAACGGGCGGTGGAAATCGACGCGGGCATTTCGCTGGTGCCGCTGGCCACCATCAGCCAGGAAATTGCCAAACAAACGCTGGCGGAAGTGAGAATCGACGGCGTGGACCTGGTGCGTCCCATGGCGGCGATCTACAAGAAAAACAAAGTGCTCTCGCCCGCCATGAAACAGTTCATCGCGATTCTGAAGGGATAGAGAGCGTCCTGCGGCCGGTAAAACTCGGCTAGATTTCGATGAAGCACGCCTGGTATGGCATTCGCCCGGCCACCGAATCCGATCTCGTCGCGATAAACGACATCTACAACCATTACGTCCTCCATTCGACCTGCACCTATCAGGAAGAACTGGAGCCACTCGACGCCCGGAGGCAGTGGTTCTACCATCACGGCGATCAGCATCCGGTGATCGTGGCGGAAGCGGACAGCCAGGTGGTGGGATGGGGATCACTTTCGGCTTATCACGCGCGCTCGGCCTACCGGTTCACGGTTGAGGATTCTATTTATGTTCATCACCAGCAACACGGCCACGGCATTGGATCGCTTCTGCTGCAAGAACTGATTGTCCGCGCCCGCGGCGCGGGCCACCGCGCCATCATTGCCGCGATTGATGGGGAGCAAGCTGCCAGCGTGGCGTTGCACGCGAAATTTCACTTTGAAAAGGTCGGTCATCTCCAGCAAGTCGGCTTCAAGTGCGATCGTTGGCTTGATGTGATCTACATGCAATTGAGTCTGGACGGCTAGGCTTCACGTGCCGCCCAGGTCGCCGCCTAACGCGACGAATTCATGGCTGGGGACCGCGACCGTCTCGGTACCGGGACGGTCGCCGCGGTCGGCGTCTCGCCGACCGCATCTTGCCAGTGCTGGACGCTTCGCAAAAGACTTGCCAAACACCGAATGGCGAGCAGGGTTGTCACACTTACACCGAAAGGAGCCGTTTATGAGCGTGTTTGGAAAGACAGACAAACATAAAGTTGGCGAGGCAGTGGACGCTTTTATGGAATCCTCAGCCACCAGGCAAACAGGTAGTCATTGCGGAAAACTCGTCGCCATCTTGGCAAGCCTGGCCCTCGCTGGAGCTATCGTTCCGTCCATGAGGGCGGCATTGCAGGCAGAGAGTCCCGGAGACCAATCCCAAGCCCACGATTTGCCGCCGGTCCCGAGCACCGTGCCGGAACCCGCCAGGGTTCTGGCAATCCTTGAAAGCCATGCGGACCTCAACCCTGCCAGCACGAACCAGACAGAATTGGACTTGGTGGGCGAGATCAAAGCGATGAAGGGAAAGCTGCAGGAGATGGAGGCGGCAACTTATGCGAAAGACCCATTGCTGCGGATTTATGGACAATACATCGACACGACACATGACTGGGTGATGAAGTATCACGCGCGTGAATTCAATGTGGCGAATCAATACTTTAATTCGGGCGGCCAGACCAACTCACCGGAGGTTCGCAAGGGCCGGCACGAGCTGATTGATTTAATCGACATGGACTTGTACCACGAGTTGGCGAACCACACGAATTTCGCGCCGCTCCTTAAGGCGGCATTCGAGGCAGCAACCGGCAAGGATGCCCGCTTGGGCACCTCCTACGCGCGAAATGATACTTTGATTGGTTTCCGGACCGCCACGGCGCCCGCGCCGGTCAACACATTCGCAGCCTACGCCGCGGAGATTGAGCTCCGGTCCGCCCTGGTGAAGGCAAAGTTGGACGAAGTCCAGCGGGAACTGGCGGTCCCCGATGAGGTGGTTTCTGGTTGGGCGTACGGCGATCTCTACCGGATGTTGGACGGCATGGCGCAGCTTTACGTTGATCTGCGGACGCCACAGGAATTGACAAAGTTGCGGGAGCAGTTGCGGCGGAAGTATATCGATCTTTCCTGGCTGCAGGCGCCCTCCGCGACCAAATCACGGTAATCCCGATTGCCATCCGGTCCAAATTGAGCGATTTCACTCGTAAGAACCTGGATCCCCCGCAAAACCGCCGTTACTTTTTCGGGTCGGTGTGGATGTATTGATGGAATGATGATCGGTGACATGGACCTGGTGCGCCAGTATGCGCGAGGCAAATCCGAGGAGGCGTTCGCCACCCTCGTGTCGCGGCATGTCAATCTGGTCTATTCCGTGGCGCTCCGCCAGCTTCGTGACGCGCATCTGGCGGAAGAGATTACGCAGACGGTCTTCATCATTCTGGCGCGCAAGGCCGGATCGCTCCCTCCCACGACAATAGTTTCCGGCTGGCTTTACCGAACAGCGCGATACACGGCTGCCAGAGCTCTGACCGTGCGCCGCCGCCGGGAGGACCGTGAGCAGGAAGCCTATATGCGATCACAATTGAACGAAGGCGAAGGGGACGCCTGGATGGAAATCGAGCCTTGGTTGGAGGCGGCGATGGGACAGCTCGGGGAAAAGGACCACAACGCTTTGGTGCTCCGGTTTTTTGAAGGCCGGAGTTTCAAAGAGATCAGCGCCGCCCTGGACACTTCTGAAGCTGGCGCAAAAATGCGCGTCAACCGGGCCTTGGAGAAATTGAGGATGTTCTTCACCAAGCAGGGCCTGACGTTTTCGCAAAGAGCGATCGGCGGAGCGATCTCCGTCCATTCTGTGCAAGCCGCGCCCGCCGGGCTGGCGGCGTCCGTCACCTTTGAGGCCGTCAAGGGAGTCGCGGTGACCCGTTCAACGTTAACCTGCATCAAAACGACACTGAAACTTATGGCATGGACAAAACTTAAAACCACGATCACGGTCGGCGCCGTCGCACTCCTCGTCGCAGGGACAGCGACTGTGACAATCCATCGCGCCAAGGCAGAAGCGGGCTCTTCACCCTTCAGTTTCGCGGGCTACGCGACGCCGGAAGCAGCCGTCCAATCGATGCTGTGGAACGCGAGCAAGGGGGATTTGGAGGCCCTCCGGGCTGGCGTTACCGCGGAGGAGATGGAACGATTTGGGAATAAGATGGAAGGAAAATCCGCGGCAGAGATTAGTCGGGGGCTTATGGCTTGGGCCGGCTCCATGACCGGGTACAAAGTGACCCAAAAGGAAATCGTCTCGGCCGATGAAGTCCACCTGCATATCCATGCCACGCCATCATCGGAAGGTCTCCACAGCGGCAAGGTTGTCCTCATTGTCAAAAAAATTGGAAACGAATGGAAAGAAGCGGGAGACGCGAATTGAAACGCCAAGAACCATCCGGAGATATTCGAGATTTGGGCGTTGCGCCAACGACGCCCTAACCAATAATGGTGGGGCGGTGCTGCTGCGCCGCCCAAGCATGAGAAGCAACCCAGGCTTTACGCTCCTTGAAATGCTGGTGGTCATCGCCATCATCGGAATCCTGGCGGCGCTCCTCCTGCCAGCCCTCAGCCGGTCCAAAGAGGAAGGCCGACGGACCTTCTGCATGAACAACCTAAAACAGGTTAATACGGCCATCCGGCTCTACGCCGATGATTGGGCGGACTCTTTGCCGGTCTTGCCCGATCCCAACCCTTATCCCAACGGCGTCGGCGCTTTTTACAAACAACTGGTCAAAGGGTATCTGGGACTAACGGGACCCGCATCACCGACCGAGAAAGTCTTCATCTGTCCGTCGGACACCATCATTCTGGCGCAGGCTGGGCACGCGTTTACCAGTTACACGTTTAACGGTTATGAGGTTGGCTCCGACGCCATTTCCCGCATTACCGGGAAAAAAATGAGTTCGATCAAGAGTCCAGCCAAGGCTGTTTTAGTGGGTGAATGGCCGGCGTTTTTCGGCGGGGCATGGCACCCGGTCATCAACGGAGACAGCGCGCACGCGAAAGACGTGCTGAGTTTTGTCGATGGTCACGCGAGCTTCACCAGAATCTATTGGAACGGCGTTTCCGATTCAGACCCGTGCAGCTACGAGCCGCCCGCGGATTACGATTATAATTGGGATGGAGAGTGAGATTTTTCTTTTGCCTGGTCATTTCAGGTTTTTCGGATTCAGCGGCTGCAAATCTTTCGGGACAAAAAGTCCGTCCTTGCGGATCAGTTCGCCATCGAACCAGACCTCGCCGCCGCCCCATTCGGGGCGCTGGATGAGGACCATGTCCCAATGCACCGCCGAGCGGTTGCCGTTGTCGGCCTGCTCATAGGCCTGGCCGGGGGTAAAATGGAGCGAGCCGGCGATCTTCTCGTCAAACAGAATATCGCACATGGGGTTGAGGATATACGGGTTGAATCCTAGGGAAAACTCCCCCACGTAACGGGCGCCGGCGTCGGTATCGAGGATTTCATTGAGGCGCTTGCTGTTGTTCGCCGTGGCCCCGACGATTTTCCCGGCCTTGAATTCCAGGCGGACATTTTCAAATTTCGTCCCCGCGTAAAGCGTGGGGGTGTTGTATTGAATGACTCCCTCCACGGAATTCTTTACCGGGCAGGAAAATACTTCGCCGTCGGGGATATTGCGCTTGCCTTCCGCCAGCAGCGCGCCGATGCCCTTGATGCTGAAGCGCAGGTCGGTGCCCGGCGCTTTGAGATGGACGCGGTCGGCCCGGTTCATCCGTTTCCGCAAGGGAATCATGGCCCGCGCCATCTTGGGGTAATTCATCGTGCAGACGTCAAAATAGAAATCCTCAAACGCTTCCGTGCTCATGCCGGCGGCCTGGGCCATGCTGGGAGTCGGCCAGCGCAAAACGCACCACCGGGTTTTATTGACACGCTGGTCGAGCACCGGCCGGATGGCCTTGGCATAGAGCGCCATTAGATCGCTCGGCACGTCGGCGGACTCGCTGGCGTTGGCCGCGCCGCGCACGGCGATGTAGGCCTGGACGCGTTTCATGCGGAACAACTCCACCTCGCGCACCAGGGCGGCATGGGAATCGTTGACCCCGCGGATGATTTCGCGGGTGACGCGCGTGTGGCGCGTCTCGACGAGGGGAATGGCGCCGGCCCGCCGCGTGGCGCGCATCAATTCGATGGTGAATTCATCGGGGACGTCGATCATGTCCAGGAGGATGCGTTCGTTTTTCTTCAGGCCAGTCGAATACTTGACCAACAAATCCGACAGCTTGGCGTATCGAGGATCCGTCATAGAAGGCCAAGGCTATCCGAGCCAGGCGCCGCCTGCCAAGGGGTAATTTTGCGGAGGGTGCGATCAAAAGTGCCGGATAATCTCAAGGTAGGGCGGCCACTCCGCTGGCCGCCGGGAAGGCGCGCAGCGGAGTGCGCGCCCTAGCGTTCCGACCGAGTTCACCCGTTGAACCCCAGGGCGTGCAGCTTTTTGTAAAGCCCGCCGCGGGCCAGCAATTCCTCGTGGCGTCCGCTTTCAACGATCCGCCCGTGATCCAGCACAACAATGCGGTGGGCGTGTTGCACGGTGGAGAGCCGGTGCGCGATGCAGATGGTGGTGCGCCCCTTCATCAATTGGTCCAGGGCCGCCTGGACAAACCGTTCCGATTCGTTGTCGAGCGCGCTGGTCGCTTCGTCCAGGACGAGGATGGGCGCGTTGCGCAAAATGGCGCGGGCGATGGCCAGGCGCTGCCGCTGGCCGCCAGAAAGGTTGGTCCCTTTTTCGCCCACGATGGCCTCATAGCCGTGCGGTTTTTCGAGGATGAATTCGTGGGCAAAAGCGTGCCGGGCGGCTTCCTCAATTTCCCCGTCACTCGCACCGGGTCGGCCGAAACCGATGTTGCGGCGGATGGTGTCATTGAAAAGAATGACCTCCTGGGAGACAAAGGCCATTTGCGCGCGCAGTTCGCGCATGGAGGTGTTGCGCAAATCCACGCCCCCGATGCGGATGGAACCTTCCAGCGGGTCGTAAAAGCGGAGCAGCAGGTTCGCCAGGGTGGTTTTGCCCGAGCCGCTTTTCCCGACCAAAGCGACCATTTCGCCCGGTTCGACCGATAAACTGATCTGGTGCAAAACCAGTTTGTCCCCGTAACCAAACGTGACATTGTCAAACACAATAGGCGCTTTGGCCGCTTGCAATGGCACCGGCTGGGGCGGGTCCTTGAGGGTGCTGTCGGTGGCCAGGAGCTGGAGGATGCGCTCCGTCGCGGCCCGGGCTTGCGAGACCTGGCTGTGCAGGCGGACCAGGGCTTTGACTGGGCGATACATTGCGAAAATAAGGAGGACAAAAACAGCAAAGTCCCCCACCGAAGGACGGGACTGGACAGCGAAATAGAAGAGCAAAGCGGCCACGGCGATGCTGGCCATGAATTCGATCAGCGGCCCGGGCGTTTCCGTGGAGCGCACCATCCGCATAAAGTGGCTGATGTATTTGGCGGTTTCGCCGCGGAATTGCTGCGACACTACCCCTTCCAAATTGTAGGCCTTGACGATGCGGTTGCCTGTAAATGACTCATGCATCAGCCGCGACATCCCGGCGGCGTTGGTTTGGGCCGCTCCGGCCGATTTGCGGCCTTTTTTGCTATAAATAGAAATGGGCACAATGAAAACGGGGCACACCAAGGCCGCGCACAGTGTCAGTTTCCATTGCGCGCCAATCAAAAGGGCGGTGTACATCACCACCTGGGCCGGTTCCCTGACCATGGTCATGACCGAGTTGGTCATGACGGTTTGGAGAACGCCAAAATCCTGCACGCGGGACATCAATTCTCCTGTGCTGCTGGCGGAGAAAAAACTCAGAGGCAGGTTGAGCAAATGCTCGAAGGCCCGGGTCCGCAGATCGGCAATGGCGCGGACCACCACCCAGCTCATAAGGTAGCCATAAAGATAAATGATGATGCACCGCAGCAACATGACTACTGGGATAATCGCGATGACGCCCGCGATCACCCCGACAGACGTTCGGTGATCGCTCACATAAACTTGCATGGGCTCCAACAAATGTTGAACGTAGTCTTGCAATTGGTCGAGCCAGTGTTGCAGCCAGGTATGACTCTTTAGCCGGGCCACGCCCCCCGGCACGGCAGTGGAAGTCTGGCTGCTTGGAAAAAGGAGGCGGAGGACCAAATAGACCGCTCCAAGCATCACCCCGTCGCCCAGGCCGGCGAGGATGCCGCAGAGAATGCCGAGGGCGAACCGCCCTTTCTTTGGCCGGGTCAGGCGATAGAGTTGCAGCAGAAAACTAAACATTTAAGCTCACTTTCAGTCTGCGGCCCGCCGCCCCCCTTGGCGAGAATTTTCCCCGGCGGACCGATTGTTGAATATTGCCGGGAACGTTGGTTGATGCTTGCAGGCAACGGATATAGTCAAATAGACTTATGCCATGATCGTTATGTCGCAATCAGCAGGCGGCGCATTTTTATGAGACAGAAAAGTGATTTGCCATTTGGAAGCGAGTTCTCTCCCTCGCAGATCAATTTGCCGGACGTGCTTGAACTGGCGCGAATTCACGACGGCAACCCAGTTGCGCTCCAAAACGCGATCCAAGCGAAGTTTTTTGCTCAACATGGCGGGGGCAGCGCTAAGAACCAAAAGACGCTGGCGATGAACTGCCGCCTTGGGATGAAGGCCTACGGGCTGATCGACGAGAGCGGGAACCTTACCGATTTCGGAAACCAGCTTCTCTTGGTTAAAGATGAATCAACAAAATTGTATGAAACGCTCGCGCGTCACGTTCTTCTTAACGTGAGAGGAATGCGCCTCATTCAATGCATCCGGGAAATGACCGCGGCGGGCGAAGAAGTGAACTTGACCGCCTTGCGCGCTGGTTTGGCGGAGCGGGGAATCCATTACCCTCCAGGGGGAAAGCACCCCAGTATGATGCGCCTGTGGCTTCAGAAAGCAGGCGTTTTCTCTGGCGACCGGTGGCAAATTGATGAAACCAGATTAAGTGCCGTCTTGGGAACACCCTCCAGTGAATATGCCGTCCTTGAGGGATTCTCGCTTGAGCAGAGAGCCTTTCTTCGTTCCCTGGCCAATACCGGTTTGTCCACTCCGCAGCCTGCGAATGAGATCGCCCGGCTTGCATCCGCAACGTATGGAATTCATTTTCCCGAAAAGAGCCTCCCCAAACTTGTCTTGGATGCCTTGGTTAAAGGGGGATACATCACCGCGATCAAAACGACGCAAGGACGTGGCGCGAAACCATTTCTTGTCGCCCCCACGGAAAAGCTGAAGGCGGACATCATTGAACCATTTTTTAATCAAATCAAAGATCAGATTGATACGGCGCTTCACAAGCTCTTGAAAAAGCCTCTGGCCGAGATCTTGGTTGAGCTGAAATCGGCGGATCGGTACGTATCCGGCCTCGCCCTTGAAGCCTTGGCCTTTAAACTGATGCGCCTTCTGGACATGACCTACCTTGCCACCCGGCTGAGAGCGCAAGCGACTGGCGGGGCAGAGGTCGATTTGATCTTCGAATCAGCACGGTTGGTTTTCTCGCGTTGGCAAATACAATGTAAGAACACGGCCAGGGTCGCTTTGGACGACGTGGCCAAGGAGGTTGGACCAACGCACTTCCTCAAGAGCAGCGTCATTGTGGTCGTCAGCACCGGCGAAATTGGCCCTGAGGCTCGCCGTTACGCCAACAAAATCATGGCCGATTCGAACCTGTGTGTTGTGATGATCGACCAGTCCGATATCCAGCGCATTAAAGATAATCCGGCTCTCATTCTTGACGCATTTGCGCGTGAGGCCCGCCACGCGATGGCGCTGAAGAAATTGGTCCTTTGAAATCCGGCTGTTTTTGTCTTACAAAAAGCGGTTGACAGGCTATGTTTTTGTCTTACGATTTCAACAATGTCTCGTCCCAAAACGACCAATCCGCGCAATCGAGTCGTAAATTTTCGCCTCACTGACCGCGAAATGGATTCGCTTGAGGCAGCCGCGCGGGACAGGAATTTCGATTCTTTGAGCGACTACCTGAGATACCTTTACGAGAAAGACAGAAACACCGAAGGGCCGCTTGCGCTCAAAGAAACGGGGAGATTCTTTTTCGAGCCGCGTCTCTTTGAGGAAACCAACTATGGCAAAATCTTTGCCGGCGATTCCTTGGGGCTGCTTCATAAAACGCTCCAGCCAGGTTCGGTTGACCTCATCATGACATCGCCTCCATTCGGTCTTGTCCGAAAGAAGAGCTATGGAAATGAGGATGCGGATGACTACGTCGAATGGTTTCGCCCCTTTGCGGAAGGATTCCGACGGGTTTTAAAACCGGCCGGAAGCTTAGTCATTGACATTGGCGGCGCTTGGAAACCCGGCATTCCCACTCGCTCTCTTTATCACTTTGATCTTCTTCTTACGCTCTGCCGGGAGTTCGGCTTTCACCTCTGCCAGGAACATTACTGGTGGAACCCCGCCAAACTCCCAACCCCTGCCGAGTGGGTCAATGTGCGTCGGATTCGAGTGAAGGACGCGGTTAACTGCATCTGGTGGCTTTCCCCTTCCCCGTGGCCCAAAGCGTCGAATAAGAGAATTCTCGCTCCTTACAGCCAATCGATGAAAACGCTCTTGAAGAACGGCTACACCCCGAAGCTTCGCCCGTCCGGCAATGACATTTCGGATAAATTCTCGCGCGATAACGGCGGATCGGTCCCGCCAAATCTGCTTGCCTTGGCGAATACGGAGTCAAACGGCCGGTATCAGGAGTTCTGCCGGGCAAACAACCTTCCTGTTCATCCCGCTCGATTCCCGGGCGGAATTCCCGAGTATTTTATGCGGTTTTTGACAGATGAAGGGGATACCGTCCTCGATCCTTTTGCCGGTTCCTGTGTTACAGGGGAAGTCGCGGAATCGCTACGCCGAACCTGGATTTGCTGCGAAGTTTCCGAAGAGTACCTCCGCGGCGGCATGGCTCGCTTCGTTGGCGTAAAACCTCGAATCCAGCATGATGATTCTAAACCCTACGAAATCTATCCACCCTGCTCATTGAATGGCAAATCGGACGTTTCACCATTGCCCATCGACGGGGGCCGGCAAAGAACGCTTAAGCGTGGCTTGAAAACTAAGACGTATCCGCCCCAGGTTGCGTCAGGATAAATCATGGCCGTCGATTTCATGGAAACCTCTGGATGCCTCAATCGAATTCGTCCTAAAGTTTAACACCCACTTCGCCGGCAGAACTTGCCAAAAATCCAGGCCATGAACACCCAGAGCAATCCGCCCAGCGCCCGCGCGGCGGTTTTCCATGCGCCGGGGCAGCCCTTGACGCTGGAACGATTCCCACTGCCGGAATTAAAAGGCGGCGAAGCGCTGGCCCGGATTCGGTGCGCGACAATTTGCGGGTCTGATTTGCATTCCTTTCATGGGCGCAGACCGGCGCCGGCGCCGAGCGTGCTGGGACACGAGATGGTGGGCGAATTGGCGGCCATTGGACCCGCCGGGGTGTGCGATTTTCAAGGGCAACCCCTGTCACTCGGCGATCGGGTAACGTGGTCCATGGTCTGGAGTTGCGGCGACTGTTTCTATTGCCGCCACGGGCTTCGCCCGAAATGCGAGCGCTTGCGCAAGTTCGGCCACGAGGCGATCACGCCGGATCGGGCGTTGTTTGGCGGACTGGCGGAGTATTGTCATTTGCCGGAGAAAACGGCGATTTTCCGCTTGCCGCCGGAATTGCCGGACCTCGTCGCCAGCCCGGCCAATTGCGCGACCGCCACGGTTGCCGCGGTGGTGCGATACGCGGGACATCTTTCCGGCTGCCACGTTGTCATTCATGGCGCGGGGATGCTGGGATTGACCGCTTGCGCCATGGCTGCGGCAAACGGGGCCAGCAGCGTCATCACGCTCGAACCAGGCCAGGAGCGGCGAGAAAAGGCGCTGGCGTTTGGCGCAACGCACGCTTTCGACAGCGCTTTGCCGGCTGCTGGACTGTGGGCAAAAGTACAACCATTAACGGGAGGACGCGGCGCGGATATGGCCTTGGAGTTTTCCGGCGACCCGCGCGCGATGGAGTCAGGGATAGCCCTTTTGCGGCCGGGCGGACGATTTGTCATGGCGGGCGCGACCTATCCGGCGCGCCCCATTGCCCTTTCGGGTGAGCAGGTGGTGCGGCGCCTTTTGCACATCATCGGCGTGTACAATTACGAACCGGAAGATTTGGAATACGCCTTGCGCTTTTTGGCTGCGCAGCACGGCAACCGCCCCTTTGCCGAATTGGTGGGGCAGAGTTTTCCGCTCGACGCGGTGAATGCCGCTTTCGCTTATGCGACAGAGCATCATCCGCCCCGGGTAGCTGTCGTTATGTAAGTTCTCCTCCCGGTCGCGCCAAACCGTCACAAATTTGTCACCGGCATGTTAGTGGCGGACGGCGGTAAATCTGCTATGTTGAGTACTCGGGAAACGTGTTCGAGTTTTCCCGGCTAATCCCGTTCATTCAGAGCTGGTTCAGTTCAAGTACCGATGTGAGTTGATGCATAGCGACTCTTTAATTACGCGATTTGACCTTGAGAAGGCTGCCCGTGACAGCTGTGCTCAAGAATCGGAATGCATCTTTTGGTCGCGCTTGGATGGCCAGGTTTGTGTGCAGTATTTTCGCCCCGGTCTGGACACCTTTTACCAGCCTCACACGCATTCCGAATATAACGTTGTCGTGTGCCTTTCTGGCGCGGTCATGGTTAAACAGATGGGAGAGACGCATGTCATTGGCCCCGGAGGGGTGACCATGGGCAATTTTGGAGTCGAGCATTCCAGTGCTTACCTGACTTGCGGGCACCTCTGTGAGGCGGTCTGTCTGACGGTGACCTCCAAGACGCTGGCCGAATTCCTGGCGGACTTTCGCCTTCCGGACGCGCAGGGGGCGGTTCATCCGGTGTTTCTCGGACGAATGGAGAGCAAAACTCTGCTCGACTGCGCCCTCACTATGAAACGCGAATTGCAGAACCAGGAGCGCGGCTACAAAATAATGATCCAAGGGTTGACCAGCCGGATGCTCGTGGAAGCCTTGCGCGCCTGGCCTGCATCGCAAATCGCCAAATGCGAGGTGGATATGACTCCGCGCCTACCGCGCCGGGAATTTGTCCGCGCTTATGAATTTATGCGTTGGTGCCGCAAAGACGTCTTTTGCCTGCAAAGGGTCAGCTCTTTTATAGGCAGCAGCGAGGAACGGTTCGCCCGGCTCTTTCAAGCGACCACCCAGGCGACCCCGGCGGCCTTCTACAACAGGCTCTTGCTGGAACGGGGACGCGACTTGTTGTTGGAAACCCGCCAATCAGTCAAGGAAGTCGGTTTTCAGCTTGGTTTCAAGACTCCGAGCCATTTTGTGGCCGCTTTTCGGCTTCAATTTGGGTCTTCCCCGCAGGATTTCCGCTCCCGGTGTCAGGGGCCGCCGCAGCTCGGTGGCACAGCGAGGTTACGGCAATCTTCAAAAACCGTGATGGCGAACGCTCGCAAAACGGAAAGTGGACATTCCATCTCATTGAGACCTCTGCAAGTCTTACCTACCCTTAACCGGTGCGTTACTGGCTCTCCAACAATCTGACGACCCTGGCTCAGTTTTCTTTACTGGCTGCCGCGCTCCTCTTGCCCGGCGCCGCCCTGGCTGGCGGCGATGGCAGCGAGTTCTTCGACCAGCAACCTGCCATCCGCGAGGCGGGCGACCGGGCCATCACTCCTGTTAATCAAATCATTACACCCGCGGGCCGCCAGGTTTATCTTCCGAAACTGCGGCCTCAAGCCCTGGCCCTCAGTCCCAATGGCAAGATCCTGGTCACCTCTGGAAAAACACACGATCTGGTCGTCATTGATCCGGTCTCCGCGCGGGTTGTCCAATCGGTCACCGTCCCGTCCGACGATGCTACCATCACTCACGCTGCGCCGCCTTCCGAGCATATCCTGGCAGGCGACGATGGCGATCAACTCAGTTTTACCGGGCTGATCTTTTCCCCGGATGGCCGGCGCATTTACCTGTCCAACGTCGGCGGCAGCATCAAAGTTTTCGGGGTGGACGCCTCAAATCGCGTCACCGCCCTTTATTCCATTCCACTGCCTGGCGCCAACGCCCCGCGGCGCAAGGAGGAAATCCCGGCTGGGCTGGGCTTCTCAAAGGACGGGCGCTGGCTGTATGTGGCCTTGAATTTGGGCAATCGGGTAGCCGAGATCGAGGCCGCCACCGGAAGTATTTTGCGCCAATGGGACGTCGGAGTGGCTCCTTACGACGTGGTGGTTTGCGGCGACAAGCTTTACGTTAGCAATTGGGGCGGACGCCGGCCGGAAGCGAACAGTTTGACCGGGCCCGCCGGGCGAGGAACGACGGTGCGGGTTGACCCCGTGCGGTTCATCGCCAGCGAAGGATCGGTCTCCGTCATTGACACCAAATCCGGAAAAGTGGCGCGCGAAGTTCTCCTGGGCAAACACTCCTCGGCCGTGGCGCTTTCCCCCAACCGCCGCTGGCTGGCCATCGCCAACGCGGCCAGTGACACGATTAGCATTCTTGACACCAAGACGGACGCCGTGATCGAAACTCTCTGCGCCCGCCAGGACCCCGGCGATCTTTTCGGCGCCAGCCCCAACGCGCTGACCTTCGACCATACCGGCAAGAGACTCTACGTTTGCAATGGGACCCACAACGCGCTGGCCGTGTTTTCCTTCAAGCCCGGCGCTTCCAAACTCGAAGGCCTGGTCCCGGTCGGCTGGTTTCCCGGGGCCGTCGTTTGGGACGGCGCGCGGCGGACTGCTTACGTCGCCAACATCAAAGGGATGGGACCTGGCCGCCCCGGCAAATCCGGCAAACCAGAGTTCAATTCGCATCAACACTACGGTTCCGTGACCATTTTGTCCGAGCCTTCCACGAAAGAACTTGCTGCCCTGACGCAAAAGGCGCTCTTCAACATGCGCTACCCCTTGCTGCGGCAAGCCGTCTTGCCCGCGCGCCCTGGAGTGGCGCCAGTGCCTGTGCCGCAACGGGTGGGCGAACCGTCGGTCTTCCATCATGTCGTGTACATTATCAAAGAAAACCGGACGTATGACCAGGTGCTGGGAGACGTGGCGGCGGGCGACGGCGACCCGGACCTGTGCGTTTTCGGGGAAAAAGTCTCGCCCAACCAGCATAAATTTGTCCGGGATTTTGTTTTGCTTGACAACACTTACTGCTCCGGCATTCTCAGCGCCGATGGCCACGAGTGGGCCACGACCGCCTTTGCCACGGATTACATGGAGAAGCTCTTTGCCGGCTTCCCCCGCAGCTACCCCGACGGCTGCGAAGATGATGAGGTGGACGCCCTGGCTTATTCCCCGGAAGGCTTCCTTTGGGACGACTGCCTGGCGCACGGCAAAACCATGCGCGACTACGGTGAATTCACCATTACCCGGAAGTCCTGGCGCGATCCCGCGCGCAAGGGCAAACCCAAATTCCTCGATCACTATCACGAATTCTTGCAGGGAACCGACACCATCGCCATGCACAGTGATCCGGGCGTGGAAAGTCTTCGTCCGCACCTGGCGGCCAGTTACATCGGCTGGGACATGGACGTGCCGGACGTGCGGCGCGCGGCGACCTTTATCAACGAATTCCGCCGCTATGAAGCTTCGGGCGATTGGCCCAGCCTGATTATTATTGGCCTGCCTAACGACCACACCAGCGGGACCGATCCGGGCTCACCGACTCCCGCCGCGCAAGTGGCCGACAACGACCTGGCCTTCGGACAAATTGTCGATGCCATCAGCCACAGCCGTTATTGGGCCGACACCTGCATCCTGGCAATTGAAGACGATCCGCAGTCCGGCTGGGACCATGTCAGCGGCTATCGGACCACCGCCTACGTGATCAGTCCGTATTGCAAGCGGGGCGCGGTGGTTAAAACTCAATATAACCAGACCAGCCTTTTGCGGACGATGGAATTGATTCTCGGTCTGCCGCCGATGAACCAAATGGATGCGACCGCGACGCCGATGTTCGATTGCTTCACTTCGCCACCCGACTTTTCCCCGTACACCGTTGTCACGAACAATGTGCCGCTGGATCAAATGAATCCCGCGGTGAAAAAGATCAGCGACGCTGTTCTGCGTCATGACGCCTACGTTTCCTCCCATTTGCCTTTCGAGAAAGCGGATCAATGCCCGGACGATGTTCTCAACCAAATCCTCTGGCGGGCCATGAAGGGCACGCGTATTCCCTACCCGGCCTGGGCCACACCAGGCCGGGACGACGACTAGCCTGCCCCATGCAAACGCCACGCGCCATGCTCATCGCATTCTCGGCTTTTGCCGCGGTCTTGGCGGCCGCCTGCAACCGCGGCGCGGATGCCGGCAGTTCGGCGTCCAGTGAACGGCCAACCGCGAAGCCTATGGCGAAAGTGGATCTGGCTGCTTTGAGAACGCAGGCCGAGCAAGGCAGCGTGCAGGCGGAAGCCAGCCTGGCTCGCGCTTGCCTTTCCGGCGGCGGGAGCCTGCCGAATTACAAGGAAGCCGCCCGCTGGAGCATGGCCGCCGCCACCAACGGCAAGCTGGACGCTGAAACAATCCTCGGAGAACTTTATCTTGCCGGCCAGGGGGTGGCTCACGATCCCGCCGCGGCCATCCATTGGCTCACTCGCGCCGCCGATGCCGGTTGGGTGCCGGCGCAATATGACTTGGGCTTCATGTACGAAACGGGCGGCGGCGCGCCGAAAAACGGCGCGGCGGCCGCGAAATGGTTTCTCCTCGCCGCCCAAGGCGGTGATGCGCTGGCGCAATTTGACTACGGCCAACGCTGCCTGGCAGGAATGTCCGTGAAAAAGGACGAGATCGAAGGCCTCAAGTGGCTCCTGCTCGCCCAGGCCCAGGGACAGGTCGATGCCGCCAATCGCGTCAAAGTGTTGTTGTCTTCCCTCTCCAACGCCCAGGTTGAAGAGGCGAAAAAAAGAGCGGCCGCTTTCACTCCCCAAATAGTAACCAATACAGCCAACGTTTCTCCTTCAGAGCCTACGCATTTATGAACCACCACGCGCCTTCGGGAAAGAACCGTCCCTTTTTTACGGAAAGCTGCCGTTCCGAGTCCGGCTTCACCTTGATCGAGTTGCTCGTAGTCATCGCGGTGATCGCGATCCTCGCCAGTCTGTTACTGCCCACCCTGGGACGGGCCAAGGAAGAAGCCAAGGCCGCCAAATGCATGAGTTCTTTGCGGCAGATCGGGATCGCGACCTCCGTCTATGCCGACGATAACAAGGACACATATTGGTCTTATTTAGTCGATGCCGAGGGTGATTACAACGTTCCCAACGGCGGCAGTTGGACTCTCAACCCGCGCTCCAGCATTATGCCCAGTCCTTCCAATGACATCGCTTACTGGGCGCTGGGATACTATTCCTATTTCGCGGGCAACCAGAATTTATTTCTGGATTCGGCGGGCAAGGTGGTCGTGGATCTATGGCGCGATACGCCAAGCCAGACTGCGCCTTTTGCCTTCTACCAGTATTCCATTTACGGCATGTGCCAATATCTGGTGCAGGCTTACGGCGGGCCCGATACCACCTACTCCAATCCGGGCAAGCAGTTGAAGCGTTCCAGTTATGCCAGCCCTTCCACCACTATTTTTTGCCAGGATGCGACCGAGAATAGAGACGAAGGCTCCGATGACACTCTGGGGCTTTTTCCGGGGGAAGGCGCCATTCTCGGCCAATGGACGGGCAGCGAGCAGTCTCTATATCCGGGCACCGATTTGACCGCGGGCTGGTTCCGGCACAACAACATGTGCGTCACTCTCCTGGTTCCGGGCAATGTCATCCGCATCAAAAGAATGCCCCTGACGGTGGGCATTGACTATCGATGCTATACCGGGGAACGGCCATCTGTTCCGCCGCCCGGGCTAAGATAAAAACACCATTGACTTCCTATGAAATTGTTCCATTGCGCCGCTTTGACGTGTGGCGTTCTTCTGCTTGCCGGATGCGAGCGAGATGACAGCCCGAATCTCGCGCCCTTGCCCTTGGATCAACTCCCTGCCGCCGTCGAACAGTCCTTCCAAAAGGCGGACCCGGAACTGCGGGCTGACGCCAGCAATGCCATCGGCGACGTGCAGAAAAGCGACCTGTCCGCCGCTTTTCAGGATTTCACCGAGCTCAATTCCAAAGGGAGCCTGTCCCTGAAGCAACACACCTTGCTGGCCCGGGCCTTGATGACGCTCTCCCAACAATTGACCGACGCGGCTGACCGCGGCGACGAACAAGCCGCGGAGACCTTGCGCCATCATCTAGCCACGAAATAGATTTGCTTCCAGCAGTCCTGTCACAAATCCCCAAAAATCATTGAAATCGAACCAGAACCCATGAAAAAACGAATCACACAATACGCCATCCTGGCGCTGACCGCACTCGGGTGCGCCGCGTCACTCTCCGCTCAGGGACAGAACATCGGACAGTGGGACTTCAACTCGGGCAACCTCGCGCAAACTTCCGGCGCCAACCTTGGCCCGCTGACTTATGCCGATGCCACCGGACTGACCTCCAACCAAACCGCCTTCGGCTCGACGGCGGTGTTGGGTCTGCCCAACATCAATGGCCAGGCGGCTTATGTCATGGGTTTCACCAACACTTCCTCCCTTGCCAATGGCATCGGTTATATGATGCCAACACCCCCGGCCAACGGCGGCGGCTCGTTAGTCAACGAATATACCGTGATTTTCGATGTTTATTACCCTGAGTCGAGCGTCTATCGGCCGCTTTTGCAAATGGACAACGGCACCCTGGACCAAATCGAGGCGCTTTTTGTCGTGGACTCGCAGAACACCTTGCAAGTGACCAATACCCAAGGCGCCGCCCTCCCTTCGGGCGCGTTTGGCCAAATCTCCTCCGGCATTTGGTACCGCATCGGGATGACCTATGACGTGGCCAATGGCACCATCACCGTCTATACGAACGGTGAGACCGCCGGCGTGCTCAATTTCAGCCCCTCCGATGTTGATTCGCCTTACGCCCTCTACCAGGGCGCGCTCTTCGTTTTCAGCAGCAACCAAACCAACTCTCCCGGTTACGCCAATAGCGTGCAAATCCGCGATTCAGTCCTGAATCCCGGCCAAATGGAAGCGCTGGGCGGGCCGACGGCTGGCGGCATACCGGTCAATCTTCCCCCGGGCTACTCCTACATTTCCTCGACTTACCCGGCCTTCGGCGAGTCGGACGTTGCCCCCCAGCCTTCCATCTCCTTGGACCTCAATCAAGGTTCGACGACCATCGCTCAGAACAGCATCACCCTGCTGGTGGATGGCGTCGCGGTGGCGGCGGAGGTGACTCCCGGAGGCAATAATGATTTCTTAATTACCTATTCAGTGACCAATATCCTTGGACCCCTCACGCCGCACACTGTCACGCTGAGTTATACCGATAGCCTGCTCGGAGCCAGGACCAAGAGCGTCCCTTTTACCATCGCCTCCTACCAGGTGATCAGCCTGCCCGCGCCAATTTACTTCGAGAGTTTTGATGAATTGGATGTGACCAACGAACCATCCTACTCGCCCATCTCTGCCTCAGACGAAATCTCAGTTCCTGATGGGAGCGGCAACGGCTTTGTCCAGGTCGATCTTAGCGCCCCTTATGGCCTTCTCCCCGCCGGTTGGACGGTATCGAACTACACCGCCATTCAGGACAACACCTGGGATTTTACCGATGGCACCTCGGATTGGTATATCAATTTCGTCGTGGTGGAAACGAACACCATCGGCGTCAATACGGTTTTTGACGACCAGGGCGAAGTGGCCAGTTCTCCCGGACTGGTAACTTCTTACGGGCCGTCCCGCCTGGTCAGCCCGCCGGTCATTCTGAACGGCGTCCTTTTGACAAACTTGTTTTCCGGCAACGTCTTATATTGCGATTCTGATCAGCGCCAGAACCGGGGCGGCCAGGTCAACTATGTCATCACCGGCGACTATGATCTGACCGGGCATAACAACATCTATCTCGCCTTCCATAGCATGTACGAGCAAAATCAGGATAACCTTGGCGCCGTCGAATATTCCATCGACCAGGGCAAGACGTGGCAGCCTGCCCTCTACCTCCTGGATGATGGCACAACGGACACGGACGGCTCGGACGTGGTCTATACCAACGGGGTCATTGACGTGAGCGCGACCTTCAACACCTCGCGTTCTGACCAGGCTTATTACCTGCCTTATGGGGCTTTCATTGGCGCGCCCATTACCACTGCCTTGATTCCGTTCATCCAGGGCAGGCGTAATGATGACCAACTCTCCAGCAAACGCATTGAGGTTCTGCGCCTGGCCATGGCGGACAATCAGCCAACCGTTCGCGTGCGGTTCATTCAGGCTGGCACCTCGAGCTGGTTTTTTGGCATCGATGATTTTGGCCTCTATAGCATTCTGATTCCCCAAATCACCCAGCAGCCCGCCAGCCAGACGGTCAATGCCAATGCCCCGGCCACCTTTACTGTCACCGCCTCGGGAGGACTGTTAAGCTATCAGTGGCAGTTTGATGGATTAACGATTAGCAATGCGACCAGTTCTTCCTTCACCATTGTCTCAACCTCTCCCACGAACGCGGGAACCTACACGGTCGTGGTCTCCAACGCCAGCGGCGCCATTACGAGCAGCCCGGCCTTGTTGACCGTCAATACGACCCCTGTCTTGACCACAACCCCCTCCGGCGAAATCGTGGACCTCGGAGGCTCTGTCATTTTCCAGGCAACCGCCAGCGGCGCGGTTCCCGTGACCTACAGTTGGTACTTCGGCAGCAACCTTGTCCAAAGCTCCGTGAGTTCAAATCTGGCCTTGAATAACGTGGGTTATGATCTGGCAGGGAATTACTCAGTGGTGGCGGCCAATAGCTATGGGGCTGTGACCAGTACAGTAGCCTCGCTCGACGTGTGGGAAGGCCCGATTACCAGCAATCTGGTGGTCCATCTCACCTTCGATGGCAATCTAAACGACACCTCTGGCCGCGGCAATAATGCCACGTATATGTTCAACGGTCCCAACTCGAGCACGACTCCGCGGTTCGTGCCCGGTATCATCGGGACCAGCGCCTTTGCCTACACCACCACCAACGATTACTCCATCCAGGAGTATGCCTCGCTCGGTTATCCCGCTGATCTCCAGTTCGGCGCGACGACGAACTTCTCGGTTTCGCTCTGGTGCAAATACACCGACCAGAGTGACGACCTGCCCTTCATTTCGAACAAAGATTGGAACAGCAGCAGCGACCCTGGCTGGGGTGTCTTCACCCAAACCGGCGGCAACTACCGCATCAACGTCACTGGCCCGAACGGCGGGACTGACAAGTACAGCGAGACGGACACGCCGGCGGTTTTGAAGAACGGAAACTGGCACAACGTCGTTGTCAGCTTCCAGCGCGCGCCTTTCGGCTCGTCGGCCTTCGTCTATGGATACCTGGATGGCGCGCTGGTGACCAAGCATCCCATGGGCACAGTGGGCACGATTGACACCTTTGCGCTGCCGTTCACCGATTCGCAAAGAGATCCATTCCCCAGCACGCCCGCCCAATCCGCCTTCGCCGTCAACATCGGCCAGGACGGGACGGGAAACTACGCCGACAACGGCAGCGCTTATAATATTAATGCCGCGATCGACGACCTCGGCGTTTGGCGGCGCGCGCTGACCGCCAATGAAGCCCTTGCGATTTACCGTGGCGGGCAAGCAGGCCTGGACCTTTCCCAGGCCTTTGATGACGTGCTGTTTGTTTCTCTCTCAGGCAACAACCTTAAGTTTACCTGGATGGCTGTGCCCGGAGTTCAGTTGGAGCAGGCGAGCACTTTGATCAAGCCCGTCTGGACGGCCGTGACAGGCTCGCTGGGCGCCAGTTCGGCCACCGTCCCATTGGGGAGCGGCGCGGGCGGCGCCTTTTTCCGGTTGCACAAAGTGCAATAAACGCGACTTCGCGCAAACGCCTGCCTGGCTCCTTCCCGGGCAGGCGTTTTGTGTAACTGGCAGTGTCCAGGCGTGGACAGCGGCGCTGCGTCCAGTGGCACAACGCACAACGGTAGGGACGCCTCGCCGCGGCGGCCCTGCCAGAATCGTCACTGTAAAACAAAGTCGCCTCGCTTCCATCGCCACCGCCTGACTTTCTGACGAAAGTGTGGACAGGCCCCTGTCCATTCTATTACCATCGCCGGTATCCAAACCGTATGACCAATTTCAACAACTCCGTTCCGCTCCGCGGCATCGTTCCGCCTCTTGTCACCCCCTTGCAAACGCGCGACCGCCTCGACGCGGCGGCGTTCGAGCGCCTGATTGAACATGTGCTGGCGGGCGGGGTGCATGCTTTGTTTGTTCTGGGCACGACGGGGGAAGCGCCCAGCCTGAGCCACAAGGTGCGGCGCGAGGTCATTAACCATGCCTGCCGGATCGTGCGTCGGCGGGTGCCTGTGCTGGTCGGCATAACGGATACGGCCTTTATGGAATCGATTGATCTGGCCCGCCATGCCGCCGCCGCCGGCGCGCAGGCGGTGGTGTCGAGCGCGCCTTATTATTTCCCGATGGAGCAGGCCGAATTGCTGGAATATCTGCAGCGTTTGACGAAGGATCTGCCACTGCCGCTTTTTCTTTACAACATTCCGCAAATGACCAAGACCCCGTTCGCCCTGGAAACGGTGCGGAGCATGATGCGCCTCGACCGGGTCATGGGCGTCAAGGACAGCTCGGGAGATGCGGGCTACCTGCACGCCCTGCTGGACCTCGCGCGGGCGCGGCCCGAGTGGTCGGTGCTGGTCGGCGATGAGAGCCTTCTCACCGCGGCGATGCGCGGGGGGGGACACGGTGGCGTCCTCGGCGGGGCCAATATTTATCCGCAGCTCTACGTGCAATGGTACGAAGCCGCCGCGCGAGGCGACCGGGCGCGGGAGGAACAATTATCGGCGCAAGTTTCCCAGTTGGGGGAGATTTATCGCGTCGGAACCGGCCTCCCTGGCGTCATCAAGAGCATTAAGTCCGCCTTGTCTCTGGTTGGAATTTGCGGGGATGGCATGGCGGAGCCGCTCCTGTCTCACGGCGCGCCGGAAAAAGAGCGGATCCGCGCCGTGCTCGAGAAGGTCGGATTGCTGTCGGGGATGGTATGACTGAAGCCCTGAGCAACGGAGAATGGCCGAGCTGAGCGACAACGCCATGCCCGTGCCGGCATCCACCGGCCCGGCCCCGGCCCGCGACTCCTCTTACAAGTGGTGGGTCATCTTGATGCTATGGTCGGTCTGCTTTTTCAACTACGCCGACCGCCAGGCGATTTATTCGGTTTTTCCCAAACTCAAAGAGGAATTTGGGTTTGACAAATTCGAGCTGGGATTGATCGGCTCGGCTTTCATGTGGGTTTATGCCTTTGGCGGACCGCTGGCCGGCTTCATTGGCGACCGGGTCCGGCGCAAAGACCTCATTCTCGGCGGTTGCATTTTTTGGAGCGCGATCACGGTTTTGACCGGGTTATGCGGCAAGCTGTGGCAGTTTATTGTCGTGCGCGCGCTGGAAGGGATCGGAGAAACATTTTACTTTCCCTCCTCGCTATCGCTGGCCAGCGATTACCACGGGCCAAAGACTCGCTCGCGGGCGCTCTCCTACCACCAATCCGGGGTCTATCTGGGGTCGATTGGCGGAAGCTGGGCGGGCGGCTGGTTCGCGGAACAACTCAACTGGCGGGACGGTTTTTATGTTTTTGGGGCGCTGGGAGCGCTGGCCGGGTTTGTCTTGTATAAATATCTGCGTGAACCGCGGCGCGGTCAGGCGGAGGACCCCGCCGCGGCCCCTGACGAAACGGCCAGCCTGCCCCTGCCGCTTCGGGAAACGGCGCGGGCGATTTTTCGCGAACCCACCGCGCTCTTTCTCATGGCGGCCTTTCTTTGCGCCAATTTCGTCGCCACGATTTTTTTGGTCTGGACGCCGACATTGCTGGGGGAAAAGTTCGGATTCAAGCTGGCGGCGGCCGGGCTTTCGGGAAGCCTTTACATCCACCTGGCGAGCGCGGTGGGAGCGCCGGCGGCCGGAGCGATCTCCGATTGGCTGGCGCGCCGTCTGGCAGGAGGGCGGATGGTGGTGCAAGCCGCGGGATTGCTCGCCGGCTCGATCTTCGTCTTTATCGTCGGGGTGACGCCTAATTTGCCGACCCTCATCATCACGATGACTTGTTTTGGATTTTGCAAAGGGATTTATGACTCAAACATTTTTGCCTCATTGTATGACGTTCTGGAGCCGCGCGCGCGCGCGACGGGGGTGGGAGTGATGAACCTGGTGGGTTGGGGCGGCGGCGGGCTTGGGCCGTTGTTTTTGGGCTGGTTCGCGGCGCACGGCAGACGCGACGCGGAAGTGGCCAACATGAGCAAAGCCCTGGCCTGTTGCGGCGGCGTCTATCTGGTAGGGGCCATTTTCCTTCTGGGGGCGGTGTGGGCCTTGCCCAGACGCGGACGCGTCTGAATTCCGAGATTCGAAGAGCGAATTTTGATGTGTTCCGATCGCAAGTCGGACGGATCGGGTCGAGGTGACGGGATTGCGCCCGCCACCCCTCCCACACCACCGTACGTGCGGTTTTCCGCATACGGCGGTTGAACGTAGCGATTTTATGGACTCGCAAGGTCTGATGGCATAAGGAA
>JBKQWF010000025.1:0-15841 GCA_052139695.1 Limisphaerales bacterium
ACCTGCGCCTTGCGGCCTCGGCCTAACCTTCCGCTACGGTTGGCGTCATCGCCTCCGTCGGGTTCCTTTCATCCCGATAGTTCACAACACCTGCCAAGCACACTAGGGTCGCCTCGCCGAGGCGTCCGGGCGTCCCGGCGGGACGCGCCCACCGCATGAGAATCGTGTCTTGCCCCTATGCAACTTCGACGCCGCGAAACGCGCCGAGCAGGCCCCCACCGCGGCTTGACCGCCCGCACTTTTCTGCGAATATGTGTTTATGCGCACGACGCTCGACATTCCTGATGCCACGTTCAAAAAGGCCAAACTGAAGGCTGTTCACGAGGGCGTCGCCTTCAAGGTTGTGGTGATCCGCGCCCTGGAGCGAGAGGTGGCCAGTTCCGCTCCGGATACGACGGCCCGAAGGAAGCGCGCCCGGCGGCTATTTGCCACGCTCGACAAAGCCACCAATGAAACTCCTGTTGGACGGTTGAACCGCGTGGACCTTTATGACCGCCCAGTGCTTCGCAGACACTAATATCTTGCTCTATGCCGGCTCAAAAGATCCGGAAGAGGGAAGAGGGGTCATCTCGACGAGGCGGCCCTTTTCTCAGATCTCCGCCCTCAAGAAGGCAAAGAACTTGCCAGCAAGCCAGAAAACGCCGATATTCTGGCCGCATGAGCATTGCTGCTGAGAAAGTGGCCGAAGTGTTGGCCCTACCGGAACAGGACCGGGCCTTCCTTGCCCATCAACTCATCGCCAGCCTTGACAATACCGTGGACGCGGACTCGGAAACACAGTGGCACGAAGTTATTGATCGGCGCTCCCGTGAGATGGCAGAGGGCCGGGTGGATGCCCGTCCAGAGGAAGAAGTCATTCAACACATCCGCGCCAAACTGAATGCGGCGCGTCGTCAGACATCCTGAGGTTCCGCGGGAGTTGGAAGCCGCCGCGCTCTGGTATGAGCAGCGCCAGTCTGGCTTGGGGAGCGATTTCCTTGAGGAATATCAGGCCACGCTTGGTCGGATCCTGAGCGATCCGGAACGCTGGCGCAAAATCCGGGGCGACAATCGCAAGCTCAACTTTCACCGTTTTCCCTACGCTATCGTTTACAGCGTGCGCCCGGACACGCTGCATATCATAGCCGTCATGCATCTGCATCGCCGCCCATTTTATTGGTTGCACCGGGGTCGGAAAGGGGTCGGTTCCTAACTTTGCCACTTTTGTCTGGCGTTCGCACATTGAGGTCGTACTTTCACCATTCACCATTTGCAGTTGCCTCCAGCGCTATTTGCGCGCGGGCGCTGACGCAAGGAGTGCCATTGGTCAGATTTCGCCCAAAAATCCTTCCGTAGGATTTTAGTTTGACGCCGGACGCGGTATCATCGCCGCATGTTGAATATATTAGAAACTGATTTTGCCAGCGCCGAACAGCCTGCCGCGACCCAAACCCGCCTCGAAAACACGACCCTCTATGGACTTCTTCGAACACGGCAGGCAAGCCGCCTGCAGGCCAAGATCGGGAAAGGGGTCGGTTCCTAACTTTGCCACTTTTGTCTGGCGTTCGCACATTGGGGTCGTACTTTCACCATTCAACATTTGCAGTTGCCTCCAGCGCTATTTGCGCGCGGGCGCTGACGCAAGGAGTGCCATTGGTTAGATTTCGCCCAAAAATCCTTCCGTAGGATTTTAGTTTGACGCCTGACGCGGCATCATCGCCCCATGTTGAAGATATTAAATTTAGAAACTGGTTTTGCCAGCGCCAAACAGCCTGCCGCCACCCAAACCCGCCTCCAAAACACTTCCGCCAAAGCACTCGCCGACCAATCCAACCTCAGCCACTGGAAGCAGGGCGGTTATCTCGACACGAGAAACAGGAGCGCATCCGTCAAATCCCTGGCATCGGTGCGGAGTACGGCCCCGGCACCGCCCCGGAAAGCCTGCTTCCACCGAAACCCGAACCTAATTGAGCCAAATTGAACCAAATTGAGCCGCCGCTACCCCCCCCGGGGGGGCGCCGCGCCCCGCCACCATGCCCTCGCTCTCTCTTTTCGGGTGCAAGAATCCTCCCACGCAACCGGGAGGCTGCCCTTCGCCGGATCAGGACGAGTTGTTGCTTGCCCACACCTCAGAACATCTGCCAAACTTTACGACAATGAATCCGCCCCGCATGGCACTGCTGGCTTGCCAGGTTTTTGAGCGGGAAATTGCGCTCCTGGCCGCCGGCGCTGGACACATCGTCGAGACCACTCTCTTCGAGGTGGGCCTGCATGACCGGCCCGACCAGCTTCGCGCCACTTTGCAAGGTGCCATCGATCAGATTGAGCAGCGGGACCATGTCGAGGCGATCGCGCTCGCTTATGGCCTCTGCGGCAAAGGCGCCGCCGGATTGCAACCCGCAAGGTGCCGCCTTGTCATCCCGCGGGCGCATGACTGCATCGCCGTTTTCATGGGGAGCAAGGAAGCCTACGCCGCGCATCAACAACGCTGTCCCACCTGCTACTACTACACGCCCGGCTGGAACCGCGTGCGGCGCGTCCCCGGTCCCGACCGTCTCGCGTTGCTCAAAGAGGACCTGTCGCGGAAATTTGAGGCCGACGACGTGGAATTCCTGATCGAGACGGAGCGGGAACAATGGACGTTGCGCGACACGGCCACCTATCTCGACCTCGGCACCAGCGACGCGGAAGTGGAGGCGGAATACGCGCAACGTTGCGCGCAGTGGCTTGGCTGGAAGTTTGAGCGGCTCTCGGGCGATCCCAAACTCCTCCGCGATTTGCTCTGGGGCAACTGGGACGCGGACCGGTTCCAAATCGTGGAACCCGGCGCGCGGCTGGCCCATTCGCCCGACGACGCCATTATGCGGGCCGAGCCGGCGGCAGCGCCCGTGGTAACGGCCATGCCGTGAAAGCCGGCGGACAAATCGTGGTGGAATTGGACACTGGCGAACGCCGGCAGATTCCTATTGTTGACCAAACTCGAACACTGGCCTCGATCTGCGCCGAACACGGATTGCCCTTGAATACCCGTTGCGGCCAGCGCGGGCTCTGCCGCGGCTGCGAGGTTATTTTGCAAGACGGCACTCTGCAAACGGACGCCGGCCCTCTCTCCGCTCCCGCCACGGTGCGCGCTTGCCAGGCTCGATCCGCTGGCAAAGCCGCCATCCAGATTCCAGCGCGCTCGCGCATCGAGCACCAGCCGCAAGTCACTGAAACCTTTGAAATCGCCGTGCCGTGCGCGCATCAGCCGCTCTTCCCCCCAGAGCCCGGCGTCCGGGACATCGGTGTGGCGATCGATGTTGGCACGACCACCGTCGTCGTGCTTCTGGCTGATTTGGTGACCGGTGAGGTGCTGTCACGGGCGGGTGCGTTCAATGAACAGATTCGCTTCGGCGACAACGTCGTTACCCGCATTGAAGCCGCGCGCCAGCCCGAGACCCTCGCCGCCATGCAACGCGCCGTAGTGATGGAGACCATTCAACCGCTGTTGCTGAAAGCGTGCGAACGCGCCCAACGTCCGTTGAGCCGCATCGCTGGCGGGGCCGTTTCCGGCAACACCACCATGCTGCATCTATTGGCAGGGGAAGACCCAACGCCACTGGGCTACGCCCCCTTCACGCCCCGCTTTCTCAACAGCAGGGAAGTTTCCGCTGCCGATATTCATTTGATGGCGCAGGGGCTTTCGCCGGAAACGCCGCTGCGGTTTCTGCCGGGCATCGCGGGGTATATCGGCGCCGATATCACGGCGGGAATTTACGCGACTGGAATGGTCTTTGATCCCGCCCCCACCCTGCTCGTGGACATCGGCACGAATGGCGAAATTGTGCTGCAAAACGGCGGCGAACTGACCGCCTGCGCCACGGCCGCCGGCCCCGCCTTTGAAGGTTGCGGCTTGCGCTGCGGAACCCGCGCCCGCGACGGTGCCGTCAGCGACCTCCGCCTGGCACTCCACCCCTTTCAATTGGAAACAGAAATCATCGGCGGCGCGCCGCTGACCCGGGCCAACGGCCTTTGCGGTTCGGCCTATGTGGATTTTCTGGCCATGGCCCGTTCCAGCGGCTTGCTGGGCGCCACCGGCCGGTTTGAAACGGCGGCGTGGGAGAGCGTCCCGGCGCTTCATCGTATTGTTGACGATGGCCAGCGGGCGTTCGTTCTGGGCAAAGCCAACGGCGCCGGCTCCTTGCGCGTGAGCGAGGTGGATGTCGCGCTGCTCTTGCAGGCCAAGGCCGCGATTGGCGCGGGCATCGAAATCCTTTTGCGGACCGCCGGTTTGGAGGCGGCCAATATCGCCCATTTATATCTGGCGGGCGGCTTTGGCATGCATTTGGATGTCGCCCATGCCATTGCCATCGGACTTCTGCCCGGTTTCCGCGCGGACCAGGTGCGGGTCGTGGGCAACACGGCCCTGGCTGGCGCCTTGCTCGCTTTGCTGGACCGCCATACACTCGAAGAAATGGAAACTTTGTCCGCGCGGGTCGAGGTCCTCGAACTCAACCTGGCGGATAATTTTGAAGATAGCTATATTGAGCATTTGATGCTTCCATAAACCCACGACCATGAATGATCAGCATCCATTAACCCAAGCCATTATCGCCGGCCGCCGCAAGGATGTGCCGCAACTCGTCCAACAATGCCTCGACGCCGGTGAAACCGCCGGCGCGATTGTCGAACAGCGCCTTGTCCCCGGCATGGCGATTGTCGGGGAGAAATTCAAGCGCAACGAAATCTTTGTCCCCGAAATGCTCCTCGCCGCCCGCGCCATGAAGGAAGCGTTGAAGATCCTCGAACCCAAACTCGTTGCCGCCGGCATCAAGCCCGAATTCTACGCCGTCATCGGCACGGTCGAGGGTGACCTGCACGACATCGGCAAAAACCTCGTGGCCATGATGTGGAAGGGCGCCAACATCGAAGTGATTGACTTGGGCGTCAATGTGCCGGTGGCCAAATACGTCGAGGCCATCAAGCAACATAATCCAAACCTCCTCGGACTTTCGACTTTGCTCACCACCACCATGCCGGCCATGCGCAATACCGTCAAAGCCATCCGTGACGCCGGGCTTTCGGTCAAAATTGTCGTCGGGGGCGCGCCCGTGACCCTGGAATATGCCCGCGAAATCGGGGCCGATGCCTACGCCGCGGACGCGGCCAGCGCGGTCGATGCCGCCATGTCCTTGCTCCATCCCAAGGCCTGAGGCCATCCCGCGATGCATTTCCAATCGCTCGCCATTGAGGAGCCTGATGAGCTCATCTTTGGCCTCGCTCCCAAACCCGTCACCACTGCCAGCGGCATGGTCATCGGTGGCGGCACCGTTTATCCGGAACTGAACTTCACCTTGCCGCCCATGACCATCGACGCGAGCACGATGCCTGAAGTGCGCCGTCAGTACGAACAGATTATTCAAGGAGCCTTGCGCCGGGCGGCGGAACTGGAAGTGCCCGGCGTGGTCATCGAGTTCGAAACTCTGCCGCCAATGACCGAGCATCCGGCTTGGGGTTTGGAGATTGCAAAGGTTCTGTTGGATGGGATGCAAGCCGAGAAGGACCGGAGCGGCCTGAAAAGTGTTTTGCGAATGACGCCCAACGACAACCGGGAATTCGAGCGTCCGCCGCTCATGCGCCGGGGCCGTTACTGGGAGGCCATGCTCGAACTTTTCGAGGGCTCCGCCGCCGCGGGCGCGGAGTTGTTGAGCATCGAATCCGTCGGCGGCAAGGAATTGCACGACGACGCGCTCGTCAATGGCGACTTACCGGCCAGTATCTTCTCGCTCTGCATCCTGGGCGAGCGCGACATGCGCTTTCTTTGGACGCGCCTTAAGAAAATCGCTGACAGCCACCACGTCAAATGCGCGGGCGACACCGCCTGTGGTTTCGGCAATACGGCCATGGTATTGGCGGAACAAAAAATGATCCCGCGTGTTTTCGCCGCCGTCGTCCGCGCCGTCACCGCTGTGCGTTCCCTTGTCGCTTACGAATGCGGCGCGGTCGGACCGGGCAAGGATTGCGGCTACGAGAATCCCATTCTCAAAGCGATCACCGGCTGCCCGATGGCGATGGAAGGCAAGACCAGTGCCTGCGCTCACTTGAGCCCCATGGGCAACCTGGCAGCCGCCTGCTGCGATACCTGGTCGAATGAGTCCGTCCAGAACATCAAACTGCTCGGCGGCATGGCGCCGACCTGTTACCTGGAGCAACTGGCCTACGATTGCCGTTTGTTCAATACGGCGCGCCGTCACGGAAAAAAATCCGCCTTGCAACTGCAACATTGGCTGGTGGAGTCCGACGTCGCGGCCGACCCGCAAGCCTTCATTATTTCGCCGTCATCGGCCATCCAATTGGCCCGCGTCATTGTTGACAGCGATTCACATTACCATGCGGGCGTGGCCGTGGCGCGCAAAGCCCTGGAACTCTTGCGCGCGGCCCATGCCGCCGGGGAAGTGCGGATCGCCCCCAATGAAGTGACCTGGTTCGATACCCTGCAAGAGGCCCTGGATGAATTGCCGGAAAACGAAGCGGCGTTTATCGAAGCGCAATTGGCGCTGGCCGATCCCGCCCGCTTTTTGCCTGGGGAATACAGTTTATGAGTATGAACAGCCGCACCCGCCTTCTCACCCATCTTCAAGGCCAGGCGATTGATCGCCTGCCGCTCATGCCCATCACGATGCAATTCGCCGCCGCGCAAATCGGGGTCACTTACCGGCAATACGCCCTGGATTACCGCACCCTGGTGGCGGCGCAGACGCGGACCGCGGAGAAATTTGGTTTTGACTTTGTCTCCACCATTTCCGATCCCGCCCGCGAAGCGGCGGATTGCGGCGCGGACATCGCCCTCTTCGACGATTCGCCGCCGGCGTTGAAGGAAGAGAACGCCTTGCTGGCGGATACGGCGGCCCTGGCGCGATTAAAGATTCCGGATCCAGATGGCGGCGGGCGCATGACGGACCGCCTTCGCGCCGTCGCGCTCTTCAAGGAACAGTTCGGCCGAGACAAATTCATTGAAGGCTGGGTGGAAGGGCCCATGGCCGAAAGCGCGGACTTGCGCGGCATCAACACCATCATGCTCGATTTCTATGATGATCCTGATTTTATCAGGGATCTTTTCGAGTTCGTCCTGGAAATGGAACTTCCCTTCGCGCGGGCGCAACTGCAGCGCGGTGCGGATATTATCGGCGTGGGAGATGCGGCCGCCTCATTGGTCGGGCCGGAGATTTACGAGGAATTTGTCTGGCCTTACGAAAAAAAACTGGTCGATGGCATTCATGCGGCGGGCGGGCTGGTTCGTCTCCATATATGCGGCAACACTTCCAAGCTGCTGGAGAAAATGGGCCAGCTTGGCTGCGACATTGTCGATCTGGATTTTCCCGTGTCAATCGCGGACGCTCGCGTCCAAATGGGGCCTAGGCAGATGCTGCTGGGGAACCTCGATCCAGTGAAAGTCGTGCGCAATAGCACGCCGGAAAACGTCAGTTCCTGCGTGACCGAATGCCATCGCGCGGCCGGTGCCCGTTATATTGTCGGCGCCGGTTGCGAAATCCCTCGCGACACGCCGGAAGCAAACCTGCGCGCCCTCTGCGACTACGCGTTGCGGACCAAGCCTTAAGTCATGGCGTTGCGGCACCGCCCAAATATGAAAGACAATTCAACGGGTCTCTGCCATCGATCATCTGCCGCGCTACCGATTTGTGGGGATGACGTTGAAAATGTCCAGCCGTGGCCGGCTTTCGGGGGGAGAAACGACAGGGATATGATGAGAGGCGTGGGACCAGACGTTGTATTCCATGTTTTCATCCAACTGGCTTAGGGTAAATGTGGCCAGATTGGAGGAGTCGGCTGCAGTGAGCATGATGGTAAAGAGCGAGCCGTTGTTGGTCCGGCTGGCCAGGGGCGTGGTGGCAAGAGTAGCGGTATGCACCGCCACCAGCATGGTCAAAGCGCAGCCAGCCAGCGGCGCCAGCCAATTCCAACCGGCCATCGATCGGACTGGCATCGCGGCTTCCCCTGCTATGCCAAAAAGCCGCCGAGCCACCCTAGACGAGGGGCGGCGTGGGGTCCAGGATTGCAACTGTTTCTCGAACTGGTTCATCTCGTCCATAAAAACTTCCTTTCATGGCAAACTTCAATTTATTGATGCCGTACCGGTAACGTCCGGCGACGGTGTTGGGCGACACCCCCACCAGACGGCCAATCGCCTCAAAGGTCATCCCGTTCCAAATCTTCAAAACAATCACCTCGCGTTGCTCGGCAGGAAGGCTGGCCAATTGGCGCATCGCCTCCGCTTCCGCCTCGTCCTGGGCCGAGCCGCGCTCGAACCAGCGGAGCGATTCCCACTCACGCGTCAAGCGGCGCCAAACACTGCGATGATGATTCATCGCCCGGTTGCGGAAGGCACGCAGGCAGTAATGGCCGGGCTCCTCCGGCATGGACGGCAGTTGGAGCAAGGCCAGAAAGGTCTCTTGCAGAACATCTTCCGCTTCGCCGTGGCTCAGGCCCAGGGCGCGGCCATAAAGGATGAGCCCCGCCGCTTTTTCTTCGTAGAGCGGCTGGCACCAAGGGCCATTAAGTTCCGATGGGTTCACGCGAACATCAGCATCATCCTCTTCCACCTGCCATTCTACCAATAGACACCGCTTCCGGCAATTCCGTATAAAAAAACTAAAACCCGAATGATTCTTCCGCGTTGACACGCTGCCTCGCTCTTTCTAGCCTCTGTCCGTAAAGACTTGTGCCTCTGCCCCGGAATTTACGTTTCGGGGATTTTTATTGTGGAGAGGCGCCGCTAGTTTGACTTGCACAGTTTATGGCTAATACGATTTTGGTGGGTGCCCAATGGGGCGACGAAGGCAAAGGTAAGATCATCGACGTTTTGACGGAAAAGGCCGATATTGTCGTCCGCACTCAGGGCGGCAATAACGCCGGACACACCGTTTTCATCGGGAAGAAGAAATATATCCTGCATCTGATTCCTTCGGGCATATTGCGGGTGCGCAAGCTTTGCGTCATCGGCAACGGGGTGGTGGTGGACCCCGTGAGCCTGGTCTCGGAAATCGAGGAACTCAAGGGACTGCGGGTCCGGGTGAAAAACCTTTTTATCAGCGAAGCGGCCCATCTCGTTTTGCCTTACCATCGCGAATTGGATGAGCACCGCGAAGCGCTGAAAGGGAAGAACAAACTTGGCACCACCAAGCGCGGTATCGGCCCGGCCTATGGCGACAAAGCGGCGCGCACGGGCCTGCGGATGATTGATTTGATCAACCCCGATCGGTTCGAGGCTCTGCTGCGGCTCAAGATCAAGGAGAACAACGAGATTCTAAAAGCTCTCCGCGCCAAGCCTCTTTCCTTCGCAAAAGTGCATGCCGACTATCGCGCCGCCGGGGACCGGCTGAAGCAATATGTGACCAACACGGTTGTGCTCCTGGACCAGGCGATGAGCCGCGGGCAAAACATACTCTTTGAAGGCGCGCAAGGGACTTTTCTGGACATTGATCATGGCACCTATCCTTTCGTCACTTCCTCCAATACGACGGCAGGCGGCGCTTGCACGGGGTCAGGAGTGGCGCCCCATCGCATGGATAAAGTGGTGGGAGTGATGAAGGCCTACACCACGCGCGTGGGGGAAGGACCGTTGCCCACGGAAAGCGCTGACATTTCCGATTTGTTGCACGGCATGGGGAGGGAATTTGGCGCGACGACGGGCCGGCCGCGCCGTTGCGGGTGGTTCGACGCTGTGGCCAGCCATTACGCCGCCATTATCAATGGCATTGACGAATTGGCCGTGACCAACCTCGATGGCTTGGACAGCCTGGAAACGATCAAGGTGTGCATCTCTTATCGCGCCGGGTTGGCCAAACTCAATTACGTCCCCTCGGACATTGAGGTGCTGACGAAGTGCGAGCCGGTTTATGCGGAGTTTCCTGGATGGCAGAAGCCGACGGGGCATTGCAAAAAGTGGAATGAATTGCCCGCCAAAGCGAGAAGCTACCTCCGGGCGCTGGATGATTTGACCGCCGCGCGGTTGAAAATTGTCTCGGTCGGCCCGGCGCGCGACCAGACAATTTTTCTGTAACAGTGGCCCCTGGCTCATGCGCGCAGATTGAACGACATCGAGTCCGCTGAATTATTGGGGCAAAAACAAGTCCTGCTCAAACTGCGTGATCCAATATCTGCATCGGCGCCTTGGCAAACGCGCTTCAGGGGGCCAGTTGCACCCGGTAAAACTGTTTGGTCAAGATGGAATTGGTATCGGCGAAAATGAACGGGGAAGCGGCCGGGGTGATTGTCTCAAGATTGGTCCAGTCACCGGAGAGAGCCAGGGAAACCTGGATGAAATATGTCGGCCCCACCGGGCCGCTCACCAGGAATTGAACATGGCCGTCGGCCACCCCTGGCTGCGACAAGGTCACTGGCGGAGACAATGGATTGACATAAATGGTGAAGGTTTGGGCGCCGCTCAGCGGTGGCGTGCTATTGACACTCACCTCCACGGTCATGGTATTGGATGTTCCGGCATAAGCCAGTCCGGGCCGCCAGACGAAGATGCCGCTGGCGCTGCCGAGGGTGGCTGTGGGCGGGCCATCGGTCAGGCTGAAGGCAAGGGCGCGGGTCGGATCATTGTCGGTCGCCGTGTTGGTGAGAATCAGGGTCTGCCCGACATTGACAGTGTAATCGGGGAGGGGCGGCACGGTGAGGCCAAAGACGATGACCTTGAACCGGTTGAGCGAGGTCAGCGTAGGATTGACAGTGTCGAACGGATCGCTGTTCGTTACAACAGTGATGATCATATTGGTGCCAGGGCCCTGGCTTCGATTGGGCGTCCAGGTAATGACCCCCTTGGAACTGATAACAGCGCCGGCGGGCGGGTTCATGAGAGAGTAACCGGTGATCGTAGCGTGGATGTTCGATTCCGCGGCCGTATTGGTGACAGTAAGCAGGGCCAAATCATTGACCGTTTGCAGGCCAATGAGGGGCAGAAGCGGGGCTTCGTTGACTTCCACCACCACCACTTGAAAAGAAGTGTTCGTGCTCAGGAGCGGCGTGCCGTTGTCCGTGACGAAAACGGTAACGACGTTGGTGGAGGGGCTTTGTTCCTGGGTGGGAGTCCAACTGATCAGGCCGGAGTTGGTCCCGATCGTCATGCCGGCCGGGGCATTGGACAGGCTGAAGGCCAGGGTTTGCGGCGGTTGGTCCGCGTCGGTGGCAATGGCATAGAACGACAGGTTGGAGGTCTCATCGACCATTTGCGTGAGAATGGGGGAAATCATCGGGCGCGCGTTGAGGACAACGAGGGAAAAAGCCGCGGCGCTATAGTTGGTGGCCCAGGCGTCCAAGTAGGGAAGATTGGTATGGGTGAAACCGCCGCTGGAGGAGTTAAAGGTGACCACCGGAAAAGTGTTCGGAGCAATCGGCTGGTAAGCGCCATCTAAACTGGCAGTGATGCTGCCCGCCAATTGCGCCGGATTGCCGGAGAGGGCGACAGACCCGTAATCATAAAGGTCGCTGATGCCAAAATTCATGGTTCCGTTCGTCAGGCTGTAGGTTGAGGCCAGGCTGACCGTCCCGCCTTCCACATCGAGAAGACCGTAGTTATAGAAGGGAGCGGCAATGGGTGAAACCGGGGCACCATACTTGACTACTGTGCCAAAATTGGTCACTGCTTCCGAGCCGCAAAGCGCTTGAATATTGGCGTCGGACTCTAATTGCACCAATGCCCCGGGCAAATTGATCAACATGCCATTGTTATTGAAGCAAGCCCCGGACATGGCCAAACTTCCACTGGTGATGAGGATGGACCCGGCGTTGGTGATGATTCCGTAAAGAGTGTAAAATTGGCCCACCAGCGACATCACGCCGCTTGGCGCCACCGACACCGTCGCGCCCGGTCCGCCGCCGAGATAGCCGCCAGTCCAAAGAAACGAGCCGCTGATCAACATCGGACCGGGGCCATAGAAAGAGCCGCCCTCCAAATCAAAGGCGCCATTGGTGCTGATGTCGGTGGCATTGTTGACAGTGAGCACGCTGACGCCCGTATGCAAAGTCTGCACGCCATTGCTACCGCCCACGGTCAAACTGTTGATGGTGGCGCTGCTGTCGAGACTGACATCGTAAGTTCCGCCGTTGGTGATCAAAGCATCGTCGTTGGTGGAAGGAACAAGGTTGGGTGACCAATTGGTCGCTTCGCTCCAATTGCCGCTGCTAAGATTGGTCCAGACAATGGCGGTGGCGTGGCTGGAAAGAGTGGAGAGCAGCCACATCGCCATCCCCAAAGCGATACCCCAACCGGAACGGCATCTTTTCATATATTTGACATTCTCTCAAAATCCCATCGCGCAATTTCGCGCTCCCTTGCGACATGGCGTTTTCATCAGGAATAAATGGACGACCAGCCTTTCTTTTTGTATAGCAGGGCGCGTTCCGCAAGTCAATCGGCCGGAACAGACGAACAGACGCATCCAAATCTCGCGGTAGGGTCGCCTCGCCGAGACGACCACGGACGTTACGGAAATTGGAATGCGTCTGCCCCGTCAATCACGCAAGGCGCGCTCGATTAATTCCCTCTCCTTTTTGCTAAGGGGCAAAGCCAGCGCTCTCTCCCGCGCGGCCGGCGTCATTTTTTGCCAGCTTTTTTTGACCGCGTTGATCACTTTGTCCTCGGGCGTCTTCCCGGCCAAATCGGCGAATTGAAATTCCAAAAACACCAGGCAAAGCGCGTCTTCCAGGACCCGGCTTTCAGGGTCGGCCGGGAAATGGCGTTTCAAATTCAAGGCGCGCACCTGCTCAATGATTTCCTCCGGATAGCCCACTTCGCGCAAAATCTCAGCGGAGCGGCGGGCGTGGAACTCTCTCAACTCGTTGCGCCAGCGCAAATAGCCGGGCCGGGTCATGGGCTGGGTTTCGCGCGGAATCATCCAGCGGCAAAGATGCTGGCAGCGCGCCGCCAGACGCAGGCTCTCGGAAGCCTCCGGCGAAAGCTTGAGCACCCAGCCCGTCAACCGCCGCGCGTAAAGCAATTCCCGGGGATAACCGGCCCCGTCGGCAATTTCCATGTTCGGATCGCGCGCATTTTCCGCGTCAAAGCGGGCCAGGGCCTTTTGCAAACGCTCCATGCCTTTACACCGCGGGCGTCGGCGCCGGCTGGATATGCGTCAAATATTGCATCGTCACCACCCCGGTGAAAAAGCAAAGCGCGGCGCAGATCAAATAAGGGAGAGGCGCGTTCTGGTAGAACAACGTTGCCGCAAAGATAGGGCCGAAGATTCGGGCCAGGCTGCCGACGCCTTGCGCCACGCCCATGGTCGCCCCCTGTTCGTGCGCCGCGGTCAGCATGGAAATCATGCCAAAGACCGGAGGCCGGGTGAGACTTGAGCCGACGGAAAAGATGGCCAAGCCTGCCAGCAGCAACCCCCAGGTGGTTAAAAAGGGCAGGATGCCAATTCCCACGGCGGCGAGAAAAAGGCTCACGGAAATCAATTTGGGTTCCCCAAGCTTTTTCACCAGCCTGCCGATGGCGCCGCCCTGCACTGTGGCGCCGACGACGCCGCAGTAGGCAATCAGCCAGGAAACCGTGCCGAGGCCCGCCTTGGTGTCAATATTAAAATTCTTCATCACGAGCAGGCCGATGGTCGATTCAAAGCAGGTGAAACAGAAGGTGGCGAGGAAGAAGATCGCGATGAGCAGGTTCAGGCGCGGAGCGCGCATAATGTGCAGCCATTGTTCGAGATGCGGCCGCTGCGTCAGGTAATGGTCCGCCGGCTGCCAGCTTTCCCCCAGGCGGACGAATGCCCAGAGAAAATTCAGCGCGCACAATCCCGCCGCTGTCCAACCGGGAGCTTTGAGCCCGAAATACTTGCTGCTCAATCCGCCAAGGACGGGTCCAAGAATGAAGCCCAGGCCAAAGGCCATGCCGACCAGGCCCATGCGGGCGGAGCGTTTCTCTGGCGGCGTAATGTCGGCGATGTACGCCTGGGCCACGGTGATGTTGGCCCCGCAAATCCCGGCGAAGAGGCGCGAGAACAGGATCACGGCCAGCGCGGTATTGCCGGACAAGCCGGAGCCGATGGCAAAGATGATGTAAGAGACGCAAGCGCAAGCCGTGCTGCCGAGCAAAACGGGCCGCCTTCCCACCCGGTCGGAAAGCCGTCCCCAAATCGGCGAGAAGAGGAATTGCATAAGCGAGTAAGAACCGAGAATCGCCCCAATCATCCAGCCCGCGGCGTGAAACTTGGCGGAATAAATAGGAATGAGAGGCAAAATGAGCCCAAACCCCACCAGGTCCATTAAGACCGTGAGAAAAATAATCGAAATCGATGGCTTCTTCATTATTCGGCGGCCACAACATAACCGCTTCTCTCAATATGCGCCATCCGCTTCGGCCTGCGCAACAGAAAGATGAAGATCGGAAGATGCGTATTGTGTTGACTGGAATGGAGGCCGGCGATAGATTCGCGGTGTGATCCATAAGTTGCAGGGAGTCGGTAGTGTCCTTTTTTTCCTGTGGCTGACAAGCCTTCCGGCAGCGCTCTTGGCGCAAGGTCCTCTCATTTACGGCTACATCTTTGAAAGGGAAATGACGTTTTTGCCGCCTACGGCTTTGATGGCTGGCATGTGGACCAGATCGGCGAGCCGTCGGGCATGCTGTATGATCATTCCGGCAACCCTGTGGACCTGGGGACAACCTTTGCGGGATTTCTCAACAATGCCAGCGCGGCCACGGGCAAACGAATTATCTTCAACAACGTTGGCGGTTTCGGCCTGCCGGCATCAGCCAATCAAACGACTATCGAAGCCGTTTATGTGGAATGCTGGGAGGCAAACGGACAAGTCACCTACAACGACCTGAGGTCGGTCATTGATGACGGACTGGCCTGGGGCAACGGGAAACCGGTGGTCCTGGCTGCTTACATGGATCGTGGGAAAACGAGTGGCACCTTTGCCACGCCTGGCGTGTTGCTGTGCGATGCCACAATCTTTGCCAGCGGCGGCACGCATCTCGAATTGGGCGACGGCGGGCATATGCTCGACAACGAGTATTTTCCAAATGAGACACTCACGCTAAGCCCAAACCTGGCGAATACGCTGACAAACTACTATAACTTCATCATCAATTACCAAGGGTGGCTGTATGGAGGGCTGACCAATAGCGGCAACGCCGTTTCGTTGAGCATTCCCGCAGCCGGAGTCGCGACCCCCAACAAGGTCTGGGCCTTTGCCAAGGCCGGCGGGGGAAGCAATTTGTTGAACCTGATCAATTTGGCTGGTGAAAGCAACATTGCCTGGCGAGACGACGCCGGGAACTATCCGACGCCGAGAGCACAGTCGAATTTCTCGGTCAAATACTATTACGGGACCGGCCCAATCAACAACGTTCTCCTGGCTTCACCCGATATTAATGGCGGCGCCAGTGCCATTCTCCCCTTCACCAAGGGAGCGGATTCTGCAGGAAGTTACGTTTCTTTTGCCGTGCCCAGCTTGGTGTACGGGGACGCCATTTTAATGGAGAGCAACGCTCCGCCACCTTTGCTTCTTGCGCCGCAGTTGTCCGGGACCAATTTTGTTTTCAGCCTGGCGACGGTTTCGGGTCAGAGTTACACGGTCTGGGGAAACACCAACCTGGCGACAAGCGCTTGGATCGTCCAAACAAATTTCATCGGCGATGGGGGGACTAATCAGATGTCTCTGTCATTCTCGAACAATGGGCCAGGCCAGTTCTTTCGAGTGAGCGCGCCATAAGTTGCGCCGGCAATTGCTAAGGGTCCGTGCATAAATAAACGCTTCAACTAATGGATGGAATGGTGTAGGCTTCCTTCATGGAAGCATCTGCGCAGGCGATTGAGCAGCGCTATGAGGCCCTTTCTCCTGTTCTGCATGAGCG